>PKCY01000259.1 GCA_002862985.1 Haliea sp.
TTGCTCGGGAAAGACTTCCTCTGCCCATTCTGGGACAGGAAGAGGGGTGATCGACAGGCGCTTAAAACGCAGCCAGGTAACTGCCTGCTCGCGCCAACTGTGTACCACGCTGCCGCCCATTAGAAGTGACAGTTCCGCACACTGTAATCTTTCCAGCCAGCTATGCGCGGCAGCGAGCAGTCCGTGCCCGCAGCATCGAATCGACTGACCGCTGGCGGTGTAACAGACAACAGCAATCATGGCCTGTGCCTTGTGGCGAGTTGGCCAACTTTGGCAGTGCGTCACTTTGAGTGTGGTCGGTGGGAGATTTTCCGGAGCGTTCTCAAGTATCGATAGTAGACAAGGATTGCCGCCCCTGTCGCGCGGGTCATCAACATCCGCTGTGTGCGGTACGAAGGAGGCAATCAGCTGATGGCTGCCAATATGGTCCTGGTAGACAGAGTTCTGATTTTTGGCGGGCTTCATATTGAAATCGAGTTGCGATGTCCTTTGTAGCTTAGCACGGCCTGCGGAAATGAAAGGACGAAGTCGATCACTATCGGTTGGCAAATACAAACAGAGCGCTAGCGTACTCAAAACGCAGGTATTTGTGAACTGATATGATCCCAGTCTATTGGTACGACGTATAGTAAATCAACACAATGTCGTAAAACCTTCACGTGCTTCCATCAGGAGAAAGGCAATATGAAAGCAATATGGCAGGGACAGGTTGTAGCGGAGTCAGATGATACGGTGGTGGTAGAGGGCAATCATTATTTCCCCAGCAATACTCTGCAGCACCAGTATATTCAAAACAGCACTACTACCAGCCATTGCCCCTGGAAGGGTATGGGGCACTATTATTCTCTGGTGGTCGATGGGGAGACTAACGTCGATGCGGTGTGGTATTACCCTGAGCCTAAGCCCGCTGCGGCTGAAATTGCCGATCGGGTGGCTTTCTGGCGTGGAGTGCAGGTCACAGAGTAATCGCGATCTAGCCGGGGGAGAAAGGTTTAGGTGCGCTGAGTCAGTGGGACATTGGCTCCAAGTGGTCCACCTTCACCCCAAAGATGTCGCAGCGGCAATACCTGTAAATTGGCGCAAGCGGTATGCAGATGGTGTGTATCATGCACTCAGCCGGATAGCGGGGCTGACTAGGCGGTTGGCAGTCAAAGCGAGAGGAATGGTCAGCCCATGTGACCGTGGCAATTTACGTGGAACAACGTCGGCACAATACCTGACCACTGGTGAGTGATTTCTCTTCCGCCTATGTAGATTTGGAGGGAGGTTATTTCTGCCTGGCGGTGAGAAGCTCATTCAAGGGGCCATAGGTATTGCGCAGGCGCTGAAAATCTTCGCTGCCAACCAACAGCAGTTTGGTATCTTCCAGCGCGGTGATTTTGCCGTGAGTGAGGCGAGACTCTTTCAGGGCCCGCGACCCCCAGGTAGCGCCAGCTTGTAACTCGCGCGAGATGATCTCGCCGTCAGGCTCGTGCAGTTCCTGTTTCAGTCGGCCACGCACCACCACATAGAAACCTGCCGGGACTTCGTTGGCTCGTTGTACTACTTCGCCTTTAGAGTAATCAAGGTAGCGAGTTGCAGGGCGATCGCTTTCGGCCATGTACACGATAGTGCGGGGCAAAAAGTAGTCGAACAGCCAATTCAGGCCCACGCGTATTCTGGTGGCAATCCCCGGGAGCATGCCGATGTAGGCAATTCTCCATACTACCCAGGCGGGTAAACCGCTGACGCGTCGTCCAAAAATTTCCGCTACGCCGCGATAACCGCCCAGCGAAGCCATTATCCCCGAAGCCTCGAACTGAAATGCCTTCAGCGGTTGACCGCGCGTGTCGTTGACCAGGTTTTCGGCCAGAGTGTTCGCCTGGGCTACCGCAAACTGTGCGGTAGGCGGTGCAAAGGCTGGGCTATCCGCATTGTTGTTGAGTGGAATTAGCGCGGCATCGCCTATCGACGAGACGTTTTCTACACCGATCACCTGCAGTTGCTGGCTCACTGGAATGCGTCCGCGCTCAAGTTTAATGGGCAGTGACTGCACAAAGGGCGAGGGTCCATTGCCAATGGTGGTGACGATAGTGCGTGTCGGCAATGATCGCTCGTCGTTGGTGTAGACAGCCTGTTGTGTGGCCGATTGAATGCCGGTATTCAGCCAGACTTCGACACCTCGTTTCTGCAGTTGCTCCAGCGTGTACTCACTGAGTCGTTCAGGCAGTTCAGGCAGGACCCGGTTCCCGAGTTGAATCATGACCATGCGAATTTCATGAGCCTGGATGTTAGGGTATTGGGGCAGAATACGTTCAATCATTTCCGCCAGCTCACCCATGGTCTCTACTCCCGAGAACCCGCCCCCCGCCACGACAAATGTCAGTGCGCGTTGTTTGATGTCGGCAAATCGTGTGACATCGGCCATTTCCATACATTCAATGACGTGGTTGCGCAGTCGATGAGCGTCCGACAAGTCCTTCATGGTGAGGCTGTGGTCTTCAAATCCTGGAAATAGCGAAAGATTGGCGATTTGTCCGGTGGTGATCACCAGGTGGTCGTAGTCCACTCGCTGCAGTAATTTTTTTTGGCCCTGAAGCAAAATAACCTGTTTGGCTTCCAGGTCTACAGCGGTAACTTCTGCCAGGCGAACATGCACACCACTGAGCAGGTTGCGCAAGGGAGTGACAGCATCCTGGGCATTCAGCGTGCCCGCGGCGACTTCCGGTAACAGGGGTTGAAAGACGAAATAGTTGATCTTGCTGATCAGTTCGATTTCAAGGTCTTCACCGCAGAGCTTATGCAGCTTCCTGGCAGTAAACATACCCCCGAAACCACCGCCGACAATAACGACTTTTGTTTTCCGCACGCGAGCTACTCCCGACGATTTTTAGGTGCACTTGTATGAGCCTCCCAATACTACAGCGGTAGAGGCGGTTCCTGCTCCATAGTTCAATAGGCAGTGAGAGGTCGGACACATTCAGTGGAATGTGTCCGTGAATGAGACAGTTGCTCAGGTCTCGTCGAGAAAGCTGCGCAAATAGTCAGAACGGGTGGGGTGACGCAGCTTGCGCAATGCTTTGGCTTCGATCTGACGAATTCGCTCCCGCGTGACATCAAACTGCTTGCCCACCTCTTCCAGAGTGTGGTCGGTGTTCATGTCAATACCGAAACGCATACGCAGCACTTTAGCTTCTCGGGCTGTAAGACCGGCCAGTACTTCCTTGGTAGCTTCCTGCAGGCCCTGGCCGGTGGCAGCATCCACCGGTGAGTGGATGGTGTGATCTTCAATGAAGTCGCCCAGGTGGGAGTCCTCATCATCGCCTATGGGCGTCTCCATGGAGATGGGTTCCTTGGCGATTTTCAGGACCTTGCGTACTTTGTCTTCAGGCATGTCCATGCGCTCACCCAGTTCTTCAGGAGAGGGTTCGCGTCCCATTTCTTGCAGCATCTGTCGCGAAATTCGGTTCAGCTTATTGATAGTCTCAATCATGTGCACCGGAATACGAATAGTGCGGGCCTGGTCAGCGATGGAGCGCGTGATGGCTTGGCGAATCCACCAGGTGGCGTAGGTGGAAAACTTGTAGCCACGGCGATATTCGAACTTGTCCACAGCCTTCATCAGTCCGATGTTGCCTTCCTGGATGAGATCCAGGAACTGCAGGCCGCGATTGGTGTACTTTTTTGCAATGGAGATAACCAGACGCAGGTTGGCCTCTACCATTTCCTTTTTCGCGCGACGTGCCCGGGCCTCGCCCATCGACATGCTGCGATTGATTTCCTTGATCTCGGCAACCGAAAGACCGCTTTTGACCTCGATCTGGGCGATCCGGCGCTGCATGCGCTGAATGTCTTCCTTGTGCGCAGCCAACTTGGGACCGTATTCTTTTTTGCGTGTGAGACGGCCTATCCATTTGGAGTCTGTCTCGGAACCCTGGTAGGTCGCGATAAAGTCCTTGCGTGGCATGCCGCAAACTTTTATCGCTAGGCGCATAATTTCGCGTTCCTGGTCGCGAATGCCGATTAACAGATTGCGCGGTGTATCACTGAGGGGGTCGGAAATCCGGGGCGTAAACTTGAAAAACTTGAACAGTTCACCCAGTTTTTCCATTTCTTTGACGGAAGCTTTGTCCAGGCGACCTTTCTGAGCAATGACCTTCTCAGTTTTGTTGTGCTGGCGCTTGAGGGCGGCAAAGCGCTTTTTCGCTTCCACAGGGTCCGGCCCGGTATCTACCTCGTCTTCATCATCTTCGTCAGTGGCAGCGGCACCGGCAGTGGCCGCCGCCGCATTGGCGGCCGCGGTAGCCTCTGCTACTTCTGCCGCAGAGGGGACGTTTTCAGCAGGGTCCAGGTATCCCACCATGATATCCGCCAGGCGTCGCTCTTCCTTGGCGACGAGTTCGTAATCCCCAAGTACGCTCTTTACCGCACCGGGAAACAGGGCCAGAGCAGCCAGCATTTCGCGAATGCCTTCCTCAATGCGCTTGGCGATAACGATTTCGCCCTCGCGGGTGAGCAGTTCAACTGTGCCCATCTCGCGCATATACATGCGCACCGGATCCGTGGTTCGGCCTGCTTCGGTCTCAACCGCAGCCAGTGCCGCAGCCGCTTCCGCCGCTGCAATATCGTCTGCGGAAGAGTCGCCTTCGGTCATCAACAGCTCATCCGCATCGGGTGCGGCTTCGAACACCTGGATGCCCATGTCATTGATCATCTGAATGATGTCTTCGACCTGATCCGGGTCGGAAATGTCCTGGGGTAGGTGGTCATTCACCTCGGAGTAAGTCAGGTAGCCCTGTTCCTTGCCCTTGGCAATAAGATCCTTGAGACGGGATTGTTGATGCGCGACATTTGACATTAAGAGGAGACCCTGAAAAGTGGGAAAAAAATTAGCCGGCGATTATAACCAGAAACCAGGCACTTACCTATAAGAAAGTATGGAATATTTGTGATGGACGTGTTTTTGACCCACGATTAGCACAAACCCTTACCCGGGGTATATGGGGATTAAATTGTAAGGTTTCAACCGCACTAAACACAGTGAGACGGCGTGTTCCGGATGCCGAATCGCGACCTTATCTCACTCACTGGGCTTGTTGCGGAGTGTGTCCCGCCGCAATTTCTCCTGCAGCATTTCCCGCAGGCGTTGTTTTTCCAGCTCGCTGACTTCAGCGTAGTTGGTAAGTTTCAATTTGTCGACCTGCGCTGATAATTTTGATTGCTGGGGCAGGTTGGCCAATGCCCGCATGGTGTCGACAAACTGTTGCTCGATGCCAGTAGTGGGAATAAGACGTTCCTGTCCTGCCAGTTGGTTGAGCAAGTTGCCCTGAGCGGTCCCGTACCAGTGCCCCAGCAGCATGGCAGTACTGGATTCCGGTCGGCGGTGAAGCAGCTGCAGCACTTCCCGCAGTAGTTCTCCGTCTTCGTCGTCAATATCGTTGAGCAAGTCTGCAGAGATTAGTCGCGCGATATCCGGCTGATGTAGTAACAGCGCGAGAGCCGCTTGGGCTAGGTTGGAAAACCCCGGAGCAGGCCTCTGAAAGTGCTGTCCACGTTGGGGTGGCGCCGTTTGGTTGGGTATATCTGGCAGGTCACCGTAGCCTGGTGGGGGTTCCTCCTCATGGTCGTCCGAGGAGTGGTAATCGGGTGTCACTTCAACGGGCGGAGGCGGGGTCTCCAACTGCATGAGGCTGCTCAGTTCCAGGCCGGTGCGCGCGGCCAGATCCTGGAACATCAACTGGCGATAGACGCCCTCAGGTAGCTGCCGAAGGTAGGGCAGGGCCTGCTTGCTCATACGCGCGCGGCCATCCAGACTACTGATGTCCAGTCCCTGGACTACAGACTCGAACAGGAAAGTCTCCAGAGGCACAGCCTCACCCAGGAGATGCTCAAAGTGTGATTGACCGCCGGCGCGCACGGCATCGTCCGGGTCCTGTCCATCGGGGAGGAAGAGGAATCTGGCCTGACGGCCATCCTCCATGCTCGGGAGTGCAGCTTCCAGCGCTCGAAAGGCTGCTTTGCGTCCGGCTTCATCGCCGTCAAAACAAAAAACCACCTCTGGACACAGGCGGTAAACCCGTTCCAGATGCGCGGGGCTGGTGGCGGTGCCGAGTGTCGCAGTGGCGTAGGTGATTCCGTGCTGTGCCAGCGCAATGACGTCCATGTAGCCTTCGACTACCATAATTCGCTCGAGTTTGCGGTTGGTCTGACGCACCTCGTACAGCCCATAAAGCTCGCGTCCCTTGTGAAAAATCTCAGTCTCTGGTGAGTTGAGGTATTTGGGCTTGTCGTCTCCCAGTACCCGGCCACCAAAGGCGATGACCCGGCCGCGCCGATCGCGAATGGGAAACATGATGCGGTCTCTGAAGCGGTCGTAGATCTTGCCGTTCTCGTTTTTCACCAGCATCCCGACTTTGATAAGCAACTCGCGCTGTTCTTCGGTGCTACCCAGAGCATTCTGCAGGTTATCCCAGCCCGGCGGTGCAAAGCCCAGACCAAACTGCTTGGCGATTTCGCCTGAAAGGCCGCGCCCTTTTAGATAGTCCACGGCATGGTGCGCCTGTTCATGGCTGCGCAACTGTTTTTGGTAGTAAAGAGACACCTGCTCCATGAGCGCATACAGCGGTTTACTGCTCTCTTCCTTTTGCCTCGGGTCGAGGTCACCGGGACGCGGTTCTCGGGGAACTTCCATGCCTGTGCTGCCAGCCAGGTTTTCTACCGCCTGTGGAAACTCCAGGTTGTCGTACTCCATGACAAAGGTGAGTGCATTGCCGCCTGCACCACAGCCGAAGCAGTAATAAAACTGTTTGTCGGGATTGACGCTGAATGAGGGGGTTTTCTCGTCGTGGAATGGGCAGCGGGCAGAGTAATTCTTGCCGGCCTTTTTCAATTTGACGCGTCTGTCTATCACTTCGACGATGTCGACGCGGTCCAGCAGGTCATCCAGAAAAGCTTGGGGTATCCGTCCGGCCATGTGGGGTGTCGCGGCATTGAATCAGGCCGCTATTGAACCACGCCGGCCGGAAAAAGTTTAGTGTCGAAAGTGGGGCAGCGTGCCCCGATGATCACCCGTTGAGGCGTTGTTTGACCAGTTTGCTGACCGCACCGATGTCTGCGCGGCCCTGTAGTTGTGGTTTGAGTTGCCCCATGACCGGCCCCATGGCAGCCATACCAGTGGCATCGCTGGCCGCAATGGCCGTATCGACCATGGCGCTGAGTTCTTTCTCGCTTAATTGGGCGGGCAAGTACTCCTGAATAACAGCAATTTCGGCGTTTTCTATTGTGGCCAGTTCATCGCGTCCTGCATCGGCGTACTGCTGGGCGGAATCTCGACGTTGCTTGACCATTTTATCCAGCACAGCGAGGGCGCGCGCATCATCGATCTCTATGCGCTCATCGACTTCGATGCGCTTAAAATCAGCGAGGATTAAGCGGATAGTGGACAGGCGTTCTTTGTCTTTTGCTTTCATGGCGGCCTTCATAGCCGCCCTGATCGTTTGTGCGATAGCTGGCGAGGAGAGAGAGTCGTCGCTCATTTTGGCGCGCCGGAGACCTTAGTACAAACGAACGCGCTTGCGGTTTTCGCGGGAGAGCTTCTTCAGGTGGCGTTTTACGGCGGCGGCACCAGCACGCTTGCGCACGGTGGTAGGCTTTTCATAGTGCTCGCGCTTACGTACTTCGGCGAGAACGCCTGCTTTTTCGCAGGACCGCTTGAAACGTCTGAGGGCCACGTCGAAGGGCTCGTTTTCCTTGATCTTGATATGGGGCATTAAGTACTGACCTCATTACTACGGATTTTGGGGCACGGGACGTAGCCAGCACCATTAAAGGGCGCGTAGTCTATCCCGATAGAGGGTGTTTTGCAAAGACCCCGGGATGGAGTGTTGGCTGAGCTTGAATTTTTATGGGGTCAGGGGACCTGCTCTTTTCTGTCGCATTTTTTTCAAACTGAACCTATACCTGAAATGGTAATTTGCAGCGGTGCTGCTGGTTTGAGGCCCGCGCAGCCAGTATCATGCGTAGCTGCTTGATTACGGTGCTGAAAATGTTAGTTCTGGGCCTTGAAACCTCCTGCGATGAGACGGGTGTAGCGCTCTACGATACGGAGCGCGGTCTGTTGGCTGATGCCCTGTTCAGCCAGGTGGACATCCACGTTGAATACGGCGGTGTGGTGCCGGAGCTGGCCTCGCGCGATCATGTGCGCAAGACACTGCCTTTGGTGGAGCAGGTACTGGCAGATTCGGGTTGCGTGGCCGACGATATCGACGGCGTTGCGTACACTGCGGGTCCGGGCCTAATGGGTGCGCTGATGGTCGGCGCCACCCTGGCCCGAGCGTTAGCTTGGGGTTGGGGCGTTCCTGCCCTGGGAGTGCACCATATGGAGGGGCACTTACTGGCACCGATGCTTGAACAAGAGGCTCCGAAATTTCCATTTGTGGCATTGTTGGTCTCCGGTGGGCACACGCAGTTGGTGAGAGTTGATGGTATTGGATGCTATCAGTTGCTGGGAGAATCACTGGACGACGCTGCTGGTGAGGCCTTTGATAAGGCGGCTAAAATGCTTGGTCTGCCTTATCCTGGAGGGCCTCACATTGCGCGTATGGCTCTGGACGGAGACCCTGAACGGTTCGATTTCCCCCGTCCTATGGTCAATCGGCCGGGTTTAGATTTCAGCTTCAGCGGTCTCAAGACCTATACTCTAAACACAGTTGCTAATTGTTCCCGAGATGCAGCACTCAGCGAGCAGGACCGCTGTGACATTGCCCGCGCCTTTGAAGAGGCGGTGGTTGCTACGCTGGTTATTAAATGTCGTCGGGCCCTGCGCCAGGAGGCGCTTAATACCCTCGTGATGGCTGGGGGTGTAAGCGCAAACACTAATTTACGACATGCGCTTGAAAAAGCGTTGGTAAAGGAGGGCGCCCGAGTTTTTTACCCTGCACCTGCGTATTGCACTGATAATGGTGCAATGATTGCTTATGCGGGTGCCCAGCGCTTGATGGCAGGCCAGGCAGACAATGAGGAGACACAGGTGCGACCTCGCTGGCCCATGGAAGAGCTGCCGCCATTGTCGCAACCGGAGAAATGTTGAGTGAATATTGTCTATATTAAAGGCCTGCGTGCGCAGGCCATTATCGGCATTCATGACTGGGAGCGCGAGAATCGCCAGGAGCTGGTGATAGACCTGGAGATGGCCAGCGACACCAGCCGCGCGGCGGCCCGTGACACGATCGGTTTTGCTCTGGATTACGCCGACGTGTCGCAGCGTGTTATCGCTCAGGTCGAAGGCAGTCAATTTCAGTTGATTGAAACTCTAGCGGAAACCCTGGCCGCCATGATAACGCGGGACTACAGCGTTCGTTGGCTGCGCCTGCGCCTCAGTAAACCAGGCGCAGTAGCCGAAGCCGATGAGGTGGGTGTTGAGATTGAAAGTGGTGTGCGGCCCTAATGGCCTGCGTTTTCCTGGGGGTTGGCAGTAATATCGAGCGGGAGCGCTACATCACCGCCGGATTGGATGCGTTGGCGGGACTGTTTGGAAAATTGGCGCTGTCTTCAGTCTACGACAGCGCCGCAATCGGTTTTACCGGCCAGCCCTTTTTGAACCTGGTGGCCGTGGTAAACACTGACCTCTCCGTCGCTGTATTGGCCCAGAGATTGCGTCATATAGAGCTAGAGCATGGGCGCCCCGCCAACGCGACGCGATTCAGCCCCCGGCAACTGGATATCGACATCCTGACCTATGATGACACCGTGGGGGTCGTCGATGGAGTGGAACTCCCGCGGGAGGAAATCCTGGAGAATGCCTTCGTGCTGTGCCCCCTGGCGGAGTTGTCGCCCGATACGCTGCATCCGGCTTGCAAACGCACTTACCTGTCACTGTGGCAGGCCTATGATCAGTCGTCCCAGCCATTGTCTAAAATCGATTTTACCTGGCGTGGACGTTCCATCTCTGGTGTTGGTTAGCTCGTGCCCATTCAACACCTGTTCTGCACCAGAGAGCTACGCGATGGCTGGAAAGCAAGGGCGAGAGCCGATTGCTACTGCGTCCACTGCAGGCGGCAAGCTCCATACATGGTTTCACGGCTAGCGCTCCACGGGGCCGGCCTTTCTTATGGGTACGAACTATTGCGGCCGCAGGGTCTCAAGAACTTGAATGCGTTCAGCACTGATCGCCTCTCCCAGTGCCTTGCCGGTCAGCGCTTTAGTGTCGAATTGTTGTGCGGTGACTTTCTGGGCGGCGGCCAGAGCCTGGCGTAGGTAGTTGGCCTGCGGATAGTCCCTTTGCTCCAGTCCTGTTCTGCCCCGTGCATCGGCTTCACACGCCAGTAAAAAGCCTTCAAACCGTTCCGGTCGACGCAATGCATCGCAAGCGTTTAGCAGCTTGAGCAGCGTTTTTCCTCGCAACTCCCGTGCCCGGTGACACAAAATGTGATGCTCGCATACCGTTTGTGCGAGTTCGCTGTGACGCCGGGGCGCCCGCAGGCGTTGGCAGACGTCCTTGACCATTTTGCTTCCTCGCTGCTCATGGGCGATGTGACGCGGCCACTCAGATTGCGGCGTAGTGCCCTTGCCAAGGTCATGCAGCAATGCAGCAAAACGCACATCCGTGTCAAGGGACAAGGCCGTTGCTTGCTGCAGTGCCATGAGGACGTGCTCACCCGTATCGATCTCTGGATGGTGTTCGGCGGGTTGGGGTATGCCAAACAGCACGTCGACTTCGGGTAGTAATTTTTTCAGGGCGCCACAATCGCGCAGTACCTGGATAAAAACTTCGGGGTTCCGCTCGCTAAGGGCGCGCTCAAACTCCGTCCAGATCCGTTCGGCGGGCAGATGGGCGAGCTCTCCCTGCTCGACGATCTCTGCCATCAGGATCAGCGTTTCCGGCGCCACCACAAATTGTCGATGGGCATAACGTGCGGCAAAGCGGGCCGTGCGTAATACCCGCAGTGGGTCTTCGACAAAGGCGCCAGAAACATGGCGCAGCACGCCTTTGGCCAAATCTGCCCGGCCTCCGTGTGGGTCAATGAAATTGCCTTCAGTGTCCTGGGCGATGGCATTGACGGTGAGATCCCGTCGCAGGAGATCTTCTTCCAATGTTACTGAGGAGTCGCAATCAACGGCAAACCCGGTATAGCCATGCCCCTTTTTTCGCTCGGTTCGCGCCAGGGCGTATTCTTCTTTTGTTTGCGGATGGAGAAATACGGGGAAGTCTTTACCGACCTGCTGATACCCCTGTGTCAGCAGATCTTCGGGGCAGGCGCCAACCACTACCCAGTCACGTTCCACGACCGGATAGTTAAGCAGCGCATCGCGCACTGCGCCGCCAACGAGGTAGATTTCCATCAAGTCAGTTTACAGATGCAATGGAGTGCCGTCATTGCTGGCGGGTGACTGGTTTGTCATGGCACTTGCCTTCGCGACAGGCACACTGCGTCCAACGACCGCTTTCCAACTCGTACAGTGACATTGAACCATCCCAGACACAGCCGGTATCGAGGGCTATTGCGTTGGGGCTGTCGGTATGGCCCTGAAGAGAGGCCCAGTGACCGAACAATATTCGCTCGTTCGCGGTTTTACTTTTGGGGTGGTCGAACCATGGCGATACGGCCTGCTCTTCCAGTACGCCTGATACTGGGCTTGTGCCTTTGCTCTCAAGATCCAGGGCGCCCTGCGCGGTGCAGTAGCGCATCCTGGTGAGATAGTTAGTGATTACCCGTAAACGCGGCATTCCGGTCAGGTCAGCAGACCACTGGGTCGGTTCATTGCCGTACATTGCCTTGAGGAATGCCACGCAATCCGGGCTGCGCAGCACAGCTTCCACCTCCCGGGCATACCTGATCGCATTTTTCAGAGTCCACTGAGGAGGGATGCCCGCGTGAACCAGAGTGTATCCGTGTTCGTGGTGAATCAGTGGCTGGCGCATCAACCAGCTCAGAAGCTTGTCTCTATCCGGTGCCTGCAGAATTTCGTCCAGTGTGTCTGACCGGCTGGGCTTCCGCGCGCCGGCCGCCAGTGCAAGGAGGTGCAGGTCATGATTGCCCAGAACCATGACTAAATTGTCGCGCAGATCGTAAAAGAAACGGAGTGCTTTCAGGCTTTTGGGGCCCCGATTAACGATATCACCGACGGACCACAGCATATCGGTGTCTGGATTGAAACCCACTTTTTTCAGCAGACATTTGAGCGGTTGTAGACAACCCTGGATATCACCCACTGCGTAGGTACTCATGGGTTAGTTCAGCGCCATGGGGGTATGCAGGGAGAAGGCCGGCACCGGTACTTGAAAGGTAGGCAATTGCTGTGGGTCGATCTCCATCGGTTCTCGAACCACCATGAAGTAGCTTCCCTCCATGCATCCCACCGGAGTGGTTAGGGCGGCACCACTACTGTAGCGAAACGATTCCTGCGGCTGGATGATCGGCTGCTTTCCTACCACGCCATCGCCACGCACCTCTTGTACCTGGTTATCTGCGTCAGTGATGATCCAGTGTCGTGACAGTAGCTGTACTGGAAAATCCGACCCGTTGTGGATGGTGACTGTATAGGCGAAGGCGTACTGGCTCTCATCCGGGCTGGAGTGACTGGGCAGGTACGTCGTGATGATAGTGACTTTCACGAGGGACTGATTAAACAAAAGGTTAGACATTGATGGCGTTGGTTATCTCAATAAATTGTGTAAGTTCCAGGCTCTCGGCCCGTGCGCCGGGATCTATGCCCAGCGCTTCCAATTGGGTGCTATCTATAATCCCTTTCAGGTTGTTGCGCAAGGTTTTGCGGCGGTGCGCAAAAGCGGACTTAACCAGTATTCGCAGTGCCGACGCATCGCACTGCGGCCAAGGCGACGCCTGCCAGGGTGTTAGTCGCACAATGGCAGACTGCACTTTGGGCTGCGGATGGAAGGCATGCGGCGGCACATCAAACAGATGTTCCACGCGGCATTGGTATTGGGCCATGATGCCCAGGCGCCCCCAGTTCTTGTTTCCCGGAACCGCCGCAAGCCGTTCTACAACTTCCAGCTGCAGCATGAAATGCATGTCTTCTATTATCGCGCTGTCTTCCAGTAATTTGAAAATAAGCGGCGTTGAGATGTTATAGGGAAGGTTGCCTACAACGCGCAAACGCTGTTGTGTTGTGCCCTCCTCTGAGTCTTCAAGAAGGGAGGCGAAGTCAAACTTCAATGCGTCTGCGCTGTGCAGCTTGAACCGGGGACTCAGACTGAACGCAGCTAACAGACCCGGTATAAGGTCGCGGTCCAGCTCTACAACATCCAGCTGGCACCCGCTCTCGATCAATGACGTTGTGAGCGCCCCTTGTCCTGGTCCGATTTCCAACAGGTGTTGATCTACCCGGGGCCCGACTGAGGCGGTGATACGGTCGATGATTACGCTATCGTGCAGAAAGTTCTGTCCGAAACGTTTGCGTGGACGGTGTTGTGCATGAGGTCGATTCATAGAGAGTATTGTAACCGGTGGGAATGGTATTTATACCGCAAGCGGGGTCATTCACGCGAGTTTTTGATACACTCTCGAGCATTCTAATTATTAACGTAGATTATTCTTTAATGCCTTTCTCACAGTATTTACGTCTGATCGATGTTATGGCGCGCATGGCTTTACGGGCGGATGCCACCAAGTTTTTTTTGGGCTATATCTGGTGGGTGCTTGAACCGTTGCTCTTCGTGGCGGTTTTCTATTTCGTATTCTCCGTGATTCTCGGTTCGCGCGAACCGGATTTCATTATATTTTTGATGGTCGGCAAGCTGACTTACGTCTGGTTTGCTAAATCGGTGACTCAGGCCTCCACGAGTATTGTCGCTAGCAAGGGGCTGGTAGGTCAAATCGATGTTCCCAAGACCTTATTTCCTATGTCTGTTATCCAGGAGGGGCTCTATAAGCAGGCCTCCGTCTTCATGCTGCTGTTTATAGTTCTGCTGGGCACTGGTTATCCGATTACGGCTACCTGGTGGTACTTAATTCCGTTGATGCTGGTGAATTATTTGATGATAGTGGCCTGCGGTTTTATCGGCGCTTGCCTGGTGTCAATGGTGCGTGATTTTCAACCACTGATTACCCTTGGTATGATCTTCCTTATGTTTACCTCCGGCATTTTCTGGGATATCCGTGAATTGGGCGACCCGCATAAAACCGAGTTGCTGCTGGCCGCTAATCCGCTCGCATTTCTACTGGACGCCTATCGGCAAATTCTGATGCATGAAACACCGCCTGATATGCCGCATCTGCTTATGCTGGGTGCCGGGTTTGGTGCGCTGGTTTGCCTTATGGTGCTGGCCATGCGCCGCTATAGCCAATTTCTTGCCTTGAAGGCGCTGACGGCATGAGTGTTAGTAACCATCAAGTCATGCTGAGTTTGGATAAGGTATCACTCAGTTATCACACAGGAAGGAAAACTTTCGATCATGGGGTGCACCGGGTACTGGATGAAGTGTCCATGGATCTTTATGAGGGCGAAACGCTTGGCATAATGGGTCGCAATGGCGTAGGAAAAACCACCATGTTGCGCTTAATGGCTGGCATTTTAGCCCCGACCAGAGGGAAGGTGGTAATTCAACCGGGTAAAAAAGCGGCACTATTGAGCCTTGGCCTTGGCTTTAAGCCTGAGCTTTCTGGCCGTGACAATGCTCTTTTGGCGGCGATGCTTCAGGGTTCTTCGCTGGAGCAGGCCACGACCTTTCTAGATAGCATTGCTGAGTTCTCTGAGTTGGGCGAGTCGTTTGATGCCCCGGTAAAAAATTATTCTGCTGGTATGCGTTCGCGTCTCGGTTTTACCACTGCGTTGATGACGCATGTAGATATTTTGCTGGTCGATGAGGTCCTTAGCGTGGGCGATGCGCACTTTCGGGGTAAGGCCCAGGAAGCCATGAAAAATCGCATCATGGGTGGGCAGACAGTTGTGTTTGTTTCACATATGGCAGACCAGGTTGCGAAGCTCTGCAATCGTGTCATTTGGTTGGATCAGGGAAAAATTGTCGATCAGGGCGATGCGGTTGAAGTGACCGATGCGTATAGCGCGAGCGTCGTTGAAGAACGCAAAATCGCCGCTGCGAAGAAGCTGCTGCGCTAACTGTTACTCAGCTGACACGCTATTGTCAGCGCCTGCTCAAGACTACTCCAGTCAGCTTTGCCGGTTCCCGCCAGGGTCAACGCTGTGCCGTGATCTACAGAGGTACGAATAAGCGGTAGGCCCAGGGTAATATTGAT
>PKCY01000240.1 GCA_002862985.1 Haliea sp.
AGTAACCTGAATGGGATGCATACAAGGATTATATTCATTGCGATACAATTTCATGCACTCGTTAGGGTTTCGAAGATAATGCTGGATGTCAAATCTAAACACCTGACCTGTGCCATTGGTGCTGAAAACCAAATCTCCGTTTTGAGGGTGGACCATGATCTGATGCGTGCGATGATAGAACCCCGCATACAGTCCCATCGCCTTGAAATCCTCCCTATCTAAATCTATCGGAAACCGTGAGTAAGTGCCTGTAGTAATATCAAATCGGCCTATGTGACCGGCCACAAACTCGGTTACCCAGACGGCGCCGGCGTCGGGTTGCCCTGGTTGCTGAACCGCTAATTGGTTGAGGAGGCTCTTACCTTTGTAAGGTAATGAAAACTTGCGGAAGCAATTGGTTTCATCCGACCCGTTGCAATATTGCACCGGAAACGGATAGATCAACTCTTTCTTACTGTTAAACTCCCAGCGATATTGATTGTATATTTTACAATCACGCAATTTGTCAGGGTTGAACGCTACCAATGCATTGTTACCACTCTGGGTGAACCACACCAGGTTTCGAGCTGCATCCCAGGCCACGCCCATGACGGCGGCGTTACTATCTGGAACAGGATAAACGCAAAATTGTTGATTCCGGGGATCATAAGAGACTATCCGACTATGATTAACCACATCCCGAGTCTGGTAAGAATTCAACCAGGATCCAATTTGCGGAAACCATACGCGGCCTTGATTATCTTTTACGATGCGTTCTGAATGGGACCACGGAGTGCGCCAACCATGCCGCTCCACAAACGGCCACTGTCCAGCCTCAGCCTTCATCGGAACAGTCAGACGTTCGACCTGAACAACCGGGTCAGTGCTGACATGATGAAGACTATTCCCGAACTCGGTTACCACCCAAAGGTCACCATTGTCACCGATCACTGAAGCGATGGGCAAACCGGTTGATTCCAGTTGAAAAATCTGAGTGTGGTAGTTTGGTGACAGGGATGCCGCGATTTTTGCGACATCCTCCCCTGGTCGCACCTGAGGGCTTGAGCACGCTGCAAGTAATGTCAGTATAAGCCCACACACAAACAACCTAGCCCAAGCTGCTGCTGACACACTGACGCGCACTTGTGTTCTGGATGAAGTCATGCGCAGAAAGTCGGAGTCATCCGAGCGGAACTACACAGCAAAGAGGTGCAGCGCTGTCGCTTACAAATAATCGCGGAATTATGAATACCTCACGCTCTTTCACCTCAATACCACCTTCGTGACTACCTACGTATCCACTCTGGCTGCGTTCTAAATACAACAAGCCACCACATACAAGAGCCCGAGGGTTACATTCGGAAGTTATTTGCCCCAGTTAATCGCATCGGCCGATGAATATCTACAAACGAAATCGACGCACAGCCAATATTATCAGCTATACCATCTGGCCGTGCTTTTGTATAAATCGCAGACCGTGATATTGAAGATCTGCTCACTAAGCGGAGTACCACTGTGAGCCGAGAATCGAGCCGATTATCCAGCGCTATCTGTGACCGGAATGCACCGTTGGTCGGTGTGAGAGGATTTGAACCTCCGACCCCTTCGTCCCGAACGAAGTGCGCTACCAGGCTGCGCTACACACCGAAATTGAGGTCGCAAAAACTATACCAAAAAGCAATCCCGGGAACCAATACCGCAGGCGCTCTAGTAAACACCTGCCCAGCGAGCCAGGAACTGGCTAAAGAGACTGAGAACGGACACCACCACGATCAACATTATTACAAGCCGCAGGGGCTTGAAGGGTTTACGCTGAACTGAATTGATGCCGCGGGACACAAAATCATCGACCTTTTCCTGGTCTTGGGGATGGAGGCTATTGGAATGGCTGCGGTCTTGAGATTCATCAGTCATGGTGTTTCACGCGGTCTGTGCAAAAATTTAAGGGGCTCATATCCTTCTATCTTCCCCCTTCAGAACCGGAAAGTCATCCCAGCAGGAGAACTTTCCAGATTAGCTTTCAAAGCCTATAACTGAAAGAGTTCCTCCGGCATATCCATGAGGTTTCCGGCGCCCGCAAGCATGGTAACTTTCAGCGATTCGGTTCGCGGCAACAGTCGCTCAAAATAGAATCGTGCCGTCAGTATTTTCGCCTGATAGAAAGATACATCTTCGTCGGAAGCAGCTATCTTTTCCTGTGCTACCACTGCCATGCGCGCCCAGAAATAGGCAAGTGTGATGTAGCCGCTGTACATGATGTAGTCGACCGCCGCGGCGCCCGCTTCATTCGCGTCGCCCATGGCGGCCTCGCCAATTTTCATCGACACCTCAGTCCACTCGTCCTTAGCCGCGCGCAGTGGCTCGACGAACTCCGCATGCTCAGTCCCACTGTAGGCGTCGCAAAATGCGCTGATAATATCGGTGAAGCCAACCAACAACTTGCCACCACTACCAAGCACTTTTCGTCCGATAAGGTCCAGCGCCTGAATACCTGTCGTCCCTTCGTAGAGGGTAGCAATACGGGCATCGCGCACTATTTGCTCCATGCCCCACTCTCGAATAAAGCCGTGGCCGCCGAATACCTGCACACCGTGATTAGCTGCCTCGAAACCCACTTCTGTCACAAACGCTTTACCGATAGGCGTCAGCAGTGACATCAGATCGTCAGCGGCCTTCGCCTGCTCCTCGGTTCCGGCGACCATAATATCGCCCTGCTGTGCTAGAAAGTACAACAAGGCACGACTGCCTTCAGCGAACGCCTTTTGCGTAAGCAGCATGCGCCGCACATCCGGGTGCACGATGATGGGGTCGGCGGGGCCATCGGGATTTTTAGGCCCAGTCAGGGAGCGCATTGCAAGACGATCCCGGGCGTAGCTGAGAGCGCCCTGAAATGACAATTCAGCGTGAGCGAGACCCTGGATAGCGGTACCGATCCGGGCCACATTCATGAAGGTAAACATCGCATTCAACCCGCGATTGGGCTCGGCAATCAGAAAGCCTTTAGCACCGTCAAAGTTGAGTACGGCGGTAGCGTTGCCGTGAATACCCATCTTCTCTTCGATGGAGGCGCAGTGCACCGCGTTGCGCTCACCGAGGCTGCCATCCTCGTTCACATTAAACTTTGGCACAATGAACAGGGAAATACCCTTGGTGCCTGCAGGTGCATCGGGTAAGCGCGCAAGCACGATGTGCACGATATTCTCGGTTAGGTCATGCTCGCCAGCACTAATGAAAATTTTAGTCCCGGTGATAGAGTAAGAGCCGTCCGACTGAGGTTCGGCCTTGGTGCGCAATAACCCCAGGTCAGAGCCACACTGGGATTCTGTTAGACACATCGTTCCCGTCCACTCGCCGGAGACGAGTTTAGTAAGGTATTTCTTCTTCTGACCGGCGTCGCCATGGGTCTCCACCGTATTAACAGCGCCATGGCTAAGCCCCGGGTACATATTCCAGGACCAGTTGGCTGTACCTGCCATCTCGGTCACAACAATGCCTAGCATGCTAGGCATACCCTGGCCGCCATGCTCCGCATCCGCAGCCAGCGCCGGCCAGCCATTATCGACATATTGTCGGTAGGCCGCTTTGAATCCTTCTGGCGTAGTCACGCCCTCCGCGGCCCAGTGACATCCCTCTTCATCACCATTGCGGTTCAGTGGTGCGAGCACGTTCTCGGCGAAACGCGCGCCCTCTTCTAGAATGGCATTCATAAGGTCTTCAGTAGCCTCCTCAAACCTGGGAAGCGTCTGATACAACTTGCCGGACTCCAATACTTCGTTTATCACAAAACGCATATCGCGCACGGGCGCTTTATAGTCTGTCATAGTGTGGTTCCTCTAAATGGTCGCATTCGATGAACAGGCGGATGAGAAGTCCGCGGCTCAAGTGATGTGTTCAGCGCATACATACTGCGGAATTGGCGCGGGAAGTCAAATACCTTTTTGCACAAAAACTGGGCAACCGGGCCGGCTCCCAGTTATACCGGGCCTTGCTGCAGCGTCAGCGCTAATGCGATCAACGGACCAATAAAACGTCAATATCGAGGAAATTGGCTGCCTCTGAGGCCTCCCACTGGGGCAGAAAAGGAACGTCCCCAAGAAAAGGGGCCGCCAGCATCTGCCGCAAAGTGTCCAGGTTTTCTTCGTGGCAATCCATGCGCGGGCCCGGTTGATTGGCAACCCAGGCAGCTACCTGCAAGCCATCACGGCAGATCGCCTCTGCCGTCAGAAGCGCATGGTTGATGCATCCCAGGCGCATACCGACCACCAAAATAACACCTACCTTCAGCTCTACGGCCAGGTCAGCAAGCGTTTCACGGGGGTTCAGCGGTACCCGCCACCCACCAGCCCCTTCAACCAGTACAAAGTCCGCCTCGCTCAACATCACACCTCGACATAGCCCGGCAAGCCGGCTCGCCTGCAGACTTTTGCCTTCGCGACTGGCAGCGATATGCGGTGCTATAGGCGCGGCCAGTAGCACGGGGTTCACCTGACCGTAGTCCATCTCCATAGTCATCGCAGATTGCAACTGCAGGGCATCCTCGTTATGGCCCTGATCATCGCTCCCGGCCGCCACCGGTTTTATAGCTGCCGTGTGCAAACCAGTCCGGGCCGCCGCATTCAAAAGTGCGCAACTCACCGCCGTTTTTCCCACGCCGGTGTCGGTGCCTGCCACAAACCAGGATTTGTTCATGTTTTCTCCAATACGCCAAAAATCACATCGTAGGTAGCGGGCAGTAACCCGTTTGCGCGAACACACTCATAAGCTTGCAGCATCCCCTGAAGAGATCGCCGACTGGTGAGCCCTGCGGGTCGACTGCGGTTCATGTTGTGCGCTCCGAGGGCTTTCAATTCATCGAGCAAATCCCTAACTCGCCCATACTCCATACGAAAGGCGCTGCGCTGTAATATCATCTCTATCGCCGGAACCCGCTCCGCCGCAGCCATCAGGTCGGCGGTCGGCAGAAACGTGTTCACGTGCTGATGGGAATCCACACTTGCCCAGGCATTGCGCAGCTCACACAGCGTATCAGGACCCAATGAAGTGAACACACACAAACCCCCAGGTCGCAACACACGCGACAATTCGGCAAATAGATGCTCGGGACGATAACACCACTGCACCGCCAGACTACTAAACACCACATCCACAGATTCGCTGGCCAGAGGCAATGCCTCGGCATCTGCAACCGTCCAGTAACAGGACTCATCGCAGCGCGATCGAGCGTATTCCACCATACCTGCGGCAAGATCCAGGCCCAGGTATTGCGCTTGTGGAAAATGATTTTTCAGTTCTGCACAAAAATGGCCTGTGCCACAACCCAGATCGAGGACAATTCCAGGGGCTTCCTGGTATCTGTCCAGAAATGTGAGTAATTGCTCACCAACCTCTCGCTGCAGCTGTGCCGCAGAGTCGTAAACCGTTGCTGCGCGACTAAACGACGCCGCCACATCCTTTTTTTGCAGCTGCGGAAGGGCGTGCTCTAAACGCTGCATACCGCCCATCGACGGCAAAAACTGATGAATGTGTTGCTCCAACTCCGCCGGAGAATCTAAAGGAGCCAGATGACAGGTCTCCGGAAGCATGACCACCTGCCCCGAAGAATTACCCGCCATGCATGCGGCAAGATTCAAACCCACCGCCGCGGGCACCAGCGCATCACCTTCTGTCAATAAGTGCAGCTGAGGTTGCCTCAGCGTCAACAGAAGTCCGCGCTGATCGAGCGCCTCAAGCCAACCCAAACCAGTCAACAATGCATCCGCTGCAATATCGCCGGGGATTTGCAACTGTCGCAGCAGTCGCCTTGGGCTACTAGCACCGATGACCTGCAGTGAATGAAACCGCCTTAATGTGGCCGAAGGATTAATGGCCATCCCTTCGCGAAACACTCTAAAAATATCGGCGCTCATGCCCGGCCAGGCTTCCGAGGCGACAAATTGCGGGTTGTTACAGATAGTCACAACGGCATCCACGCGCTCCGGTTCAAGGCGCGCGAGCTCCAGCGCCAGCTGCCCCCCCAACGACCAGCCTACAAAAACCGCATGCGGTGGACTGCATTGAAGTATCTCCGCCAGTACGTCATTCAGTTCTGGAACAGCGCATGACGCGGAACCGATCGCACAACCGGGAATATTGGGCAGTGTGACATTTGCCCATGGCCGCAACCGCGCCAACAGAGGCCGCCACACTTCGCGACTGCTGCCCCAGCCGTGCAAAAGTACAAGTTCCTGCTGCGCATTGCCGGTGGCCGGCAGGTAATCACACTGAAGCGACACTTAGTCCTCCGACCAACAATCAGCTAGCCACTGCAACAATTGGTCTACCTGCTCTTCGCTGTGTGCCGCACTCAAGGTAATGCGCAGGCGAGAGGTGCCCGCGGGTACCGTGGGGGGTCGGATTGCGCTAATTAGCAAACCTCTCTCCCGGAGCTGAGCACTTAAGCGAAGCGCTCGCTCGGGATCGCCCACCAGCAGAGGTTGAATGGCGCTGTCGGACGCCATAAGCGGCAAAGCCAATTGCTGGGCGCCGCGGCGAAACCGCTGGATCAGGTCAGCCAGAAATTCCCGCCTCCAACCCTCTTCACGCACCAGCGACAGGGCCTCCAGACTCGCCGCAGCAAGCGCCGGCGGCAACGCAGTCGTATAAATATAATTCCTAGACTGCTGGATTAAACCCTCGATCAATAGCTCACTACCCGCGACAAATGCGCCTGCTGTACCAAAAGCCTTGCCCAAGGTTGCCATCAACACAGGCACCGCAGACGCATCCAGTCCTGCCGCCTCCGTACTGCCAACCCCGCAGGCTCCAAGCACGCCAAAACCGTGGGCGTCATCCACCATCAACCAAGCATCGCGGCGGGCACACAGGCCTGACAGTTCCGCCAACGGGGCAGTGTCCCCATCCATGCTGAACACACCGTCCACCACTACCAGACTGGGGCCCTTGACTGACTGCAACTTTGCCTCCAGTGCAGCAACATCGTTGTGCGCAAAGCGCTTAAAGTGCGCACCGCTGTGCAGTCCGCCGTCGAGCAGGGAGGCGTGGTTGAGCCGGTCCTCGAACACATAATCGCCTCGCTGAAGAAGGCTGGTTAACACGCCGGTATTGGCCATGTAGCCGCTCGAAAACAATAGTGCTCGAGGCCTCCCGGTGAACTCAGCCAAAGCCTCTTCCAGTTCGTGATGAGGAGCACTGTGGCCGCAAACCAGATGTGACGCGCCGCTGCCAACACCGAATTCGACTGCAGCACTGCGAAAGCGCTCTATAACGCGCGGGTGCGCTGCGAGACCCAGATAATCATTGCTGCAAAAATTATGGTATTCACGCCCCTGAATACAAACTTTCGCACCCTGAGCCGAGTTCAGTGTTACGCGATGCCGATACAGCCCCGCTGTTTGACGCTGCGCCAGACCAGTGCGCAAGCGCTCGGAAAAAACCGCCATGCGGGAGTGCTAGATATTCGCAGCGTTATAGAACTGTGGATTGGGGGTTTGTGGGGGGGTTTTCACCTGCCGACGCTCGGGCTCAATACCCAAGCGAGCGAACAGCGCCATATCAGAATTGGCTTGCGGGTTTGGTGTGGTGAGTAGTTTTTCTCCATAAAAAATGGAGTTAGCGCCTGCAAAGTAGGCCAGGGCATGCATTTGTTCATTCATTTCTTCGCGCCCCGCCGACAATCTCACGTGCGATGCGGGCATCATTATACGCGCCGCAGCGATGGTTCGAATGAATTCAAAAGGATCGAGATCTTGCTCGCTTTCAAGTGGAGTGCCTTTTACCCGCACCAGCATATTGATAGGCACACTTTCCGGATGGTGCGGAAGATTGGCCAGCTGTTGCAGCAAGCCAGCGCGGTCGGTCTGTTTTTCACCCATACCCACAATGCCTCCACTACAAACTTTCATGCCTGCGTCACGCACATAATCCAGGGTTTCCAGTCGATCCTGGTAGGTGCGGGTAGTGATAACGTCGCCGTAAAATTCGGGCGAGGTATCCAGGTTGTGGTTGTAATAATCCAAACCGGCATCCGCCAGTTCCTCAGCCTGGTCCTGTGTCAGCATGCCGAGCGTCATACAACTCTCCAGCCCCAGCTCCCGTACGCCTCTGACCATGGCCACCACCTGCGGCATGTCCCGCTGTTTGGGCGAGCGCCAGGCTGCGCCCATGCAAAATCGGGTCGCACCGGACTTTGCTGCTGCCCGAGCCTGCCCTAGAACTTTTTCCAGTTCCATTAATTGTTCTACCTCCAGACCGGTATCGTACCGGGTGCTCTGGGGACAGTAGGCGCAGTCTTCCGGGCAGGCGCCAGTTTTGATGGAAAGCAAAGTGCTTACTTGAACCTCATTTGGGTCAAAATACTGTCGATGAACAGATTGCGCTTCAAATAGCAGGTCATTGAAGGACATTGTAAACAACGCCTCGACTTCCGCGCGTGACCAATCATGACGAATTGCTTTTGTTGTCGACTCGGGTTGCGACACAGTTGCTGCAGCGGAGGATGGCATAGCGAACTCGGGGAATAAACCGTTGAAAATAGAGCCCTTTATGATACCTCCGGTGCTGCCACTGTCAACCTGGCTGCGGCACCATGGTTGACAGGGCAGCTACTAGTCTACTGGAGAGCCTGTTCCCTAATCACTGTGCTTTGTGTGGCCTGCGTAGCCACCGGCCCGTGCCATTGTGTAGCGAATGTGAGTTTGAAATGCCCAGAAACCGACATTGCTGTGTCCGCTGCGCCCTTCCTCTTCCCATCACCGATGAATTACGCACAGCCAGGGTCTGCGGTAGCTGCCTGAAAAGGCCTCCCCCGCATAACCGGGTGATCGCACCCTGGATTTACGGCGAGTATTTCGGCCACCTGATTCATCAGTGGAAGTTTCAGCGGCAAAGACGTATGACGGCACTTTTGTCTTCGTTGTGGCGACAGGAGACTAATCTGCCCAGGCCGGTAGATGCGCTGGTACCTGTGCCGCTCCACTGGCAGAGGCAGTGGCGCCGTGGCTTCAATCAATCCGAGCTGTTGGCCCGTCAATTGCTCGCCACCTGCCCCGAGCTGAAATCCTGCAAGCTTGAACACAGGCTTGTGAAGCGCTCTCACTCGACCGCTGCACAATCCGGAATGAGTGCCCGCCAACGAGCCGGTAATCTCCGGGGTGCCTTTACAGTGCGCGAACCCTGTGACAACCTGCGCGTTGCCATAATAGATGATGTGCTGACCACCGGAGCCACTGTCGCGGCAATGGCCGATGTACTGGCATTTGCAGGTGCCAGTTACATAGAAGTCTGGTGCCTGGCTCGCACACCCGCCCCCGGGCATTAAAGCTGCATTTTTTGAGGTTTTTCTATGCGCGCTATCATTTTTTTATACTTGCTGGTTGCTGCCCCTGTCTGGGCAGGCGAGCCCATACGCATCGCCGTCGCGGCCAATTTCAAACCAACCCTGCAGAAAATAACCGAACCCTTTCTGGCTAACTCAGGAATTGTTGTGACCTACAGCAGTGCATCTAGCGGTGCATTGACAACCCAGATCATCAACGGTGCGCCTTACGACATCTTTTTTGCAGCTGACTCAGAAACAACGAAAACTATCCTGGCCGCACCAGGACACGAACAAGATCAAATATTTTGCTATGCACGTGGCAGCCTTGTCCTCGCTGGCGGCAATGGCAAATTGTCCGCATTGGCAAACCCAAATCTTAGTTTAGCGATCGCCAATCCAGCCACAGCCCCCTATGGACGTGCCGCCCGTGAAGTCCTCGCCAGACCTGAGTTTAGTGCAGGGGAGGGACGTAAACTCGTGCGGGGAAATAGTGCCGCCCAGGCCTATCAATTTTGGGAAGGCGGCTCCGTTAAAATGGCATTGCTGCCACGTGCACTGGTACTGACAGGCGCCACACCTATACCCTCCGACTGGCATGATCCTCTGGATCAGCATGCCATTGTCCTTCGGCAGAACGCTTCGGTTGATGCCTACCTGCACTGGCTGCGAAGTGATGCCGTCCGCGCGCAGATAATTGCAGCCGGCTACGACCCTTGTCCCTGAACAGTGCTGAACTGGATGCAATTTACCTCACCCTAACGCTCGCATCTGTTACCACCATTCTGCTGTTAGTTCTGGGGACGCCGCTGGCCTGGTGGTTATCCAGGCGACGCGGCACCGTTCCGGCTGCGATTGAAGCCATAGTGGCACTACCGCTTATTCTGCCACCGACAGTACTGGGCTTTTATCTGCTCTTGTTGTTTGCGCCACAGTCTGCGCTCGGTCATTTCTGGCAGCAGTTGACTGGGACTCAACTGGCTTTCAGTTTCAGTGCTCTGGTTATCGGCTCGGTAATTTATTCGCTCCCCTTTGTCGTTCAACCCTTGCAGACTGCATTCCAACGCATACCCCAGGGCCTACTAGAATCTGCCGCCACACTAGGCGCACGGCCACTAGACCAGTTTCGTTCGGTGGTGTTGCCACTTTCGCGTCGCAGTTTTTTAACCGCCGCCAGCCTGGGTTTTGCGCACACCGTAGGTGAGTTCGGTGTGGTGCTTATGATCGGTGGCAATATCCCCGGGGAAACCCAGGTACTCTCCATTGCTCTATTTGACTACGTTGAGTCCCTGCGCTTCGACGAGGCGCATCGCCTGGCAGGGGCGCTGATAGTTTTTTCCCTTGCTCTATTATTTTTACTTTACCGGAGCAACGGTCAAACTGGCTGGCGGGTGCGCACGTGAGTGGCCTTGTCCTGAACATCGATTACACTGCCGATCAACACTTTTCTTTGAAACTTGATTGCGAACTTCCGACACGCGGCATCACCGCTGTGTACGGTCCAAGTGGCAGTGGCAAAAGTACACTGCTGGATTGCATCGCCGGACTGCGGGCAGGCGAACCGGGCAGCGTGGTGAAACTGGGAAGTACCGTGTGGCAGGGTCCAAACCACCTTGTGCCTGCCTGGAATCGCGAAGTCGGATACGTATTTCAGGATGCGCGTCTTTTTCCCCATCTCAACGTGCTGGGGAACCTGCGTTACGCTCTGACGCGTTCCCAACAACGCGACACCATTTCCCTGGATCAAGTCATTACCAGCTTGGAACTGAATGAACTATTACAACACACTACTGAAACGCTCTCTGCCGGACAGAAACAGCGTGTAGCAATCGCCAGGGCTCTTCTTTCCTCTCCAGCACTATTATTACTGGACGAGCCACTGGCTAATCTGGACCATGCCGCTAGTCAGCAATGCCTCCGCGGCCTGCAAAAACTCTCTAAGGCACTACAACTGCCGATGCTCTACGTAAGCCACGATATTGAAGAGGTGGCCCAACTCGCTGATTACCTGCTGCTGCTAGAAAAGGGTCGACTGGTGGAGCAGGGCTCGCTGCTGGAACTATGCAGTCGACTGGACACTCGTTTATCGCGCGAAGAACGCGCTGCTGCCATTATCACCGCGAGTGTAAAACAGCATGATATTGACTTCGACCTAACGGAGCTTGAAGTTGAAGGCCATTCCCTGTTCGTCAATCGGTTGACCCACTCACTAGGACAACAGCGACGCGTGCGCATACCGGCGCGTGATATCAGTATCTGTCGTTCCCGACACAGCGACACCAGCATTCTAAACATTTTACCTGTCACCATTGACGAGATGGAACATTCCGACGGCGCACGCATACTATTGCGCCTGAGCCTGGGTTCTCAGTACCTCCTGGCTCGAATTACCCGTAAGTCAGCGATGGAACTTGAACTGCAAGTTGGTGACAAAGTCTTTGCGCAAATCAAAAGCGTGGCACTGCTAATAGAAACATCGGACGCAGCATGACTACACATCCCTACGACCGCCTCAATCCCGACATGATTATCGACGCGGTGGAATCAGTGGGCTACCTGAGCGACGCACGTTTATTGGCGCTGAATAGTTATGAGAATCGGGTATACCAAGTTGGCATTGAGGATAGCCTGCCACTGATAGCCAAGTTCTACCGCCCGGGGCGCTGGAGCGAACTACAAATACTGGAGGAACACAGCTTCAGCCTGGAATTACAAGAGGCTGAAATATCAATTGTGGCGCCTATAGTGAACGATCAGGGGACCACTTTGCACACCTACGAGGGTTTCCGGTTTGCATTGTTCGTCCGCCGCGGAGGTTACCCGCCAGAGCTAGACAATCTCGACAACCTATTGGTGTTAGGAAGAACCCTCGGACGCATCCATGCTGTGGGGCGTGCCGGACAGTTCAAAGAGCGAACGTCTATCTCAATGCAGGCAATGCTCACAGATAGTATGGAATACTTACTCGATGGGTTCATCCCACGCGAACTAATCCCGGCTTATCAATCGCTGACAAAAGATTTGCAACTACGAGTGGCGGCCATCTATGGCGAAGTCACCTCCGAGGACTTAATTCGTCTTCACGGTGATTGTCATGTAGGTAATATTCTGTGGCGTGATGACACGGCACACTTCGTAGATTTTGATGACTGTTGCTCGGCGCCGGCGATACAAGACTTGTGGATGTTCCTCAATGGGGAGCGTCATGATCGCCAGTTACAGTTATCAGAACTGATAGAGGGCTACTCTGAGTTTTGCGACTTCGACCCGCGCCAGATTCGCTGGATTGAATCTCTGCGCACGATGCGGCTTATCAACTATGCGGCGTGGCTGGCTCGGCGGTGGGAGGATCCAGCTTTTCCGCGCAGTTTTACCTGGTTCAACACGGAGCGGTATTGGGCGGATCATATTCTTGAGTTGCGCGAACAGATGTCCGCGCTGCAGGAAGAGCCGCTTCAATTGCTTTAGCTTGGTAATAGAAGGTTTATGGATGGCGGCCCAAAGGCCCTCCGCGCCAAACAATCAGCAACCACGCGACGCCGGGTAAATTACTCCCCACAACCAACGCCAGAAACTGTTCCCGGCAAGCACCTCCCGATCGACGCCATCAAAAAATGTCTCTAGCCCAACCGGGTCAGAGTAATAATCCATACGCGTCTTAAACCCCCGCCCAGGATCCAGCTCCGAAATAATCTTCGCCGGACTCCCGGCCACAACAACATTTTCAGGAACGTCCCGCGTCACCACAGCACGCGCCGCGACCACACTGTTATCACCAATGGTCACACCTTTGAGTACCGTAGAATGATCACCCAGCCAAACGTTATTTCCAATGCGTACCGGTGTAGGCGTTTCTTCGCGCGCCATGCGATCGTAGATCGTGTGCCAATCCGAATCAGTGATATACGCCCCGTTGGCCAGCATCACTCCATCACCGATTACGATTTCATCGCTGGCGCTGATGCGGGAGCCGGGGCTCATCAGGCAGGCATCGCCAATCACGACCTGACCTTGACCGACATCCCGGCCCCAAACACCAACTTCCACCCTGTTCCCGGGCTCACCGATAGCTGTAAAGCTACTCCCTATGCGGATGTTATTACCCGAAAATTGCACGTACCAGGGTTTCATAATCGTGTGGTGGGGGCCCAGGTACGCACACTCCGGTCGCAGAAAATAATTCGCATACCAGCGCCTGAATTTCAAGTAGCTCTTCTTCAACCAGTAAGGCCGTAAATCGTCGCGCATCTGTCGTCTCTATCCTGGTAGATATCCCTTGTGTTGGGCGTTATGATCGCAGCGACCGTGAGCAACATCAAATCATCTGCGAACAAGATACGCGATCAGGAGGCGTTTCACCCGCTTGCAAGCCAATTCACCTCCTGTCAGCAGTTCACAGCAACGCCTGCACCCCAGGTTGGCCGCCGTGGTTCACCGACACCTACAAACGATACACCAAGCATCGGTATCAGAGCACAGCCTAGAGGCATACGGCAAACTGTCCGAGGCGCTAGCTGAAAACCCACGCTCACTGGTGCTCGATTCTTTCTGCGGCACAGGCCATAGCACAGCCGCTCTAGCAGAGCGTCATCCCGGACATCTGGTCGTGGGAATTGACAAATCCGCCCACCGACTGGCAAAACACCCCGGCGGCAGCAACGACAACTACATACTGCTGCAGGCAAACTGCGAGGATATCTGGTTTCTACTGGCACGCGACGGGCTACGGGCAGACTACCATTACCTGCTCTACCCCAATCCTTGGCCCAAGGCGAGCCACCTGCAACGACGCATACATGGCCACGCCAGCTTCCCACTGGTCTTGAAGCTTGGCGGACAAATCGAGCTGCGCTCCAATTGGCAGATTTACGTGGAAGAGTTCGGCGTGGCATTGCATTTGGCAGGCCATCGCGGGTGGGTAAGCCAAGTGGTAGAGTCCGAAACGGAGCTGAGTCTGTTTGAGCGGAAGTACAAATGCAGCGGTCATACGCTATGGTCATATACCACCCGTATCATACCGTGACGTAATTCGCCCAATACGCTAAAGTGCTGGCTGAAAAAGGAGGTATACCCATGTCCTCGAAAAAACTCGACCCCGTGTGGGAACGGATTCGCAAGGAGGCCGCCGAGCATGCCGGTGAAGAGCCCATTCTGGCGAGCTTTCTACACTCCACTATTTTGAACCACACACAGCTGGAAATGGCGCTGAGTTTTCACCTTGCCAGCCAACTGGACAGCTCCACGGCATCCTCGCTTTTATTACGGGAAGTGATGCTGGAAGCGTTGGAAAATGACAGGACCGTTCGAGAAGCAGTGCGCGCAGATTTGCAAGCAGTTGAAAATAGAGACTCTGCCTGCAACGAACTCTATATACCCTTTCTCTACTTCAAGGGTTTCCACGCTATCCAAACTCATCGCGTAGCCCACTGGTTGTGGAACGAAGGGCGCCAGCCACTAGCGCTCTTCTTTCAAAATAGAATGTCCGCGGAGTTTAGTGTTGATATCCACCCCGCGGCCCGCATAGGGCATGGCATTTTACTGGACCACGCCACTGGTGTTGTTATCGGGGAAACTGCCGTGGTCGGCAATAACGTTTCCATCCTGCAGTCGGTCACACTCGGCGGTACCGGCAAGGACGAGGGTGATCGTCATCCAAAGGTTGGAAACGGCGTCCTCATAAGCGCGGGGGCCAAAATCCTTGGCAACATTTGCGTTGGGGAAGGGGCGAAAGTCGGCGCCGGCAGTGTGGTGCTGGACGATGTTCCGCCACATACGACTGTGGCAGGAGTGCCCGCAAAAAT
>PKCY01000080.1 GCA_002862985.1 Haliea sp.
GGCCTCACTGAACTTTGACGTGCTCGATCTTGCGATCGGGGCTACGACCGAGTTATCTATTCTCCCTGGCGCAGTGCTTTCGAGTGCATTTGGACAGCCTTTAAGTGTAACCGGTGGATTGTCCGCAACGATTGAGGGCAGGGCTGCCGTGCCGCTCATGGGGACATTATGGTTACTGCTGGGCGGCTTTATTAGCTGGAGCGCTGCTCGTCGGTTGAGAAAGCCGGGCATCCAGTGCCGGCATGAAAAAATTGAACACACCTTGATAAAAATATAACTGACGCAAGTCGGGAGAACGCGAATGCGTTACCTACTACAATTACTTGTCACGCTACTACTGCTTACCATTAGTACCCTTTCATACGCTCAATGTGCCGGCCCGGTCCCTTTACTGATGTGTGATACGAACGGCGATTGGAGTGTGGACAGTGATGATATCACTGCCATCGGTCTTGCCAAAGGGTCCCCAGCAACCGGCGATGGGGATACTCGAGATATCGATAAAGATGGATCTATTACAGTCCTCGACGCAAGACAGTGTGTTGCGATGTGTGATCTACCTCAGTGCGATATCAGTGATCCAGATTATCCCGGCTATACGTTAGTTCGGCTGGACGCCGGCCCTGACCTGGAAAACCGGACGCTCGCTGCACTAATAGAGGCCCAGCCAAAGACCATTATTGAGATGCCTGCGGGCACGTTTAGTTTCTTCGGAGAGCTGAGCGTTAGCGTAGATAACGTCGTATTGCGCGGGCAAGGCATGACGGAAAATGGTGGCACCGTTTTAAACTTTGCCGGGCAGACTTCGGGATCGCAGGGTATTTTGGCGACTGGAAATAACTTTGTGGTGGAAGATCTTGCGGTAGAAGATACCCCCGGAGATGGCATTAAAATGGAGGGTAGTGATGGCGTGACCGTGCGCCGAGTGCGGATTGAGTGGACCAATGGCCCTGATGAAAATAATGGCCCCTATGGGCTGTACCCAGTGCAAACTCGCAATGTACTCATCGAGGATTCGGAGGTACGCGGTGCCAGTGATGCGGGCGTTTATGTGGGTCAATCCGAAATCATTGTCGTGCGACGTAACTATGTCTACGAAAACGTGGCAGGTATCGAAATTGAAAACTCCAAATTCGCTGACGTTTATGAAAATAACACCACCGGGAATACCGCTGGCATACTGGTCTTCGATTTGCCTGGGCCTAGTGTTCAGGGAGGCGAAGCGACTCGCGTATTTAACAATAGGATTGTGGACAACAATGAACCAAACTTTGCCCCTGCTGGGAATATCGTTGGCACAGTGCCTGCCGGCACCGGTCTGATGATCATGGCCAACGATGACATTGAGGCTTTTGATAATACAATAACTGGAAACCAGTCGTTTGCGACACTCATCGTCAGCTACTACTTTGTCGATCGCGATGTCAGCAAGCCAACCTACGACCCTGTTCCAGAAAAAATTTATATCCACGACAACACCATGAGCAACAATGCCTACTCCCCGCAGGATGATGCCGCGCTGGTCGGATTAGTTCTTGGCCAGGCTCAAGATCATTTCTACGACAGCTCGGGTGTTGGAACGAATTATGGATTACTGCTTGAGTTCCCCGATGGTTTAACCGAGAGCCAGGCAATTTGTATCGTGGATAATGGCCCCGAAACCTCCATGGGGCAGTTCAATATTTTGGCGGTGTTCGCTGGAGAAGTGGGCGATGTCGCCGCTTCCACGGACCCTGTATTTTTTGACTGCCGCCATGCATCATTGCCCCCCATTGAGCTTGAGCCGCCGGTCGACCCGGAAAATCCAACACCGCCTAATCCGGTAGAACTCTGCGACGTCCAGGGCTCAGGCCTCAATGCTGAAGCTTACAAGGCGGACTGTCCCAATCTGTCCGATTACCGCTTGTTCGCGGATGCCGCTAATCCGTTGGCCGACGCCAACGGAGGGGTTAAGTACGACCTGAACACGCCGCTTTTTACTGACTATGCCAAAAAGCATCGATTTGTGTTTGTCCCCGAAGGCGCGAAGGCAGCTTATCGGGCCACCGAAGCATTCGACTTTCCGGTGGGTACCATTATTGCTAAGACATTCACCATCCAGGCAGATTTGCGGGATGACAATAGTGCACAGGATATTATTGAAACGCGCCTCATGATACGGCGCAGTGACGGTTGGACTGCACTACCCTTCATTTGGAATAGTGATAAATCCGACGCCGTGCTGACGGTAACCGGCGGCACACAACAAATCAGCTGGATCGATAACTATGGCGATTCACGGATGACAGATTACGTCATCCCCAACACCAACAATTGTGCTAATTGTCATGGTGAGGAGGGTATGCTGCCCCTTGGCACCACAGCCCGTTCACTGAATAAAGAGTTTGCCTATGACAGTGGAACGGCCAATCAACTCGAGCACTGGATGGCGGCGAACATCCTTTCCGGTGTGCCAGTCGACATAGCTTCCATACCCAGTATTCCAGAGTGGGGAGATACCGGTGCGAATCTTGAGGACCGCGCCAGAGGTTACCTGGATGTCAATTGCGCACACTGCCACAAGCCCGGTGGCGCAGGAGACACGTCCGGATTGCTGTTAGAGTACTTCCGAGCATTTGGCACAGAGGTCGGTGAGTGTAAGAGGCCTGTTGCCGCTGGTGGTGGTTCCGGAGGCTTCGAGTTCGACATTGTCCCGGGGAAAGCTGATGAGTCAATTATGGTATTTCGTATGGCTTCCAACGAATTGAAAGTAAAGATGCCCGAGATTGGTCGCAGCATCGTTCATCCTGAAGGCGTCGCGTTGATAGCAGAATGGATAAATGCCATGGAAGCGGTGGACTGCGAAGCTCAATAGATCTTGCTTCGCAATGACTGATGCGCAGGTGGCGTGATTTTTAAGATAACCACGCCACCTTTTTTTGGTCGAAACGTTGCCCTCAGAGACGGTGCAAGAATTCACGCGCCAGTCGCAGTTACTTCCTCGGTGGAAGTCCGTGCACCATAGTCAGTGATTTCAGTTCTGTCCCAGCCCTGCGGTGTTCGGAGAGGGCTTGATATTCCGGGTCGTTATACCAGGTCTCGGCGGCGGACTCTGAGGGGAATTGGAATATTACGATGCGACCGGGTCTGGGCTCGGTACCTTCCAGGTGTTTGATTTCATCGTCATAGGTGATGAAGGAACCACCGTGTTTTTTCAACAGTGGAAAAAAACCCTTCTCATACTTTAAGTATTCCTCCTTGTCGTGCGTTACGAGGTTGGCAATGATATATACCGCTGTATCTGACATGATTTTAATCCTTTTGGGTTTTTTGTGGGACTGGGTTGTCTAGAGAGCCTTTAGCCAATGAGCCACCGCCTGGCCAATCTCAACCGGTGAGTCTTCCTGTATAAAATGGAGGCCCTTTACGGTCACTTCCTGCTGGTTCGGCCAGCTGCGGCAAAATTCGCGTTGTGGCCCCACAAGAATGGAACCCGGCTCTGCGTTGATGAATAACTTAGGTATATCGCTGCCGGCCATAAAAGCACCGTATTCGTTGACCAGGGCGACCACATCATCGGGTTCACCCTCGATGGGGATTTGCCGTGGCCAGTTCAATAGTGGCTGTCGATCGTCTGCCTCGAGATGGGGTGCCCGGTAGGCATCCATCTCTGCATCGCTTAATGGTCGGATGACTGATGATGGCAGCACGCCCTCGATGAACATATTGCGGTTGAGGATCAGGTCCTCACCCTTGTCCGAGCGGAAGCCTTTAAAGATTCCCACCGCGCTTGCAGGCCAATCACTCCAGCTTACCGGCTTAACAATACCTTCCATGTAGGCGACACCCTTTACGGCGGCTGGATGACGCATTGCCCATAAAAAGCCGATGCCGCTGCCCCAGTCATGGATAACCAGCGTAACATTTTTATCGGCACCAATAGTTTGCAGTAGACCGTCCACATAATTGTAGGCTACCTCCAGCGAGTAACGAATCGCGCCTTCGCTGGCGGGAAGTTTTTCTGAATCCCCCTGGCCGATGAGGTCGGGGACGATTACCCGGCCCGACTCCACAAGTTCGGGTACCACATTGCGCCACAAGAAAGAGGAAGTTGGGTTGCCGTGCAGTAAGACTATAGGATCACCGCTCCCTTCTTCCACATAGGCGATTTTCTTGCCGTTTACACGGGCAGATTTTTTCTCGTAGGGCATAGTTTCAGATAGCATGGTACGGCTTCCTTAGTGTTGGTCGAAATTTCAGGCAGACGACAGTCCGAGCATGGACAGGCTATTGTCGATGATGGGCTTGAGTGTCCGCTGCGACCCTTTTTGGCGGCTTTGCACGCGAATGCCGAAGTTAATGGTCATAACCAGGGAGGCGAGCTCTTCCGGACTGTACGCAGTGTCGAATGCGCCTTGGTCTGGCAACTGTTTGAAGGCGCGTGCAAAAACACTTTCGATCGCGTTGAGCTTTTGTGAAGCAAGCTGATTAAGTTGTGGATCCACATCCGCAGTTTCCAGCATGGTATTTACCAGCAGGCAGCCATGATTTGCCCGGCGTTGCGATACCTCTAACACGGTAGCGTTGAAAAATGCCCGAGGCATAGCGGCGGGCGTCATTTTCTTTGCGTCATTGGCTACAATGGTAAGAGTTCGATTACCGAATAGCTCCAAACACTCTACAAACAGTTTTCGCTTGGTACCAAAGCTGGCGTAAAAACTGGAGCGGGCTATACCCATTTCTTCGAGCAGGTCAGATAGTGAGGTCGCAGCATATCCGCGTGCCCAGAAGAGCTTCATGGCAGCTTCGAGGACTTTTGTGCGCTCGAATTCAAGGGATCTGGCCATCTCTGGGCTCATCTGGTCTGAATGTCGGACGGCAATTTTGGACTAACTGGTACAGAATGTAAAAGACTTTATCGCCAGGGAACATCGTGCCCTGATCAAAAACATTCGAAAGGGAAAATCATAGGTGTTTCGGTTGCAAGCCTATTTGAGTATTCTGGGAGTCGCCTAGGCTCAACGGCAAGACGCGGTGGCAAGCGACTCCGCTGCCCGTAACTCGGGGCGGTCCTGACCGTGGGAATAAACCGGCGGTGAACCTATGTCAGCTTCGACGGTGACACGTCTGCCCCCTTCTATCGGCTCACCGGTCCACACGTTGAACCAGGTTCCGTCAGGGAAGTAAACGGAACGCGTAGTTGCACCTTCCTCAACGACCGGTGCCACCAGATAAGTATCACCGATCATGAACTGGTCACTAATACTGAACGTCTCTGGGTCGTCGGGAAACTCCAGCATCAGGTGTCGCAGGATGGGTACGCTGGTTTCCTGCGCCTCATCTGACAGGGTTATAAAAAGGGGGCGAAGCGCACAATGCACAAGACTGAAACGACGAAAATGTGCCGTCGTCGCCGGACTTTTCTCCCACGACCAATTGCCCTCTTTGTCCGCGCCTTCATGCGTCCTCATGATGGGTGTAAAGGCCCCTAATTCGGTCCAGCGCATATACAGCTCTTCGGTACTCGGCCCTGCGCTCTTGCCAAATCCGGCGATATCGTGAGTGACGTACGGTTGGGCAGCGAGACCTAAATTCAACATTGCCGGCACAACTGTCGGCAAACCGTCCAGGTCGCTCCAATCGGTTTCCTGGTCGCCTATCCAGTGAATTTGGGCGGCACCCTGAGTGCCAGACCAACCCGCGCGCGCAATCATTACCCAATCGCCATCCGACCGCAGTTCTTCCATTACTTCTCGGGTAAGGCGTTGCCACTCGGTAGGGTAGGTATTATGAACTTCAATCGCATCGCGACCATCGGAGACCACCGCATCCAGTGGCGTCCATTCGCTAAAGTCAGCCATCCAGCCATCGAAACCGTATTCCGTCACCATCTTGCGAAATGCAACCTTGATGTACTCCCTGGCGCCGGGCAGCGTAAGGTCCGCCTGACCATTGAACTGCGGAATATTAGCGCCAAGAAAAACATTGGTCTCACCGGCGGAGTTTTTTGTCAGCAAACCCGCTGCGTTCATTTCTTCAAAATGATTGGGGGTGAATCGCATATCGAGATCTCTTACTATAAAAGGATTGGCATAGGCTAGAAATTTGTATCCTCTGGTATGCAGATCGGCGACCATTGTGGCAATGTCGGGATAACATATGTCCTTGGGTATGAGCTCGCCGTCGCCATCGCGTTCATCGCAATCTTCATCCGGCGCCCATCGATATTGCACGCCATCGCCCCCATCAAAGTTGCTCCGGTGCCCGCCCCAGTCCTGCACCCACAGTGCGGTCACTGGAATATCGGCATCTTCCAGCGCCTGGACTTCAGCGAGTACTTTTTCGTGCCCACCCTGAGAGCCAATCCAAAGACCATAGGCCCATTCCGGCGGTTTTGCAGGTCGGCCAACGACCTCTGAAAGTTGATGAATCACATCTTTGGTGCTCGGGCCGGAAAAAACCGTCCACTCAATACTGTCGCCACCGATGACTTCTATCCAGGCAACATCCGCGTTGCTGGCACAAAGATCGAGCTCTACACGTCTGGCCGTATCAAATAGCACACCGAACCCCCGGACATCCAGATACCAGGGCATCGGGAAATAGGTAGTGTGCTCATCCCCTGAGATGAAATTGCTGCCATCGCGACCATTGCCCTGCTCGTTGACGAACAGGCCGAAGATCTCGCCACGCTGGTCGGTCGCGTTGTACTGCTCGCCGAAGCCGTGAAAAGAGCCGTCGACATCGCACCTGACGGGTACGGCCATGGAATCCGCGGACTTGCCGGTCAATGAAAATTTGAATGTTGTTTCGTGTGCGCTGACCGTCGTGGCTTCCAGCACAGCAGCCCTGGAGCCATCCGCATTCTGAAATTGCACCTCTACGCCGTTGGTGCTTTCTATACTTCCCTGCAGTTCCAGTGGATCAATTACTTCGGCTGATCGGGTAAATGTTATGATGCCAATGCCCGATGGCGTATCCACAAAATCACGAGCCACTGGTGCTGAGTCTCCGGGCATTGCAAACAGTATTCGATCACCCTGCCGTACTACGATATCGTCGTTATCGTCGATAGATATTCGGGTTTCCTGAGCCCCAGTACTGCTTGCGGAATTGTTGTGTGAGCCATGGCTACAACCGAATGTAATAGCCAGAAAAACGGGTAATAGTAAGCGGACAATTGTCATCGTGGCAGTACCAGTGTAATCGATCAGAGTGAGATAAAAGTTAGAATAGCGTGCCTTCTTGAATATTTGGATCATAGAACGAAATACTGAACTTGAACACAATAGTTTACTGACCTTTATATTCCACAGCTTTTAGTAAGCCATCCACCAGGTTTTTGTCTCGTCGGGTAGAGTCTATTTCGATAATAGAGGGGACGTCACCTAGTCTCACAATGATAGTTTCAGTGCTTGGGTTTATCATGACCAACTGGAGGCCCATACCTTCCATCCAGTAGTACTCGGGGAAGTCATCCAGGCCGCTATAGATATGGTAGCCATATTGATTGCCTTGTGATTTGGACGTGGCTTGAACCATAAACAGGATGGGCGCTTGTTTTTCGTTGATCATTTTGTGAATCCACTCAGCTGAAACAATTTGTCTTCCCTGGTATTGCCCCTGGTGTAAAAACAACTCGCCTAAGGCCAGCCATGTTCTGGCACTGGCAAATAAGCAGCAATAGCCGGTGCTGTTGACTATAGCGGCTTGCTCGAGATTCAATGCTTGCCAAAGTTTTTCTTCAAAAATTTCATTGAGTGGTTTGCTGTAAACGCGCTGTAACACCAGACTCAACAAGTGATAATTGATATTGGAATAAGCGAATGATTTATCACTGCCAAATGTAACTTCGGATAAATCATCTTCAAGACTTTGGCCAGCCAAGGTCGTTCTCACGTCAACTAAGCGGTCTCTCATTCCAGAAACCTGCTGCAACATATCTTTAAGACTGACTTGATCACCGTCTTTTAGCACTATCTCAGGAAGATAACGGACAATGCTGTCGTTTTCTGAATCTATTCGACCGTCATCGATTGCAATGCCGATGAGTAACGCAACTATGCTTTTAGCCATCGAAAAGCCATTAAGCTCAGTGCCTTTTTGGGTCCCGTACGCATAGTATTCGTGAATAATCACTCCTTTTTGTTGAATCAGTAACACCTGGGTTTGGCTTCGTTGAATCCAGCTATCGAGGTCAGGCGAGTTTAGATTGCTAAGGTTCGCCAGCGCAAACTCCGGCGGTGCACCCTTAATGTTCGCCGCAGGGCCTAGCGACTCAGAATCCAGGTCCGCAATGGGGTCATCGAGATGGGCCTGAATTTCCAGCATCACACCTGTAAAAAGTGAATAACGAAAGGCATAAATGCTGGTACCAAGAAGAATGGCGACAAGGGTTATCCAGAGGTAGTGCTTTTTGATAGAGGTTCCCCAAAATTGTCGAAATTTAGTAGATGATACTAGAGTAGGTAGCACCAGTTTAAACGGGCATAATATGCAGCAATGCCTTTATTTCATAATGTTGGGGAATAATCTATGGCAGCCCGCTAAAGCCCTAAAGCTCCCCTGACAGAGTTGACTTGGATAGAATGAGCGTTGCCAGCTAATTGTATATAACATTTGAAGAGGTTCGACCTTTGTTTTACTCGGTTTTTCATAGAGCGATAATTACGATTTCATGCACTGTGTGGATAAGTGCCAGCGCCTTAGCTGAACAATGCTCGCCGGCGATTGCATCTGTGATTGATTTGACACCCAGCATCAACGGTTGGGGGGTCAATAAGAGGAATCATCGATTTATCGGCGAGGCTGATGCCGAGATTACTAAAGATAGCTTGGCTCGGTTACAGGTCAAGTGGGTATTTGCTTTGCCCGATACGGAATCACCGCACACTCAGCCTTTCATTACACCAGACACGGTTTTTATTGGCGATGAGCCGGGCATAATCTATGCGTTAGATCGCGAAACGGGGTGTGAAAAATGGCGTTTTGATGCCGATAGTACCGCACGTACCGCGCTAAGATTTCTGACCTACGAGGAGAACGGTGAGCAGCGAAATTTAATGACCTTTGGTACGGCTGCTGGCGAAGTATTTGGGCTCGATCCTGCCACGGGTCAGCAGCGATGGCGAATTACCGCTGACCCTCACTCCAAAACAATGGTGTCGGGCTCATCCATTGATCACAACGGGGTCATATACCAGCCAGTATCTTCCTGGGAAGCGGCGTGGGCGGTAAACCCTTTCTATGCCTGCTGTAATTTCAGAAGCTCGGTCATTGCACTAAATCCCGCTAACGGTGAGCTGATTTGGCGTACCTACATGATTCAAGAAGAGCCACGATTGATTAAAAAGCGCCTGATTCTTCCCAATCATTACGGACCGTCTGGTGCGCCAGTCTGGTCACAGCCGGCATTGGATGCCAAGCGTAATCGATTGTATGTAGGAACGGGTGAAAACTACTCATCGCCAGCAACCGATACCAGCGATGCGATAGTGGCGCTTGATCTGACAACGGGTGAAATGATTTGGCATCAACAATTTACTGTCGGCGATGCGTGGAATGTCGCCTGTGTATCCCCACTAGATGCTAACTGCCCCACAGAGCGAGGTGTAGACCTGGATTTTGGCGCGCCGCCGATTTTGGTCACGATTGATGGTCGCGATATTATTTTGGCTGGGCAGAAAAGCGGAGCGATTTTCGCATTAGACCCAGAGCAAGACGGTAAGCTCTTGTGGCAGCAAAAGCCGGGTACGGGAGGTAAGTTAGGTGGCGTGCACTTTAGTATGGGCGTTGATGAAGCCCAAGGTGTTTTGTATGTGCCCATCAGTGATCGACCTGTTGAGGTATTTGGCCAAAATCCTGAGGGGAAGCCTAATCCTTCTCTGCACGCCTATGATATCGTCAGTGGTAAAAACCTGTGGTCTACTGCCGCGCCGAACGTTTGCCTTAATAGTGAGGGTGAGCGGCTTGAAGGGTGTTACCCGGGTTTGTCAGCGGCAGTAACAGTCACAGAGAATTTGGTCTTTGCACCATCCCTAGATGGCCATATCCGCGTTTTCGATGCGCACAGCGGTGAACATATTTGGGCGTTTGATACGCGAGATGAATTTGCCGCGGTGAATGCCAGAACAGCGTCCGGTGGATCAGTTGATCTGGGTGGTGCCTACCTTGATAACGGGCAATTATTCATTAATGCGGGTTACAGTGTCTTCGGCCAGGCGGGTGGTAATGCTTTTATGGTAATGGAAGTTGTTGCGCCTTAGATGTAATTGACCCCCCTTCCTTATTCCCTACGGTGCAATCTATTTTTTGGCTAAGAGAGGGAGATCTGGCGGCATGCCCGGTTGTTTCTTGGTAGGCGCAGCGGTTCCCACCGTCGATCGAGCCCTAATTGTCCAGTGTGCCGTTGAGATTCCAGTCATATTTCATGTGTTTGATCTTGAACTTGTTCTGGCGTAGCAATGCCGTCGCTTCAGGGTCCTGAGTGTAGTCAGCCAGATACTCCTGCAAGGATGTTGACTGGTTAGTGAAATCCTCCTCGAACCATTCAAAAATTTTAGACAGTTTAGCGAAGCCCGTTTTTACATCGAAATAGTTGCGGAGGGGGTCGTTGATGAACCCATGCGCGGCGAGATCAAGCTGCTCGTCAAGCTTCTCAAGGGTGTAAGCCTCGTTTCGCAATTTGGGGCAGGATTGGCTCGCGCAAACAATAGCAAAATGAATGCGCGGTTCTTTAAGGGGTCTTATCAGGGCATGCTCAAGGTCGTGTAAACTAATTTTTCTGCCGGCGACATCGTATTTGTCACGTTTGAAATACACGTAGCGACTGAGAACAGAGGAGGGGGAGCTGTTGTCGAGAATGCCGCGGGCAGCGAGAATATTGTAGGCGTTAATATAGAACACCAGTTTTTCCTTGTGGCTCATTGTCTTCGTGTTTGCCGTCGCGATTTGTGCTACAAGCTCCTCGAACTGAGGGTTTTTTCTCCATTGACCGTAGTCAACCACGCCGTCTGACACTGCCTCAATCAGTAGCTCATTCCAGACATTGAGATCCGGCTGTGCGTTGCCAGGGAGGCTGGTAATAAGAAGAAAAGCAAGAAGAAAGTATCGAGGCATAACGATCAAGCCATTGTCGAATTATTTATGGGTGGATTATTCATTGTGATGGCTGCATTCATGTATAGTTCACCGGACAGGTTTTTTGACTGTTCCACAATGCGTGCCTGTTTGCCGAATTACTCACGGTGAGACCCCTATGTTTCGAAATATCGTTGTTATATCAATGTTTATTGGCTTGCTGGGTGCCTGTAGCTCAGCCCCCGGTCGTCCCGGAGTCGACGGGATTCTCGTCCCCTGCGGTAGCCTGCCTAATTGTGTGAACAGCCAATCAGGGGAGGGTGGTCATAAGGTGGAGCCGCTTCGTGCGACGGCAGAGCAATGGCATTCCCTCAAGCAATGGTTAGGGGACCAGGCAGATTGGAACATAGTAGTGGACGATAGGGTGTTTGTTCAAGTCGTCGTCGTATCGCCGTTGATGCGCTACCGGGATGATCTACAGCTTCTTTACCAGCCAAATAGGCAACTAATACAGGTGCGTTCATCTTCCCGGCTTGGTATCAGTGATATGGGGGTAAACCGGAGTCGAGTAGAGGCGCTGCGTCTCCAAATCGGTGAGGCCAAGAGTTAGAGCAAGCTGTTCTCTAAAAAGTGGCTGGACTGGAGCCCATTGTGAAAAAGTGGCTTATTGCCTTGTGTACCACGATTTTGGTGTTGGTCCTGTTTATATTTTGGTTGGCTTTTTTGTCTTCTCGACCACTGCTAGCCACAGACCAGGCGACCTTGCATGGTGATGGCAGCTCAATTGACTATTGCAAAATCCCACGGCTCGATGGCAGTGGAAAAAGAGCGATCGATATTCCGAAGGGCAATACACCGGGCTGCAGTTATTCTCATTTTCCTCTGCCCATTCTGGCACATTGTACTGAGTCGCTACCTGCAGGAGCTGCCGATATCCGCGGTCTGTGGCGGGGAGTGGAAGGTGGACATGTTGGTCACGTTGAACGCGTGGAACAGTGCGGTAACCGCACAGTGGTAACCAGCAGTGGTGTTATTCATGATTATGGGCCCAACAGCTCAGCGGGACTGAATACGGACGATACCTCTGGCTCTGTGCTGTTTACTGTGGGCAATAGAGAGTTTTGTATGCGGACTTCGGCCAGTATGATTTGGAACAACGGTGTGCTGAACTTTCATGTGTTTGGGTGGGGGCCAGTGGTGGTTAAACGCTACCTGCACGGAGAGCAGTTGGTATGGGAGTATTTGGATGGAAGCACGACGTATATGGAGCGGCTCTGCACCCTGCCGCAGGCGCAGAAAATTCCTGTGCCTAGAGGCAAGCGCTGGCAACTATTTCCGAATGGTCTCTAGAAACATAGTTTTTTGAAGTCCCTACTAGCCTTCGGTTTGGAGCTACCCTGTAACATAGACCTGCCCATACTCGGACTTCCACGCTGCATGTTGTAGAATGCCGGTCAACGATTCACCAGAAGCTGTTTGAGGATTGTAATGAACGAAACCACCATGCCCGTCCTGATTGGCTGTGGACAATTAACCGACAAGCGTCCGGCGGAAGAGGCGGGCACGGTCATTGAGCTCATGATGGAGGTCGCCAGAAAAGCGGCCGCTGATGCGGGCCCGGGTCAGGCGTTATTGGATGAAATTGATGCTATTGCGGCGCTGGGCCTCACAGTAGACAGCCCTGAAAGCGGCAGCGGCGCGCAGGGTATGGTGAAAAACGTACCGCATGCAGTGTGCGCCGGCCTGAATATTGATCCGGCTGAAAAACTGTACACCCACTCAGGTGGCAATACGCCACAGATGCTGGTGAATCGCTACGCAGAGAAAATTGCGAACGGTGATATGTCTGCTGTGTTGTTAGTGGGTGCCGAAGCACTGCACACCATGATCGCTCGTCTAAAGTCGGGGCTCGATTTGGATGCCTGGATGGACGATAGCGGCGGTGATCCTAAAATGTTGGGAAATGCTCGAGCGGCCGCTAGCGAATACGAAATGGCCTATACCATGCACATGCCATCAGTGACCTATCCCTTGTTCGAAAATGCCTTGCGTGGCAAATACGGGCTAAGCCTGCAGGAGCATCGCAGTAAATTGGGCAAGCTGTATCAAGGTTTTAATGCCGTTGCAGCGAAGAATCCTTTGTCGTGGTTTCCCACCGAGCGCAGTGCACAGGAAATCTCCACTGTCAGTGCCGGCAATCGTTATGTTGGCTTTCCATACACCAAGTTTTTGAACTCCGTTATTCAGGTGAATATGGGCGCAGCGTTGATTTTGACCTCGGTAACCAAAGCGCGTGAACTGGGTGTGGCCGATGATCGGATGGTGTATTTACATGGTTGCGCAGACGCCAACGATATTTGGAATGTGAGTGAGCGCGTGAACTATCAATCGTCCCCGGCGGTGCGCACGATGGGTGAGAAAGCGTTCGCGATGGCAGGGAAAACCATTGATGACATGGATTATTTCGACATCTACAGTTGTTTCCCTTCAGCTGTGCAGATCGCCTGCGATGAGCTGGGACTTGCTCATGATGATGCTCGGGGCCTCACAGTAACCGGTGGGTTGCCCTATTTTGGCGGGCCCGGTAACAATTATGTAACGCACTCCATTGCTACCATGATGGATGTGTTGCGCAACAATCCCGGAAAATTCGGGCTGCTCAATGCCAATGGCTGGTTTATCACCAAGCATTCCTTGGGAATATATTCTACGAAGCCAGTAGAGGGAGATTGGCGACGAGAGCCTCCTGCGGATTATCAGCAGGCGATCCTCGACGAGATACATCCAGCCTTGACTGAATCTCCCAATGGCAGTGCAACTATTGAAACCTACACCGTCCTTCATGGTCGCGAAGGGGTAGAGCGTGCGCTCGTGATTGGGCTGCTCGAAGATGGTACCCGCTTCATCGCCGAGACACCGGGTGATGAGAAAACCTTACTGCAAATGATGGATCGAGAAATGCTCGGGGCAAGCGGTACTGTGACGTCCGGCGCAGAGAAGAATTTATTTATCCCGAACTTTTGATGGATTGACTGATTTCCTCGAGGACGATAAGTCTTGGACAGGAAGTGCGCGTGAAAGAATGTGATGGCGAGGGGAGTTTACTTTGCCGCAGAACGTTATTGTTCACACCACTAGCGCCTGATCAAATTTAGTAGCGCGCCCGTTATGATCAGGCCGCCTCCTACCCAAGTCCATAGCGAAGGCAGTTCACCAAACACTAGCCAACCCAGTGTCACCGCAAAGATCACCTGAATATAGGAATAAGCGGCGGTCTTTCCCGCAGTCCCGTAGCGCATGGCATGTGTAAGACCGAGTTGTCCTACCTGCGTGAATATTCCAACCATGAGTAACAACACCAGAGACTCCCCGTCCGGCATGACAAATTGATTGCCCAAAAGGGCGACCGAAAGCGGCAGTGCAATGAGTGGGAAGTAGAAAATAATGACTGACGCGTCCTCCTGTAGGCTCAATCGCCTGACCAGTACATACGCAACGGCACTGCCAAACGCTCCTGCGAGTGCGACTGCCACGCTAAATGTTGGGAGCACAGGTGCCGCGCCGCTGAACACCCCGGGTTCTACCATTACGATCAGGCCGGTAATGCTAAACAGAATGCATATTACGGTCGAGCGCTGAATGCCTTCCCCGAGTAAGAGTAGGCCTAGGAGCGCAGTGAACATCGGATGCATGTACTGTAACAAGGTGGCCTCTGCCAGGGG
>PKCY01000227.1 GCA_002862985.1 Haliea sp.
ACCGAATTTCTACTGGGCTCCATGTTGGAGAAAGACATTGACCTCGTGCTGGCCAACTCGGTCAAATATCTCGACCTGTTCGGCAATGTGGTTATTGCCTGGATCTGGCTGAAGCAAGGCGTCTTAGCCGCCGCTGGGCTTGAGGTTTCTTCTCACACGGCGGACAAAAACTTCTACTCTGGCAAGCTGCAGGCCATGCGCTATTTCTACCGCTATGAATTACCGGAAATCGATGCTTGGGCCAAGCTTCTTCTGGCGCTTGATGACACCACCCTGGCGATGCAATCCGATTGGTTTTAAGATCCCGCGTTGAAATGGGCAACGAAACTGAGTTACGGCGTCGGGCAGTTGTCTGATGGTGTAAAGCAAGCGTCATTCAGTACCTTCCTGTTTTTTTACTATAACCAGGTGCTGGGCTTGTCCGGTAGCCTGGCCGGTATGGCGGCGCTGTTGGCACTGATGGTAGACGCCATAACAGATCCTATGTTGGGGCAACTATCTGAACGCTTCAGGTCGATATGGGGTCGAAGGCATCCTTTCATGCTGGCAGGAGCCATTACCTTTGATGTGGCAACCGTGGCTTTGTTTAGCCCGCCTGATGGACTTAGCCAAATGGCGCTTTTTGGCTGGATGCTCGGTGGCGCCATTTCAGTGTGCCTGATGCTGACGTTGTTTTTTGTGCCGCACCTGTTCCTGTGCGCAGAGCTGGCGACAGATTATCACGGTCGAACATCACTGATTGGCTACAGGGTGTTTTTTACCTACGCAGGCATTTTGCTGACCTCGGTTATTGGCTTTGCGGTGTTTTTTCCGCAGACGGAGGCCTTCAGTAACGGGATGCTGAACAAGGCGAGCTACCCCGGCTTTGGGGTGTTCTGCGGACTCATAGGCTCCGTGGCCATGTTGCTCTGTGTGTTTGGAACGCGCAGCACCATTCCTAATTTGCGCCCGCGGGTATCTCATGCCAACGAGCGGAATACTTTATGGGCTTTTATCGCCGTCTTCAAAACACTGCGTTTGTATTTGCCGTCAATGGCATCTCGCAAGTATTCTTTATTGCCTACATTATTTTGTTGGACTCAATGCTCTCGGATGTCATCGATGAACATGAACTGAATACCTCCAAAAGGGAGGAGGGACTATTCCTTGCGGCGCGCTGCTTTGCCACTAAGGCAAGCTATGGTCTGGGCAGTTTTTTCGCCGGCATCGGGCTGGATTCTATTCACTTCCCTCAGAGCGCCTCCCCAGAGAAGGTGCCCGCTGATGCAGTGCTGAGCCTGGCCATCTTCTCCGGGCCGGTGATGTTCGTTTTGTCTAGCGCAACGGCCATCGTATCCAGCCGCTATCCGCTGACCGCGGCCCGGCATAGCGACATTATGAAGGCCATTAAAGCGCGGGGAGATTCGCGCCAGCCGGTGGCATAAGGTTCCTGAACTAATTCTGGTGAGGGGTTGAATTCACTTCAGGCGGGTCACTGATTCTAAACTCGGGATGTTGTATCTTGCCGCCTGCGCCGGCCACCAGGCTGACACCGCCGATACTAACTAGCGTAATCAGAGCGACCACAAGAGAGACCCATGGCAGCCAGTGCAGCCGGGCCCAGCCTATGACGATCGCAGTGATGGCGATTGCAGAGTTTGCATACAATAACGGTAGCCAGGTTTCGGCGACTTCTGCGTGATAGTCCAGCCAGTCCCGACCGTGTCCGTCCAGAAGGTCATAAATTGCCGGGTAGGCAGCATCCCCATAATTTGCCACCGGAATACTTGTGCCGGCGGTAACGGCGATCAAGGCCAACCCCGTGAACAACATTGTGGTCTGACGCAGGACGAGCCCAACTGCCAGTACGACCCAGGCGATAATTAAGCCGATGACCGGAATATGGTTAAGCAGTATGTGCCGGTAGGCTGGATCAGCTAGTAGGTCCATCCAGTCCATGATTTCAGCTCCGCAAGGCCCATGAGGTGCAGTAGGCCTGCTCACTGACCCAGCCGCTGAGGATTTCGCAATGGCCACACTCTCTGCCTGTGTCGGCCCTGAAAAACTGGCAGTTAGTGCAGGACTGGTCAGCAGTGGTGGAACGCTCGGAGTATTGAAGGGTGTTACGCATTTGCTCTTCACCGCGGCTGAGTAGCTCGGGGTCTGCGCACAGTGTGGTGACCGTGGTATCGCAGCCATGCAATAGCGGGACTGCGGCCAATATGCCACCGTGCCGCAAGAGCTGGCGCCTGGTCAGTGTTTGCTCATTCACTTTTGCTGGGCAAGCTGCACGCTGCTCTCGGGCATGATTACAAAGGCCGGTACGGCGGCGAACTTGATCACGGTCGACATCGAAGTACACTGACCGGTTTTGGGGTCGGGGTGACCGTCAGCGACACGTGGTAACGCATGGTAGACACCAGCGCATTGATAGCCGATGTTGTTGGCAGCGGCCCGCCCCAGATGCAGGGGTCCGATGTAAACTTCCGTCAGGAAGTTGAAGGCATTCTTTATATCCCAGTATCCCGCTAACACACCCTTCATGCTGCCATCGGCTAGCATTTCTGCACGGATGCGCAAATCGCGAAACCAGTAATAGTTGTCAATTGCCTGCACCTTGAATTTCAGCTTGGCATCGACTGGCCCCGCAGTGAATACACCGTCTTTAATTTCGCCGCGAAATACGGCGCTGTGGAACAGCGTATCGTCATGTACGAGCTGGCTCATGTCTGGCACAACGTTGCCATTAGCATCTTTTGTAATCGGGCCAGCACTCGTGAACAGTCGCGCTTCCACACGACCATCGGTGGTGGTTCCCTCCACCAATTTCATTTCCAATAAGGTCGCGTAGCCATTCTCCAAAATCGAATTATTGGTATCAAATAGACGATCGAACAGTCCGTCAGGGCGAAAACCTTTCACGCAACCCATCAGGCGATAGTGCTGGTTGTCGATGCCTGTCTGTCCGTTGGCGTCGATAAAATCATCATGTGCACACTGACCTCCGCCGTCGGCGCGAGTGTTTTCACTATCAAGGTCCAGGCCCACAACTGAAGCATTGCCTTCCAGCAGAACGTGGCCTGGGTCGGGCCATACTGAGGGGTCCTTGCAGGCATCGGCGGGCAACAATCCCAGCGCGCCTTCGTGGTCGCCGGCATCGAAGCGGCGTTTCACTTCATCGCGAACTTCAGCATATTCATCGGAAAAAAAATCTTCATCGGTGATGTTCATACCCTTGGGGCAATCGCCGGGATCCTCTTTGGGAATATCATAAGCCCACTCGGTAAAAACAAAACCACGAATCTGATCTTCTGCAGCGGCGGCCACAACTGCTTCTGTGGGGGCCACGCTCGCAGACTTGTCACCGCAGGCGCCAAGCAGTGCTACTAGAGCGATGAATATCAGGTACTTCATTTTAGTTTACCCCTTGTCGTGTTTCGATCGCTTGGCGATGTACTCAAACGAGAATTTCTGAAATAGGCCGGTCGGTTTGATTCTGATCCGCACCCCATTGACCCACATTAAGGCCCATGGCCTGTTGCATTGTGAGGCCAACGCGGCTCACCGATTCGCCTACGCCGCTGATGTGCAGCCCAGTGCGCAGTCGGCCACCGGCAGTGCCCGCTGTCATAAACGGCATACCCACCACGCTGTGCGTGTTGGCCTCTGAGGTTTCCGAGTGTGCCATCACCAGGCAGTTGTCCAGTAGTGTGCCGTCTCCCTCGGGCACCGCGTCCAGCGTTTGAACAAATTGGGTCCAGGCTTCCATGCCCTTGAGCACAAAGGCTGCCGCGTTAGGCTGGTAACCCAGCACTGCATCGCGCGGCTCCTCGTGTGTAAGGGTGTGGTGAGTATCGGTGCTGCCGGGCATGCGTAAACTGGAAGCGCGGTCGGAAAACTGCATATTGAACACGCGGGTTTGATCGCAGGCCAAGGCCAGTGCCAGGGTTTGCGCCATCAGGCCGTGATTAGCCATCACGTTCTCAATTTCGGTATCGTGCGGGAGGTCGACCGGTGCTTTGGGAATGCTGCAGGCTTCCAACGGTGGCGGCTGTTGTAATTGTAGTTCCAATTGTTGTTCGAGCTGGCGCAGCGCAGTAAAGTATTGATCTAGCCGAGCGCGATCGCTTTGTCCGAGCTGGCGCTCGAGACGCTTGCGGTCCTCTGTCACGATCGACAGCGCACTCTTACGGAGCAGGACGTTAGGATCAGGAGAAAACTCCGCTGCATTAGGGTCTGAAAAGCCGGGCCCGAATATGCGTGTGTAAAAGCCAAGCGCACTAGGTTCAGCAGGATTGACACTGCTGACATCACGCAGACTGTTGCTGTGTCGGGGGTTTCCCGTCGCCGCCATTTCCAACGACCGGAAGCGAGTGCGGGTGCCAATTGCGTCAGAGATCAACACGTCGAGGGTGGGGCCTGTCACCGTGTCGGCGGTTTTGGGTGCGCCGCCGCATAGTGCGCCGAACACACCGGTACGGTGCACCTGATTCGCCTCCCCATTGAGCAGTACGCTATAGCCACTCAGTATATTCATACGATCGCGCATCGGTGCAATGGGCAGTAATTCTGGCGACAGCTCCCAATCGGTGCCCTCAGTGCTTGGATTCCAGCGCTGCGGATTCATGCCGCAGCCAAAAAACCAGGTGCCGAAACGTCGAGGTAGTGGTGCGCCGGTTGCTGCCATCGCATCGCCATTGGTGTTCAGGAAAACGTCGAGGAAGGGGAGGCCGACAGAAACGGCCGCGCCCCCAAGTGTGCCGCGTAGAAACGTTCGCCGATTGATACCAGCGCCGCTTTTACTATTCTTCATGTTGATTCACTCCTGCTGAGGGTGAGGGTGAGGGTTGTACTGTCGCTATCGCTCTGCGCGTTAGTCCGTGTCGGTTCCTGCTTGGCCGTGCGTGCCTCGATAGCTGGTGCAGTGGCAGTGCGAAATGCCTCACTGGTAGCAATATTCCGCATCAGTGCAGGCAGCTGGTAGCCGCTCTGGGCAAAGGTGTCTTCCAGATAGCGCAGCAGGCGGCGTTCGCCGTTGGTTTGTTTTCTACCCACGGCATAGCGATAGAGATTCTCGACCAGACAGGCGCTCACTAATGGGCTTTCAGCAAAAGCCTGCCCCAACTCAGCGGCGTTGGAAAAGGCAACTCCGTCGAAATCGCCACTGGTGTCGATAGCCGATTCGTTTTCTGACACGCGGAACTTGCCGATACCGTCGAAGCTTTCCAAGCCGAGACCAATTGGATCTGTAAGTGCGTGGCACTTGCGACAGCTGGCCTGAGTGGCGTGCACCGCCAGACGATCGCGGGCGGTTTTATGGACCGCCGCCACATTCTGCGTGAATTGCGTGAAATCTACATCAGCCGGGGCCTCGGGAACAGTCTGGCACAGCAGGGCCTCACGCATAAACACACCGCGCAGCGTGGGAGAGCTGCGGCCCGGATGGGAATGCAGCATGGCGAAGCTTGCATGTGACAGCAGCCCGCTGCGTGATTGCTTGGCAGGCAGTGTGGCGGTTTCCCAGCCTTCAACTGTGCGTACCGGTATGCCGTAAATCGGTCCCAGGGATCGAGTCATAGGCAACTGATTGGAAGTGAACAGGCTGCGGTAGTCTGCCTGTTGAGTTACCAGCTGATCGACCACAAAGCGCAATGTCTGTTCGCGCGCGTCGGCGGCCACGCGATTATTGAACAGGGGATATTGGGTAACATCCTTGCTCAGTTCATCAAATTGATCAAAAACAAATACATCCTCAAAGAAAGCGCTCACGCCATCAGCAAGATGTTCAGAACCCACCATGCGATCCACTTCTCGAGTCAGACCCTCTGGCTGAGTCAGTTCGCCGCGTTCCGCCGCTGCCAGAAGCGTTTCGTCCGGGCCGCGATTCCACAGAAAGTAACTGAGCTTGGTGGCCAGGCTCAGGTTGGTTAGCCTTAACCTTTCTGGCTGCTCTGGCAGGGGGGCGGGCTCGGCTACTTCAACTCTAAACAGAAAATCGGGCGCTACCATCAGACTGGCGAGGGCGAGTTGCAGACCTGCATAAAAGTCTTGCTGTTCTTCGGCAACGCGGGTGGCAACTTCCGCGCGAAGCTGAATATCTTCCTCTGTCAGTGGTCGACGTAGCAGTGTGCGACCAAGCTCGCTGATTATTTGTGCCATACAGGCGTTATCGGGAGCGGTTGCTGATCGGGGTTGGCAGGGGAGAATGTCCGCACGCAGTTCAGGCGAAGTGGCCTGAGCAGCAATGCTGCGGGCCATGGCTTCGTACTGCTCGAATCCACTGCGTGTGACGGCGACCCGAGAGGCCCCGAGTGCGTTGAGGCCCTCCTGGCGATTGTCTGGTTCGAAGCGACCTGCCACCTCAACCTGACTGCCAAAGGCGTCTTCAATGGCATTGCGATATTGTTCGCCCGTGAGGCGACGCATCGCCAGTGGGCCGCCGGTTGCACTAGGGTCCGCACTGCCGCAACCAAACAACAGTAATACGCTGGCACCGATCAATATTCTGGACATGTATCTCATGTCTTTCCTTTGGCTTTGCGGCCGCCATCTGCCTCAATATAGAAGTTTAGATTACTATCTGGTTGCCGGCTGAACTATTACGTTTTCTTAATGCACCTCTAAGCGCTAGTCTGTTTTCAAAAGGTATAAATAGCCGTGAAGCCAAACTCACGCCCTGGATACTGCATGCCCACTAGAGTCTGTGTGTCCTCGAATTGGGCAGGATTGACGTTGAGGTCTTCGTTCGTCAGATTTTTTGCCCAGAGCTTTAATTCTAGCCCTAGGTTGGGCTCAAAAAAGACAAATGACACGTCAAAGCGGCTTTTGTTCTCGTCAAAGCGGCTGACGCTGGGTATATCGGGCTTGTTGCTGTCAGCCAGCGTTTGCCGCGCGGGTTTGGATTGCCAGGTCCAGTTCAGGCGCGAGGCAAGGGCCCAGTTGCTGCCCAGGTCGTGTTCATATGCGAGTTGAAAGTTTGTCTGCCAGCGGGGCAAAGCATTGAGAGGCTTACCGTTTTTGGGGCAGAATAATTGGTCTGGAAAAGGAACCTGCCCGGGTAAAAGTGCTGGTTCCTCGCCCGCTTCGCATAGGCGGCCGTTCCAATCTTCAATGGTAGGATCGGAGTAAGCGCCTCGTAAGGCGGCCTCCCAGCGCTGGGCAAATACATAGGTAACATCGAACTCGACCCCGCGCGTAAGCACTTCATCGGCATTACCGAGTTGGTTGTTGAACAGCCCACCCAAAGGAGTCAGTGCGGGCACCTCACCAGGAAAGCCGATCTGATGATTCTTGAACTCTTGATAGAATAAGGCCAGCGTAAACCGTAGATGATTGTCCAGCAACAGTCCTTTTACTCCGAGTTCATAGGAATCTGATATCTCTTCTTCGAAAGTAGCCACCTCGCGCCCGAAGGCTGCGATTTCCGGGAAGAATTCGGACAGTGCGAATACGCCAGGCACCAGCGGATTGAACCCTCCTTGCTTGAAGGCGTTGTCCGCAGATGCATAAAACGTCAGGTTGTCGCTGTAGTAGTGGCTGAGCTTCACACTCCATGAGAGGTGATCGAAATCCAGTTTATCGTCGACGAGGGCAACATACTCGAGAAAGCGAATGTCGCCGTTCATGGTCGTTTCGATATCGTCGTAGCGGGCGCCCAACCCCAACTCCCACTCTTCGGTAAATGCGTAGCTAATATTTCCATAAATGGCGTTACCGCTATCCTCGCCGCTGGAGTCGCCAATGACTTCCGTGTCTGTCACCACGACGTTGAAAACGCCGTCGACGGGGCGGGCAAAGTGATACAGGCCCGTCACGTAACTAATGTCACCGATAACATCTGAAAAGCGCAGCTCATAAGTCGTGATTTTGTAGTCCAGGTCGATGTTGAAGACCTCATTGGAGTTGGGAAAAGGCTTCCGGTTTTCGTTGGAACTGTTTTTAAACCGCTGATGCATTGCCAGGAAGTCAACATCACTGAAACCCGCTTCCCAGGACCAATGGAGACTGATGTCCTTGATATTACCGTCGACCTTGCCGACGAACTCACCATAATCTTTTCGGTCTTTAAACTTACCGTACTCCGCCGGAATGCCGGTATCACCGCCGGTCCCGGGTATTTCGCCTTGATAGTTAAATGAGGAAACATACTGGGTGAGGTCCTGATAGTTGGCGATAGTATCTAACTGCATAGTGTCGTTCATGAGCCAGCGCATTTTGGCACGCAGGGCTTTCGTGTCGTTGCCGCCGCTGGTCTTGTCTGGTGAGATGGGGTTAACGTTCTCAATATAACCATCGTCATCGCGGTACACCCCTGCCAGGCGCAGCGCAACCTGGTCATCGACCAATGGAATATTTACCGCGCCGCGCAAATCTACAGCCCCTAAATTAGAGGAGTCATATTGACTGTATGTCCCCTCCAGGTAGCCTTCGGTGCCCTCCATGGCGGGCGACCGAGTAATGATGTTATAGGCCCCGCCAGGCGCGTTGATGCCATAGAGCGTGCCCTGCGGTCCGCGCAACAACTCCAGCCGTTCCAGATCAACCAATGTCGAAAATACGGTGCCAATTTGCGACTGTGCGAATTGGTCCACAAAGACTACGACGCTTTGTGGTGAACCCACGGAGAAAAACCCAGGGCCTACACCGCGCAGTCGAATTGATGCCGCTTGAATACCGGGGAAGATTGAAACGCCTGGTGTAAGTTGCACCAAATCAGTGAACGAGAAGGCATTGATGTCAGCAATGTCCTGAGCCGTTGCAACACTGATAGAAATAGGAACGTCCTGAAGAATCTGGGTGCGCTTCTGCGCAGTAACCAGTACCTCCTCCAGCACCCCCCCCAATACGGTCGGTACCGGGTCTTGTATATCTGTCTGGGCGCTGAGGGGTACTGAAGTCGCTGTCAATATTACAATCCAAGTTACAGGTAATATCGCTTTGTACATGTGCTCACCCTTATAGTTAGAGCCTCAGTATAGACCTTAAAGAGGGCGTAGGTACACGATTCTTCCCCGCCGCTACAGCTGTCTACAGCAACGCAAATCAATACGGAAAGCTTCCGAGGTGAAAATGCGGAACCTTTGCAATAAATTTCAAATCTGAGCCATTTTTCAGAGAACTCTAGAAAAATTTAGAGGCGCATCAATGCGCTATACTGTTGAAATAAAAGCAATAAGTAGAAAGTACTACTCGTAGCATGCGCGCCCAAAACAGAGAGTTTGAAGGTACGTGATTGTAATGACATCACTGGATTTTTCTGCCGCCAATAAATGTTACTGAGGCAGAGACAGTGGGTGCTTGTTATGAAAACCTAAAAAGTATCTCTGGGCAGACAAGGGGCAGGCCGCCATTATAAAGTTTTGTTCTATGAACGATTTTGATTTTCTGATGGAAAGGCGGCCAGCAGGTAATGCTGGATAGCTTGAAGAGGAATTCACCGAGAACTATATTTAAACCATGTAGGGAGAACAGGAAGCCGGTGCGTGGTTGTATCCGTCCCAGCCATCGAGTAAGTTTCGAGCAACATATTCGACCAGGGTGTGTAGAATATGGACGTTGGTATCAGATACAGCTGGACTCTTCAGTGACCGGAGAGTTCGAAAGAACGTGCCTTATGTGTCCGGAGGGTTGCAATGGAACGAAAATACATATTTTTCCGCACTGCAAAAGCGGCAATCTTTCTAGTCTACGCAGTTGCACTGCTTCTTTTATCTCTGATCTACGTTCTGTTAGCGGTGGATATCTCCGCGGAGACACTTGTCAGATGGCTGGTCGTGTATTTAACAGCCGTTATTTTCTACACGGTTAGCATAGACCGTACAAAACGAGGGCTGACCCACTGAAGTTGCCCATTGGTTGCAAGCGTTAACCAGTCGGGGCATTGGTGTTAATCGGCTTCACACGGGATATCTCCAATAGAATTATGATGCGCCCAAGTAGTCTGCACAAAATTATTGGAGTGGTCCTTGTTCTTCCTCTGCTTGGCTGGTCTTTAACAGGGATCGTGTTTTTGACCAAGCCGGGATACAACGAAGCTTATGAGCAGCTGGCCGTAAAAATGTACCCGTTGGAAAAGACGTTCGATTCAAATCTCACGAAAAACTGGGAAGAGGCAAAATATTTCAGAACAATACTTGGTTATCACCTCTTGCTGAGTGGAGGTGGAACCGTGAGGCATATAGACCCGATAACTGATCGGCCAAGAGAGCTGCCGTCAGAGACGGATGTTGAGCGTCTGGTTGAAGATGCGATTGCGGTAAGCTTAGAACGCTATGGTGACATCGTCGAAATATCTGGGAGTAGAGTAACTACTTCTACAGGCGTTGAGATTACTCTGCACTGGTCGAGCATGTCACTTGCACAATCTGGCCGTGATACCCGATTGATAGACAACCTGTACAAAATACATTACTTGCAGTGGTCGGGCCGTCCACTGCCGGACACGATACTGGGTGTGGCAGGTATTGTTACGCTACTACTATTAACAGTACTTGGTATCGTAAGCTTGGTCTGGTCCAGGAAAAAATGATCGCTGCCCGGTTCAATGACGTGCATAATTTCACCAATGTGTTTTTTCCATTGGATTCGAGTCAGGAGCCGTTCGCGCAATGAGACAATGGTTTTTCGTTCTATGCTTAGGTCTTTGCGCCTGCAGCGGCCGGCACGAGGGCATTTTGCTCGATAGTGCCAGAGAGCGTGAGATTGAATATAAAGTATGGTTGCCCGTAGAGGCAGTAAAAGCGCCCCTGGTGTTATTGAGTCATGGCAGTGGCGGCCACTACAGTAATCTTGAATGGCTGAGCAATGCTCTGGTAAAGGCAGGGTATGTGGTTGCGGCGGTCAATCACCCCTACAATACCGTGGGTGACAATACGCCTGAAGGGATTATAGGGGTATGGGACCGACCGGGAGACTTGTCCCTGTTATTGACTTCGCTCCTAGACAGCCCGCGCTACAGTAGGGCGATCGATGTTCAACGCGTCGGTGCGGCAGGCTTTTCCTCGGGTGGCTACACAGTGATTGCGCTTGCCGGAGGTATTTACGAGCTGAGCCGAATGCAGACATACTGCAGGGGCGAAGATGCAGGCCCCGATTGTGATCTCGCACCCAGGCAAGCATTGGAGCGGGCTTCTGCTGCTTCAATATCACTGCGTGATCCACGCATTCAAGCCGTTCTTGCAATGGCCCCGGCGGTGGGACCCGCAATGACGCCAGATAGTCTGTCGCATATTGATGTACCTGTTGCCCTGTTTGCAACAGCGGATGATGAATTGTTGAAACCGCGCCTGAACGCGCTTTACTATGCGGAACATATTCCTGAAATTCAACTTAGTATGCAGCCTGTCGGTGGCCATTTCTTATTCCTCAGTTGTAACACAGCCACGTCTCTGGCTGATTGGCTTCTGCCGGAATTTAATCTCTGCGGACAAGGGATCGATGTTGATCGAAAAGCGCTGCAAAGTGATATCGCCGCGCAGGCGGTAGCATTTTTTGACCAAACAATTGGCCATTCTGTTCGCCACGACCGGTAACCCGAGAGCCGTTCCAACCGTATCTTTATTACCGCTTGTTCACTGTTCATGCGTGTATAAGTACTTCAAAACGTAAAGCCATTGTCTGTGAAATGTCAGGGTGGTTTCCGAGCGGTGCACTCAGTTTCGATAGTCGCCGTCTGTGAAAAAAAGGGGCAGTGCCGCAACTCAAGGGTCGTATGATGACCCTTACTGGCTAGTCGGCGACTTCAATTTCGATCAACAAGTCGTCGGCAGCTACTTGATTGCCTGCCAACGCTAGCACCTCTGTGACTTCGCCGGCTGCGCTGGCAACAATTTCGTAGTGCATTTTCATCGCTTCCAGCACTGCCAGGGTCTGGCCCTCTTCGACAGTATCACCGGCTGCAACATGCACCTCCAATAACAGACCGTGCATTGGCGCCACTACGCTACCGCTGCCAGCTGTCTGGTCCTGAGCGCCATCCATGCGGATCATATCGCTGTACTGGGCGGCGCGACCGTCAATGGATAGGTACAGTTTTCCCTCTTCCGGCAGGTGGTAGCGCACAACATGGTGCGTTTCGTCAATGTCGATATGGGCAGTACTGTCCCCCATAGAGAGCAGATGGATAACAACAGTATTGTTTTCATCAAATACGCTATAGCGGGAATCACCCAGCGGCGTGATCGACAGATCGTGGACCTCCTCACCCTGGCTATATTGTTTGCGCGAAACGAGCGGACTCGCACTGGCCCAGTCTCGCAACTGGGGTGCGACCAGGACACTCCTTTCATACAAGTCGAGGTGCTGTAGTCTCATGTCCAAAACGGCGGCAACGGCATTGTCGGCAAAGGTGGGTTGCTGGTGGGCAATTTCTCCTTCTGCGAACTCCTCGGCAATGAATGCAGTAGTTGCTTTTCCTTCTGTGAAACAATCCTTCTCAAGACAGCTAACCAGAAAGTCCCTATTGTGTCGTGTGCCAAACAATACTGTTTCCTTCAGGGCCTCAATCAATCGCAGACGAGCGATATTTCGGGTGGGGCCGCTGGCGATTATCTTGGCAACCATTGGATCGTAGAAGGGCGAAATTGACTGCCCGGTGCAAATGCCGCTGTCTACCCGAATGCCTGCGCCCGATGGCGGTGACCATAGATCGACCGGTCCAGATGTGGGCAGGAAATCCTGACTTGGATCCTCGGTGTACAGTCGCACCTCAATGGCGTGCCCGTTCAGCGTGACGTCGTTTTGTGAGAAACCCAGAGGCTCGCCCTGAGCAACCTGTAACTGGAGGGCCACCAGATCGCGGTTGGTTATCAATTCGGTTATCGGGTGCTCGACCTGCAAGCGCGTGTTCATTTCCAGAAAGTAAAACTTGTCGCTTTCATCCAGCAAAAATTCTACGGTACCAGCGCCGCAGTAATCGATACTGCGAGCGGCGGCCACGGCGGCGGCCCCCATTTTGTTGCGCAGTGCTTCAGTCATAATCGGACAGGGTGCTTCTTCCACGACCTTCTGGTGGCGGCGTTGGATAGAGCAGTCCCGTTCACCGAGGTGCACAATATTACCGTGGCTGTCCCCGAACACCTGCACTTCCACATGGCGTGGACGAATGATTGCTTTTTCCAGAATCAACTCATCGTTGCCGAATGCAGCAGCTGCCTCGGCCCGTGCCAGTTTAATAGCATTGGCCAGTTCATCAGCTTTGTCTACCAGGCGCATACCGCGGCCGCCACCGCCGGCGGAAGCCTTGACCATTAACGGTAGCTCGATGTTTGCACCTTCCCTGAGCAGCGTCTCGTCGTCCTGGTCCTGGCCTTCATAGCCGGGCACGCAGGGCACCTCAGCCGTAATCATACGGCGCTTGGCTTCTGCCTTATTACCCATGAGGTAAATTGCATCGGGGCTGGGGCCGATAAAAACCAGCCCCGCATCGTCACACGCCCTGGCAAAATTAGCATTCTCGCTGAGAAAACCATAGCCTGGATGTATGGCTTCGGCGCGGCTGGACTTTGCGGCATTGAGAATGTTGTCTACGACCAGGTACGACTCGTTCACTGGACTGGGACCGATGTGCACCGCTTCATCTGCCATCTGTACATGGGGCGCTTTGGCGTCTGCGTCGGAGTACACCGCCACTGTGCGGTACCCTTGTGCCTTGGCGGAGCGGATTATGCGGCAGGCAATCTCCCCGCGATTCGCGACCAGGATGCTGCTAAATCGTGTCATTGTGCTCTCCGCGGAATTATTCGTTGGCCCATTTGGGTTTGCGCTTCTCGACAAAGGCCGCCACGCCCTCGCGCCCTTCGTCACTGAGCATGCAGGCGGCAAATCCACGGGAGGCAAAATCCAATGCGTCCGGACGTGAGCGACGCGTGGCTTCAAACACAATGCTTTTGGTGACCGCGTTGGCGCCGGGCGCGCACAGTGCTATTTGTTCGAGTACTCTGGTGCATTGCGTTTCCATGTCGGCGGCGTCCTCTGCCAGGATGTGCCCGATACCATACTGAACGGCTTCCTCGCCTTTGAAGCGGGCACCGGTCAACATTAAACGGCGGGCCTGTGTGAGTCCCACGCGCTCGGTGACAAAGGGCGCGATCTGGGCCGGTGGAATGCCGAGGCTGGTTTCCGATAGGCGAAATTTGGCGCTCCGCGTAACGATGGTGACATCGCCAACGCAGCACAAGCCCAATCCACCACCAATAGCCGCACCTTCAACCAGCATAATCACTGCCTGCGGTTGTTCATTGAGTTTGATCATCAGGTCGCCGAAAGAGCGATTGCCAGCCGCAACATCTTCTTCTGTTGGTTCACCGCCCTGCAATCCAGACTTAAACCCTTTGATGTCACCGCCCGCGCAAAATATGTCGCCCTTGCCTCGTACGATCAATGTGCGTAGTGATTTGTCATGCGCAGCGGTGTCCAGCACGGCGTGAATTTCGTCGACCATTTCGGCCGACAGGGAATTCTTTGCCTCGGGGCGGTTGAACCAGATGGTCAGTACGCTCCCTTCTTTTTCCAAAATAAGATCTTTGGTTTTAGGTAGTGCTGTCATGGCGTCCTCTCCATTAATACTGTTTTCCTGTATGCCCGCATTTGCGCACAGCGTGT
>PKCY01000267.1 GCA_002862985.1 Haliea sp.
CAACCGCGTTCCACTGTTTGTTGCCAGAGCCTTTCGCCGCTGGCAAGGTCCAGCGCATACAGTCCTGGCTGCGGCGTATAGCCCGGCTTGTCCCGTTCTGGGTCCGCCACGGGTACTATCAGCCGCTGCCCTGACACGGCCATTCCCCAATGGATGCCACCATTGGTAGTGCCAAGGCTGACGCGCTGGCGCCAGAGCACTTGACCGTTTTTGTCGTCGGTATCGGGGTTGAGTGCAAACACCTCACCGGACTTTTGTCCTGCCAGCAGCACTTGTGATCCATCGGCCTGTTCTGCAATGATGACCGATGCGCCAAAATCAAAATCTTCACCGGGATCAGTTGGGCAGTTGGCGCCGCCATTCAGGCAGGCCGCGTTCCAAACATCATCGGCGGTTGGCTGGAAGCGCCAGACGCGTTCACCGCTATCCATGTTCAGCGCAATGATGGCATCGGAGGTATCTGTTGCCGGGCGTGTTAGGTTTTCACCGGTGCCGATGTAGATTCGGTTTCGTTTGGCGTCGATTGCCGGGGTGGTCCACACGGCTGCCCCGGAGGGACCGTATTTTTCGCGGCCGGCCGTGTTTAGGCCTTGCAATACGGCGTCGCCGGTTGCATGCCATTCCCACAGGGACTCTCCGGTGCTTGCATCCAGTGCAATGACACCGCCGTGGGAGGTGCAGCAAATATGGTTGGGGCTGCCAGCTGCAGCGACCTCATAAGAGGAGATTGGGACGAACAAGCGGTTGTTGTGATAACTGATTGAACCGGTAATGATGGAGGTATCGAACAGTCGCGTGGATCGTTGCCATACAATCTCAAGGCTGTCGGGATCGACTGCGAAAACAGATGCCACTGAATCGGCGAAGGTCAGGCGCTTATCGCCGCTCGGCAGCGTTATCACGGTAATAGCCGATCGGATGCCGCTAAAGACCTTGGTATGCGCTCGGATGCACCCGGAGTTCCTGTCCAGCGCATACAGCATGCCGGTCTTGTCTCCCAAGTATAGCGTGTCACCGATAATGGCAGGCTGCGACCGCATGTCCGTCACTCTGGGAAAGGCCAGGCTCCATGCGAGCTGTAATGTCTCCACGTTGTCGCGGTTGATGCCCGCGTTCTTGCCGTCTACAAATCGTCGATTATGCGGCCCTAGCCCCCAGTCACTTACGTAGTCCGTGGCGGTATCCGCAGCGGCCTCGGTGCAACGGTTTTGCGCTATCCAATCATAGGTATTCTGAGCACTGCCGGCGAGATAGGTGGCAATGAGGAAGCGCTCCTGCTGGCGTAAATGGGCGGCCATGGGCTGCATCTTGCCAAACTCCATGGCGACCATGATGCTCTCTTTAGAAAAGCCTGAAAGTGCCGCTCGGGTAGGTGCGTGCAGGGCGGGATTATCGTGGCAATTAGCGCAGTGCTGGTCGAATAAACGCCCGCCAAAGTACTCAAGTGGAAGCTTGTCAGCGTGGCGAATTGCCAGTGACTGCAGCGTTTTCTGTGGTGAATCCATGAACATCAGTCCCGCGGCTGCCAGAGCCACGGTCATGACAACCAAGAGCATTACCATGCCGAAGAATTTTTTCATGCTATGTTTTTTTGAAAAAATGTGGGTTCCAGTATAGCCATCTAGATGGTCTACAAGTACACGAATACGCATCGGGTAATAGAGCAGTTTAAAATTTCGTGTCGAGGTGGAGGCAGAGACGTGTGGCCACCGCTGGTACCCGCCTCAGCCTCCTTCAGTCTATACACCGTGGTAGAGATGCCGAACCGGCACTAGATATCTCCATCACAGAGTGATGATGCATGCTATGACTGCGGGCGGGACAGCGAGCAGTTGGTTTTCAACATCAACCGCTTAAACACCACCGCGTTGTGGTCGGTATCGTCGCGCGTGGGTTCTTCTGCCAATTCAATATTTGGAAAGCGTTTGAACAGTTCAGATATCGTGAGATAGAGCTGACGTTTGGCCAGCGCAGCACCAATACAAAAACGTGGGCCATAGCCGAACAGGGCATCCGGTTCGAAAACTCGTTCTACATCAAATTGTTCAGGATTCTCGAAGTAGCTTGGATCGTGATCTTTAAGGTGTGGCATCATCAGAACCATGACGCCCTTGCGCAACTTCTCACCCATGAATTCCATGTCCCGGGGGGCGTAGCGGGCAAAACCCATTTTGGATGAGACGCCCCAGCGGTTGATCTCGCAAAATGCATTGGTGAAGCTCTCTGGCGTCGCCAGGGCCTTATCGATTTGGTCTCGGTTATTTTTGAGCAGAGCATACACGGACCACTGCTGGGCGACCAGGGTGGTGTCGGCGCCGGCGCCGATCAACGCCAGTATCAGCGTGATGATATCCCCTTCTTCAAACCCTTCATTCTCCACTTCGATGCGCAATAAAGTGCTGAGAAAATCGTCCTGCACGGGAGCGCTACGGCGCTCAGCAATGACTTCCTTGATAATATCAATGGCCTGGTTGCTGTCCTGACGGGCGCTCTCGCGCTGTTCGTCGGAAATGGTGGGGTTCCAGGTTTCTGTGAATGTCATGATGACCTGCTTGATCTGCGGCCAGTATTTTTCTGGAATTCCCACCATACGGGTGATGGATATAAAAGGGATGTGGAACGCGATTTTCTCAATGTAATCGAATTCCTCAGGCTCACCCAACTCCTCGAACAGCTTGCGAATCTCGGGTTCGATCTTTGCCTGAATTTTGTCCACAACGTTGCGCGAGAATGCCGGCGCGGTGACACGACGTACCAAGCGGTGATGATCGTGATCAGCCAGCAAACTGTGGCCGATCAGGGCGCGCTCGAAATTACTCCACTCCTCCTCCGGTGGTCTGGGCGGTGCAAACTCCCAATCGTAGAAGTCAGAGGACAGGGGTTCGGTTTTCCAGCAGGCCATGATGTCGTCCATACGCGTCATCATCCAGGCTTGCCACGGCTCGTACCACACCAGAGCCCCGCGCTCGGCGAGTGCCAGGCACTGTGAAACAGGGTCCAACATGTACTCTGGAGAGTGGGGATTAAACACCTCTCCAATCGGGGGTAAATTCTTTGCTGGTTCAGTCATGGCTTTCTCCTCAACACTTGCGCTAGATACGCTGCCGGTGTGTTTTCTCAGAAGGGAGGCATGGTAGCAACTTTTTAAAAGGTATACATCTGTATACCTTCCAAGTCGCATCATAAAAATTTATGTGGGTTGCCGGCAAATCGGCAGCGAGCGAGCCCAAACTCAAGGTAAACTGTGGTTTTTGCTACGCAGCCCCGTACTTCGATGGAACTCATAGTCTTTGATCTGGACGGCACCCTGTTGGACCGCAAGTCGCAGGTGTCTGCACACACCCGTGATACGTTGCAGCAGCTGCATCGACGCGGGATCGCCTATACGGTGGCCACTGGCCGAACGCTCCATAGCGCGCGGGATTTGTTGCTTGGGCACCGCTTTACTCTGCCGCAAATTTACAAAAATGGCGTCATGATCTGGCTGCCCCAAAGTGATAGCTTCAGCCACCGAAATCTACTGACCAATCCGGAGATTTGCCAAGTCGTGGAGGCCTTCATGCGGGCGGCGGTCACCCCGTTTATTTTTACGCTGGAATCCGGCAACCAACACGTGGTGTACCACCCACCTTTGCAGAATGCTGCTGAGCGTCGTCTGTCCACTCTGTTCGCACAGGAGCGTGGGATGGCGCTGCTGCCAATAGAGGAACTTCCCGCGCAAGCGGATATAATCAATATAAGTGCGCTGGGCCCACGCACAGCAATTGATTCAGTGGAGCAACTGGTCCAGGGAGAAGATCATCTGGTGGCCTATGCCGGTGCAGCCCTGGAGGGTGATAGCTTGTATTGGATAGACGTACATCACAGCGCCGCGAGCAAGGGCAATGCTATTGCCACGCTGAAACAGGATTTAGGTTTTACTAAGGTAATTTGTTTCGGCGATAGCGAGAATGACCTGAGTATGTTCGCGATGGCAGATGAAAGTTATGCGCCGCGCAATGCAAAAGAGGCATTGCAGGCCAAAGCTACCGCGGTGATAGGCCACCATAATGAAGACGGTATTTCCCGATTTTTGCGCGATCGCTTTAACCTGTAACACGGTGTATGTAACGATTACTTAATGTTGCAGTTATTAACAATCACTGAGTGTTTAAAGCCGCCTATGCAGCCACCACCAGGCAATTGCCTGAAGATATCTTGATCAGCGACTTTCTGTTAAACAGACGACTCGGTAGCGTCGGCGGATGATTGCAGTTCACGCCTGTCGAGATACTCGTTGAATATCAGTACGCAAAGAAAGAGCAGACCGGGAACGATTTGTATGCCGAGTCTGCCCACAGCAGCAAAGTTTGATGCCCCCCATCCAAAACCCGTGAACAAAAACAAATAGATATAGGAACCGGCAGCAATACCCAGGGCAAGGCTGAGGCCCAGAAATTTCTTCGTCATCGTACCCGGCAGAACTAAGCCCAGTGGAATCATCGCCAGCAGAAGGTAGCCAAATAGGTGCCAGTTGTCATGTAGCCAGATCACCTTCACTGTGCCAACGAGTCCAGCGGTATGAAGACTTGGCGCTAGTCCCTCAATCGTATAACCGGCGATAACGGTGTTCTTTGACACCAGAGTCAGGAGCACAACCATTATGAGTGTGAACAGGGCAATAAGTTTGGCCGCCTGACGTGCTGTCATGAGCGTCACCACCAGAGCTGGGATCAGAGTGAGTGCCCACACAACACCTTCCGATTTGATGGATGAACACAATACTGCGAAAAGTATCACCAATAAGCCCTGCCACCGCTGCCGCGTTGTGACCCAGCTCTGAAAAGCCATCAAAGCACCACAGTAGGCAGCCCCCAGGAACAGGTCAGCGTAACCCGCCAAGGCTACATGAGTATTAATCAGAGGCATCGATTGCAACAAATATGCGGCAACTATTGCGAGCAGTGGGTTGACGCCAGCAAAACGCAACTGACCATAGAGTGCGGTTCCTAATGCTAGTAGGCAGAGCACCCAGGGTAGGTTCATGAGGCTTTCGTTCCAGTGGCCAATGGCCAAATTCATCCACACCTGTAGCAGCGGAATCGCTGCGGGGTAGCCGGGGTGCCTGTCGGTAAAGACGCCTTCTCCAGATGAATTTAGCCACGTAAAATTATCCACAAAGGGGACCATTTCCTGGAACTCAAACCAGACCCGTGCCTTGGTCGCCCAGTGCATCGTAGCGTCCCATGGGAATAACGGACGCCATAGAATCTCCAGACTGAGTGTCGCGACGCGAAGTAAAATTATCAGCAAAAAAATAACAAATAATACCCGGTGCAAGGTAGGCATTGCGGCGAAGGCCCGCGGTTTTGTGTATTCCACCTGCGAATTCCGCGTAATAACTACCCGTGCGATCAGCGCCAACACAACTAGGGTGCAGACAATGGAATATGTAAAAGAAAAATTTAAGGGCAGGCCGACCGCGTCCTGTGCGCGCATTATCTGAGGAATCAACATCAGTCCGATGAGAGCGCCATTGCCCCAGACTAGGGCTCTGCGCGCGACAATCCCGCGCGGCACGAAGAGGCTCAACCAAAGTCCACCCAGAAGAACCGGTAGAAGGAGTGCAATAGTCGCAGTTAGGAAGTCCATCTATTTCACTCGGTACAGTGTGCCGGATTTATTAGAGAAGACTATTTCCGCAGGGGCGGAACCACCCCCGTCTACGCCAACTACGTTTACAACCGGGCTGAACACAGTTTCTGTCGGTTCGATTGCAACAATATAGTCCCCGCTGTGCATAAATTCCCTGTGAGGTAATTCCTCGCCGCGGAGTGCCCAGAATACATTGAAGGGATATAGATAATAGGCGCCGCGCAATCCCTGATATTCGTCGCTCGAGGCAACAAATATACGAGGGTCTTCGGTTCCCAATCGCCGTTTTACTTCTGACACAAAATCAAACAATTTGCCGTCCGGCCCGACAGCGAGCTTTTCGGTGGTGTCTTTGCCGGAAAAAGTATGGTGGGTGTCTGCCAGTTGATGGAGAAGTCGATTTTGCCAGGATAGGTCAAGTGCTATCCAACAGGCGAGAAAAATGACCGCAACCACTCTCCAGTCGAACTGTAGTTTAGTTTTCCAAAAGAGGAGTAAAGCATAGGCGAGCAAGCACAACGCAAGGTAAGTGACGACCAGCGGGACCGGGTAAAATGAAGAGGCGCTGGTAACGCCAGTATAGCTATTCATGGATCCACGGCGCCAGGGTGCATAGGCGGCGAAATCAGAGAATATGGCTCTTAATTGCCGGGACCCAGATGCCCCGAAAAAAGAGAAATCTGTGATGGCTACAGTTTCTCCCGGTTCACCCGAAATCATCAGCGAGAGGGAGCGAATTTCTCCCTCCCAACCTTTCAACTCATGGGTTGCCAGCCATAGAGAACTGCGTAATTCGCTTTCGAGCGTGTAGGACTGATGCTTATTTGCATCTGTTGTATTTTTCCAGGAGAGACTTACTTTGAGATGTTGTGAAGAATCTTCAATGCCTATGTGCAAAAAAGGGTATGCCTGCGCGGCAAACCGCCGGTCAGACGGCGATACTATGGTAACCCCGGATGGAGGTAGTTGAATTTCCAGACCACCGTCGACGAGTGTTGCTACGCCCTGAGCCACCTTTGCTGACGATGGATCCCAGACGATCTCCTCGACAGCCGGGCCGGGTTGAACGGCCACCGAATAGAGTTGTGATAACCCTATAAAAAACGCTACGGCACCCAGCAGCATTGAAAGGACGACTATTTTCAACATTCAGATCAAATTATTATTGCTGCTAACGAGAGAATGATAGTACCAAGTTTTTCTCGATATAACGCTCTTTGCGCAGCTTTATTGTCGAAGTTGTCAGCCGTTCAGCAAATTGGCAGGCGTAGGTCTCGGTATTCAGCTCCGTTGACACGACCATTTGCTGAGCGAAGACGTTTTACAGTCAAAGCGAGAGAAAGTAGGGGAGCTTGAATAAATTAGGGTGTATCTATTGGGCGTTTCCATGCTGCGCGGGACATTATTACCAGCCTATTCGCTCGCCGCGGGTCGGCGCAGCAGATAGAATTACTGAATGCGTTTATCATTGCTGCTCGTCGCTCTACCGTTATTGCTTTGCGCATGCGGCGGCTATGAAATCAAAAACCTGATGAAAACAGACATCGATCTGGTCACCGATGAGTTCATCATCAAAACTCGCGGTGATGTTCGCGAGTTAGTCATTAAGTTGTATAAACGGAATCCGGATCAGCTGCACAAAATACCAGGGATGACGGTTGAGGGTCGCCTGGCACAGCTGAGGGTTCATCGCTATCAATTGGAATTTCCCGAACTTGATGGTAAACAGGGTGTGGCCGCCATGAACCTGGCCTTTGATCCAAATTTCCATGGTGATCGCGTCTTTGCGTTGGTGGTAGGCTTGGGGAGTATGTTGCGCGAGGCTTACGGTTACCAGCCGGAAATGTTTCTTCCCGATCAGCTTTCATCGGAAGTGTTATTGGCCAGTGCCCGCAATGTTGAGGTGTTGTTATGGAAACTAAAAAATACACTCAAGTCCAATGGACACCACTACATTATTACTCATGAGTATCAGGGCGTTGTCGATAACCTGAGTTTTGAGCGCCTGTTTGGAGAAATCATCGTGTTGCAGGAGATGATGGCTCGAATTGCTGACGACTCGGGTGACCGAGCTGTTACCAGTGCAGTGCATGTGATCTCGAAGGTGTTTATACCACTACCCCTGTAAAACCCTTCGTTGCCCAAATAGCGGGGTGACCCAGTGTGAGCCTCTCCCTGCCGCCCTAGGCGAGGTAGGCATTAGAATATTACCAAGATTTATGTCTGTGATTGCCTATTCGAGACTATATAATCGGGCTACTTGATATTGTGATCTGGAGAGACGGTAAAATGAAAAAAACTTTACTCGCGGTAACTATTTCTGCGCTGGCCATGCCGGCACTGGCTCTGGATCCTCTGCCACCGGAAGCTGGCTTTTCGGGTGTTGCAGCGCTGGGCGCCGGGGGAGGACGAATCGAGTCGAATTTCTTGGCAAAGGTTACGGGCGTTGACCTGGGCGACGATTTGATTTACAAGACCAGTGCCCCCGATGATATCAATATTATAGTCCCCGTTTTCCAGTTTAATGCCGGTTACACCTTCGCCAATAAGACGACCCGTGTTCGTCTGGGTACTACCGTGGAAAGCTCTCTGGATTTTACCGCCAATTCTGTTCTGGCCGTTCGCAACAACTTCGATTCGCTAGGGAATATCGAGGTGGCCGCTCTTCTGCCGAGCACTTTCCCTGTTAAGGTGTGGAAAAACCCCTATGCCACCAATCAAAAGCGCAGTAGCACCCAACATACTTCCACTGGTGGCCGCATTACTTGGGACAAGATGTTCGGCACGGGTTTGGAAATGATAGGAAGCGTCAGAAAAATTGACATCGGTACTGAGCTCAGTGGACAGGGTCTTGGTCTCGATCAGTCACAGCAGAAGTTGTTGGATCGTGAGGGTGATGTGAACCGGTTCGAAGTGGGCTATATGTTCAACTTTGGCCAAGGCCAGATGCTTCGCCCCAGTGTCGCCTATATTGACCGTGATCTGAACGGTCGTGCCATGGCCCAGGATGGCTATGAACTGGGATTGGGTTACATCTTAAGATCCCAGAGCTTCAGCTGGTTGAGCCGTGCCGTGTACCAAAGTTTTGACGGTGATAAGGTAAACCCATTATTTTCTAAAACCAATGATGCGAACATTTACCTGCTTGCCAGTGAGGTGCGTTTTCCAAATCCGTTTGGTTGGGAGCGCTGGACTGTGACAGGAGGCGTTGTGTGGGCAGATAATGATGCAGATATCGAGTTTAACCAAAGTTCTGTGCTGATGGCGATTGGGCGTATCGCACGCAGCTTCTAAAATCTCAATGTCTCACCGGAGCCTCCGGTAGCATCGCGCTGTCGAGGGTTTTCTGTGCCCTATCTAGCCCGGTGGTGAAGAGCATGTTACTGCAGGGGCACCACGCGGCTAGGCCTTCGGTTCAGTCGGTGCGGGGGCAACCAAAGACGCAGCAATTTTCTCAGAGAGTGCCTTTAACAGTGCTACTTCGGCATCAACCAGAGCGCCATAGCCACTTTCAGCTAACGACTGTACGTCCGAAAACCGATGCACACTGAGTATGTTTCCATCACGCGTTAGCCACCAGTAGGCAGCCAGTTTCGCTTGGCCATCGAAGGTTCCATGAAGTTCCGCGATTCGAATATCGACCACGGTAGTGTTTTTATTTAGCTTACTTGGTAGTAGTTCCTCGCCCAGGGCCCGCGCGATTTCAACGAAAAGAATACTACGCACACCCTCATAGACGGGCTCGGCCCAGAGATTTTGTCGGGCAGGGCGTAGCTGGCCACCCTCCGTTTCGATCAATAGGCCTTGCTGATCCAGATAGGACGCAATTACCACCTTGCCCAAGGAAAAATCCTTGGAAGGAGTGAGCTCCCCCGATGGCAACGCCTGTTGCGACCGTAAAAGATAATAACTGGGTTCAGCTATTTGACTGGCGCAGCCGCAAAACAATAATATTGACAATACTAGAGTAGCAACTCTCATTATTGTGTCACCTCTGGAATGGGGTCTGTTACAGCTTCCGTTGGGAGTATCAGGGCGCTCGGTTGTTCAGATAGCGTGCGCGTTAATGAATCCAGATTACCCAACGTGCGACTTAGGCGCAGCAAGCTCGAATTGATGCTTTGATAGGCCTCGGAATCGGGGGAGAGACCGCGTAATGCATTGTTGAGTTCCTGCAGCGTCCGGTTCAGCTGATCAGGAAGGCCTTTGGTGCTCTGACTTTCCAGCAGGACGTTCACACTGGCCAGAGACTGATTCAGTTTTGCGATTGCCGCGTTAGCCCCAGCCACAGTATCCTTAAGTGGCAACGCGTTGATGGTATCGAGGATGGAGTTTATCTTTTGTTCCAGTTGCGCTAATCCGGTATCAATAGCGGGAATGGTGGTGTATCCGAGAAACTCACCCATTGAGGCCTTCTCGGCGTCGGCGTAGTAGTCGATGCCCACATATTTTGCACCCGTTAACAGGTTGCCGCTGCCCAGTGTGGCGCGCATACCGTTGGAGACACCCACTTGGATTGAACTACGCATAGTGGCAATTGAGGACTCTCTGTCGGGGAATTTCATTCTTCCGGGCTCGACATAAATCAGTATGGGGATAGGTTCACCCATACCTTGATCGTCATTAAAACTTGTCTGTTCAAGAAACTCTTTTAGTAGCACTCGCTCAACTCGACCGACCTGTATTCCGCGGTACTCTACCGGTGCTCCGGGCTCGAGTCCCTTTATGGATTGGGCAAAAGAGACCACATAATAGGTGCCATACGTGTACGGGTTCTCGAGGATATCGCGATAGGAAGAGTACAGTTTGAACTCAGATTTTTGTTCTACGTCTGCGCCATCCTTTATTCCGGGGGGTATTGCAAAAGCAACTCCGCCGAAGAGGATTGTGTCTAGCGAGCCGGTTTCCATCTTGAAACCGCTGGCGTCTGCACTGAGTGATACGCCGCTTACATCCCAGAACCGCACACTGGAATTCACCAGTTCATGATAGGGTGCATCAATAAAAATTTCATAGACTATTTTACGTTTAGTGGTATCAAAGGTCATGTTCTCCACGCGGCCAACTTTGTAACCTTTATAAAGTACTGTGTCGCCTTCGCTGATAGATGAAGCGAGATCGTTAGTCAGAGTCAGCCGCAGCCCCGGTGCATCTGCAGGTGTCACAGGCGGCTTTTCCAGTCCGACGAATTTTCGCTTGCCAGCTTCGCCGATCCCTGGAGAGAGCTGAATATAGGCGCCGGATAGCAGCGTATCCAGGCCAGAGATATTGCCCACACCAATACGAGCAGTGACGACCCAGAAGCGTGTGCCCTCGCGCAGTAATGCTGCAGCCTGACGATCCAGCTTGACGGTGGCGACAATGCCCTTGAGGTCATCGTTTAAGCTGACCTTTTCCACAAGACCCATGTCGACGTTGCGATACTTGACCTTGGTCTTGCCCTGTTGCAGACCGGAGGCAGTGTCAAAAACGATGGTAATTTCGGGTCCTTGGGTGAGCCAGGTTTGGGCAACCATGTAAAGGCCCAGCACCAGAGCAATGACCGGGATAGCCCAAATACCGGAAAAAGAGCGGGCCTGTCTTACTGTTGCTTTCTCGGTTATCACTTTTACTGGTGTTCCTTTTGCCTCGATCTAAGTGCTGATAAAAGCTGTCCTAGAACGTATTTCATGATTCTCAATTAGAGCGGCCATGCGTCAGCGCCACGTTGCACCAGTAATGTGTCAATAGCAACCAGGGGCGCTGTAGAGCCCGCCCGCGAATATATTACTGATGTTTAAGTTGTCTCGCTGGTTGAGGGTTAAAGTGGTCAACCGGCATCGCTCTCCAGTTCTTCACTCTCATGGTTCATTTCATCGTCCATATTGTCCCAGATTAGGCGGGAGTCAAAACTTTCAGCGGCAATCATGGTGATGATCACCACGCCGGCAAAGCAGATTGCGGCAATGCCTGGACGAATGACAAGTATGCCTGTTAGGTGTATCAAGGCAACGAGTATGGATACGACAAACACGTCCACCATGGACCATTTTCCGATAAATTCGGTCATACGGTACATCACAGATCGCTGTCTCGGGTTGAGCGTTGAGTGCCGCTCTACCGTCCACACCAGGTAAAACAGTGCTAGCAGTTTGCCGGAGGGCACCATTACGCTGAACACGAATATTACTAGTGCAACCGGCGCGGACCCTAGATTTATTAACAGAATAACACCACCCACTATCGTACTGGCCTCGGTTGTACCCAGTTGATCGGTGTACATAATGGGGTACAGGTTGGCTGGGATGTAGAGTAACGCCGCAGTGATCAGCAGTGCCAGAGTGCGCTGCATGCTGTCATTTTTCCTCAGGTGCATGACCGCGTGGCAGCGGGGACAGCGGTGCACATCAGCCGGTGCCAGTTTGAAGCAGAAATGGCAGGTCGAAAGCCCCTTGCTGGCAGCAGTGGTCATTTTTTGCTGCCTCGCAGTGCTTCAATGCGCTCCCAGCATTGGTAGCAATCCAGGCTGGCCACTGCCGCGGTGAAACAAATTGTAAAGGCCACATAGGCCCAAAATGACTCGCCAATTTCGACGGTTGCCATTGCGGCTATTTTCACCAGCGAGACGATCACGCCAATGATAAAGACTTCTACCATCGCCCAGTTCTGAGCGAGGAACGCAATCTTTGCCACGGGTACTAACCACGGTTGGTAGCGACCTTGCCTTAGGGGAATACACAGCGCTAGCATGAGCACGAGTATGATAGATGGGATCACAATGATAAATGCAGCTACCAACACGGCGACCGTTGGCAATCCGTGACTCCATAGTGCTACCGGAGTCTGCTTGAGCGTCATGGTATTTTCCATGCCGCTCGCGCTGAAAGAAAGGAACGAGTAGCTATTGGCGACAATCAGGAATACGAGGGCGGCGCTGGCAAACGCCAGTACCCGATCGTAAGCGTCTTCGCGGTGTTTTGTCAGAAAGTTGCCGCAACGAGGGCAGGAAGCGCTCTCACCGTGTTGCAGTGTTCCAATATTGAGCAGCAGGTCACAACCCGGACAGGCGATGTCGCCTCTCATGCTCAGTGTGGCAAGCCTTCAGTGGCACGGGTGTCAGGGTTGTAGCCCTTCTCCATTTCACTAATGGTTTGCTCCAGCTGTGCCGGGGATTCCCCGCGGATACGTGCGGCACCGGCAGCCATTTCGCTTTCACTTTCGCTATCCAGATTTGGTCCCAGGACCTCCTGAGCGTAGGTTTGTCCGTTGGCGTCAAGACAGGGTGATAGGCCTTCGCCTTCGCCACATACTCGCACCACACCGTGGTCATAGGTAACCCGTTCTTCTGCCACATTGCCTACTGACTGCGCCATGGCGCTCGTGAGCGGCAGACAAAAAAGCAGGGCGACTGCCGGAAAAATTCTAGTGACTTGCATTGCGCTCTCCTGAGGATGTAATGCCCTTTTTACGGGAATGGCCGGCGGGTTACCAGCATCTGGCGTCACCTTGATTCCGCGCGTGCCGCCAGTATAAAGCGGATTTTTCCTGCTCGCCAGATGCTTACTGCCGATCAAAAAAATCGACTCAATGGTATCGCGATGTACGCAGAGACTACTATGCCGCTGGCGTATACCAAATCGGTGAACTCCAGGCACGTTCCTGAATCACTTTCTTGTGCTCCGGCGCGCAGCAGTTTTCCATGCCTTTGGGAATGCTCTGCGGATTATCGCAGCGAACTCCGGCATCCGCACAGATTCGCTGGCTCCAGCGGCAGCTAGGATTTTCCAGTAGCCGGGTGTAGTAGAAGGCCGGTGCGTTGGGGTTGAAGTTGCTGTCCTCCCAGACGCTGCAAAGCTGCTTGTGACCGGCACCGGTTTGTTCGCAGGAATAAATGTCAACAGTGGCGCTGTTATCACCACCGGCCACATCCATTACCTGTTCGTGTAACTCACCGTCTTCATACCAGCCCTTGATGAGCTGGAGGCGTTGCAATGGGCTTCCTGGATACTCACGGGTACCGTTGTCCATACTGGCTGAGACAAGAAAGCGCGGCGTACCATCTTTGGCGGCGGGCAAGTCAGCCCCCATGGGTACACCACCAGCATAGCCCTGCGCGATCATATCTTCTGATTCGCACAGCGTGTCGGGGTAATCCCAGCCCCCGAAAAAACGCAGTGTTGGGCGCGTGCCACTAGTGGCATACGCTTCTCGCCGTTTCATGGCGGCAAACAGGGAGTCGCGCGTATTCTCTTCTGCATACAAGACGGCCAAGCCACCGGGACCGTATTCCAACTCATCTGGCAGGCCTACCGGCACACCCTCGCGTGCTCCCATTCCGGCTCCGCCATGGCCGGGGTGATTCTTCTCCATGGTCAATCCCGGTGCCGCGATGTGTGTGTCGGTGCTGGATATCAAACCAAATTTAAAGCTGTTCACGCCGAGCTCCTGCTGCTGCTGTAAGCCCTTTTTGAGTGCGTAACGCATGAAGTTATTCTCGCCGGGGGTTGCGGTTACCGGAATCCTGTCCTCTCCAAGCAAAGGTGCCAGCCAGTCGAAGTCAGCGAATCGTACTTGCCCGGTATTTTTGCCGCCGAAGCGGTCGTAACCCATTTTTTCAAAGTCGCAATACTCGTCTTCTGACCATACGGGCAGCCGCGAGTCGCACTCAGAAGACCCTTTGTGCTGCATCACTTCGAACAAGGTATTCCAGCGGGCTCGACGTGCCGCTTCCTCGGCAGTCACGGGGTCTGGAGGTACATCCTTGTTGGTAATGCGAGCCGTCTCAAACATCAGCCCACCGGAAATGTTGGAATTGTGCGGAATCACGACCGCATCGCAACCGGACTTGGCCCCGACACACTCTTCATCCAGATAGTCCCAAAGCTGAACCTGCGATGGAGTTT
>PKCY01000268.1 GCA_002862985.1 Haliea sp.
GCGGGAGGGCTTCTACAGTGAGTATCCCTCGCATGGTGTGTTTTACTGGAACTCGCATGCGTTTAACCTCACAACCGAAGACGGTACATTAAGAGTGTGGCGCAATATAAACTTTGCGACGGACCGACGGTTCGCGGCAAAAGGTATCAATGACGTCAGCTCTATCTTCATTGCCACAGGTGTTCCTCCCTTCGAGAAAAGAACCTTGTGTAGTGACTATGTCTTCGACCAAGGCGATGGCCTGCTGGCGATTACTTCTCATACACACAAACGTGGCGAGCGCTTCTTTATGGATATTCAGGGTGAGGAACTGTACGAAACCTTCACCTACGATGAGCCTTTGTATAAGACGTTTGAGCCGGCTATGGTGTTTAATAGTCCCGACCCTAAAGCGCGCACACTCACGCATTGCGCTACCTACAATAATGGTGTGAATGCAGACGGCTCGCCTAATACAGAGACAGTGGTGCGCCTTTCCAGAAGGCCGGTGAACGCGCGTCCCTGCAGACCGACCGCTTGCGTAGCGGGCGATATTGGAGCCAGTTGTAATGGTCCAGACGACGACGCTAGCTGTAACGCGAGCCCCGGGTCCGGTGCATGCGATGCCTGCGCGATCAGCGGCGCATTTTCCAGTGATGATGAGATGTTTATTTTAATAGGCTCAAAATTGCCAGACCATGACATGCAGATGAATGCCTATATGCGGGGTCAAGCTGAAGTCGTAATCATCGCACCTGAGCCGATTTTCGAAGCTGGGGATGTAGTAGATCTGGAATTTGTTTTCAAGAACTTTGAATTGTTGCCCCCTGAAGATCATGTCATGGACGGCGACATGGATCACGATATGGGCCACGATTCGGAGCATAGTGAGCCTTCCGAGGACCACGCAAGCGTTACGGCTGGTCACTATCATGTCTATTTCAATACTGATGATGATAGTGCAGATCACGTAACCGCGTGGTCTCCAACGGTAGAGTTGCCTCTGCCAATGGATGTAGCTCCCGGAAGCTATGAGATCCGTATCAGTCTGCGCGCACCTGATCACCATGCCACAGGTGTGGAGGACAGCGTCTCGATCACCATTCAATAAGGTTTGTCTAAAATACTATGTGGTGTGCTTTTTAAGTGTGCACCACATAGCTGATAGCGTATGAAAACCGCAGGCGTGTATCCGCTCTCTCTGGCAAAGGCCGAATCCAATACCAATCGAAGACCTGGTTGCGCGCGTAGACTAAACCCTCGAAAACGCCGAGCCGCTGCAACTAGTTAAGTTCGCTTTCTGCGTACTGATAATAGCCAGCAATTGCCAGGCCTGCCGCTACGCTGGTGAACGGGTCGTGTTCGACAACCTTATTTCTAAACTGATTATCTAGAATCTCCTTTACCGCTGGAATGAGTGAAGACCCTCCTGTACGCAGAACAAGGTCGATGTCATCAGGCCGGCAATTGGCTTTTTTAAGAACGGTTGTAATGCCTTGCTCAAACTCAAACAGTAAATCAGAAATCATTGTTTCAAATTCCCATCGCTCAACCATAATCTGAATATCTATCTCGGGAATATCCAAAAGGGCCGATTCCTCAACAGAGAGCTGCGCCTTAAATTCCTTAATCGCCTCAAAAACCTGATAGCTGTAATTTTGTTGAATAAGATCGTAGAGGCGTCTAAACTTTTCAGCGCCTGGATCGGATTCAGTCATACGCTGCATCACTGCGACCGTGTACTTATTTTGATTGAGCATATAGCTAATCGGCCAATTGATTAGCAAGTCTTCATATTCACCAAATGGGAACAAGGTGTCTACTTCGGAGCCCTCTACAGTTCGGACCCAACGTTCGCCTTGTCCCAGCAGCGGAAAAACCAGCTCTCTGAAAATGGTCTGATCTATTCTGTCACCACCTAAAGCAATCCCGTGAGTGGCCTGCACATGGAAGCCTGTCCCGTCGCGTCGTAATACGCTAAAGTCTAAAGTGCCGCCCCCAAAATCAACGGTCAGCACTAACTCATCTGCGCTTTGCGGATGGTTGTGCAAAAAACTAATGGTTGCCGCAGTGGGCTCGGGGCACAAAGACTGCTCAGCAATGCCCGCGTAACCATAGGCTTCGCCAAGACGCTTTAGAGCTATATTGTTGCGCCCGCTTTCCATCCCCTCAAAATTAACCGGATGGCCCAGGCAGGCATAATCAACTTTATGGCCAATGGCTTCCTCGATAGATTTACGAATCCCAACTAGAATTGGAGCCACCAACGCGACCAGCCTAAAGGCTTTTTCAAACACTATGGTTCGGTCCGTTGTTGTATTGCCCAAGAGTCTTTTGGTACCGCGAAACAGTCTTCCGGGCAAGCTTGAATCATTGAAAGCCTGTCCATAGACATTAGCGGTATCGCCCTCGCCGGGACCCCCCATAGTGCTCTCGCCACCGCCAGTTCCTGAGCGTGCTTCGCCGAGAAGTTCGAGGCTGAACTCCACCTTACGGCCCCTGTTACCAGTGATGTAATCATCTATGGCAAGTTGACCGATAGAGCTTTGATAAGCCTTGTCAATATAGTGGGCCGATGGCATAACGCTGTCTGGCGCGGCTAATTTTACTAGCGTGATGTGCTCACCATCGAATACAGCTGCGGCACTGTTACTGGTACCGAAATCTATTCCAATACCTAATCTAGAACTTTTCTGAGAAGTAAATTGCATCAAAATTTCACGGGGAATTAAAAGGGGCGTTACAAATTTCGGCTAAGTATAGAGATTTTTGGGGCCAGGTCTCTCTTTTCTCGCTATCGAACTTGAAATAACCTGTTGGTACTGCCAAGTCAGCTGCCCAAAATTTGGCAATCCTTGCTGTTCAGGGGTGTTGGCATTTCTGGCTTTGGCGTAACATTGACGGAACACTGATAACAAGGGTCGACCGTGCTTAAACTGGGAATAAAACTGCTGAGTGCCGCTGTGCTCACCGTGTTGTTGTCTGTGGTATTGCTGGGGCGCAATATCAGTCAAGGTCTGGGCGATATGAGTATACAAAACGGCGACTGGAGTACCAGTCTCGCCACCGGTTCGAAGGATGCTGGTGCAATGCTGAAGGCTACCGTTGCACTGGGCGGGCTGTTGGCATCATCGGCGGAAAACTCGATATACTATCGCCTTCGTTCGGTCGGCGGTGAGCCACTGCGCCTGAACTGTTCCTACCGCATTGAAGGTAATGACTATGAAGCCAACTGGTGGAGTATCACCGCTTATGGCTGGGATAATTACCTCATCCCCAATGCGGAAAAACGCTATTCTTTCAACAATGAAAATCTTGTGCGCAATATAGATGGTAGCTGGGTTATCACTGTGGCGGCTACCAAGCAGGCCGGTAACTGGTTGCCTGTAGGCCCTGCCGGAGCGCCCGCCTGGCGCAATATGGGCGATTACGACTATGACCTGCTACTGCGCTTGTATACACCTGGCGATGCCTACCTCACCACGCCGCAGTCCGCCGCGTTACCCACAGTGATCAGGGAGGCCTGCCAATGAAAGTGTTGAAATGGTTACTGTGTATTGTGGTGGTCGCCTGGGCGGGTCAGTACCTGCTGGCGCTAATGGTACCCAATTTGATGATGGAAACTATTTACACGTTTGGAGCCAGCGAGAACGACTACAATCAATTGGTCGTTGCGCCCGTCCCCGATGAGACATCCCGCAGCGTTGTGCGCCCCAGCCCCGACCTATTGTATGCCAGCTGTATTTACAATCTTAAAGGCGGCCCGCTGTCTATTGAGGCGCCGGTCCCTGCACGCTACTGGTCGATGCAGTTCTACCAGATGAACACCGATAACTATGCAAGCGTGACCAATCAACGCGGTGAAAAAAATCGGGCTGGTAGCAGGGTGAACATCACGCTGATTAGTCAGCAGGATAACCCCGCTGACTACGAGGGGGAGGTCATCCAGTCTCCGACGGAGCGCGGCATCGTGCTGCTGCGCGTTTCTGCCATTGGTGATCGCACTGAGCAACAAGCGGCCCTGGAGGCAAGCAGTTGTAGCAGTATCTAGGAGGAATATCGTAAATGTGCTGCGCTGTGGAAACCATACCGGAAATACCCGACCCTTTGTTGAACGTAAAGCACACCCTCTGCACTCCCATTGGGTTGACTCGCTACAAAAATGAGTGACTTTCTCACGAAACCTGAGAAAATAGCGCAATGAGAGATCACTAATTTGCCCCCTTGGGGCAAGGAGTCGATATGTTCACCAGAATGCAAGATGGCACCGCCGACGATTGGGCCGTAATTGGCGCTGCACACATGGAGCACTTTACCAAGACGCCCTCGCAGTTAATGGATATGCTGCGCAGTCTCGAGCATGTCACCCTGGGGTTTGCCTGCAATCAGTTACAGCACAGCCTTATGACCGGCACCCTGGCTCGCCGGGACGGAGCGAGCGACGAGGAGGTGACCATTGCGCTCTTACACGACGTAGGGAAGGCAGTAAATATTCCCAACCACGGTGCGATCGCTGCTGAGATTATGCGGCCCTATATCTCAGACGACGCCTATCATGCTATCTACAATCACCAACAGTTTCAGGGTAAGTTCTACTTCGAATTTTTAGGTTCGGACCCTACACTGCGGGATAACTTTACCACGGAAAGCTGGTACACCCTGGCTGAGAAGTTGGTGGATCGTTGGGATGCGCCCGCCTTTGATCCGGACTTTGAGGTGGACTCTCTGGAATCATTCGAGCCGCTGGTGCAAAAGATTTTCGCGAGTCCGGCTCGTATGCTCTAAACCCCGCCTATAAACTGAGAGGGAGCGCGACTTAGACCTTCCAGTGATTGTCGTTATTGGGTCTGTGGCATAAGCCAGCATAGTTTCAATTGACCGGTCTCAGGCGAATTCCGAATCCTCAGCTTGATATTTCTGGCCGCCAGGTGGATCTGTCCTCATTCGTGACTTCAAAAACACACACTAAAGCTTAACAACAACCTTGCCCTCAACTTTTCCGGCAGCGATATGTTCGATGGCGCTGCGTGCATCATCGAAGTCGAATGTTTGAGGTGAGGCTACTTTCAGAGATCCATCTCGCCAGTGCTTAACTAAGTCCTCGTGCGCCGCCAGCACTTGTTGCGGCGTATATCCCACGGGCATCGCGCCTAGAAGAGAGATATTTTTCATCAACGTTTCGACCAAATTGATGTGCGCCCATTCTCCGCTGGCATAACCTATGACTAAAAACCGGCCCTCGAAAGCGAGCGCCTTGAAGGCGGCGCGTCCCGCTTTCCCCCCCACAGGATCGAACACTAACGAAACACCTTTGCCGTCGGTTAGCTCCCGTGCTGTCGCAGTCACATCCTGTTTCTTTCTATCAATAACGGTATCGGCGCCGATACGTGCGCAAAAGGCCGCTTTCTCGGGACCGCCTGCAACGGCAATAACGCGTGCACCCTTGGCCTTGGCTAATTGCACTGCAGCGGCGCCCGAACTACCCGAAGCACCGAGAATCAGCACGGTATCGTCAGCGGTAATGTTAGCGCGTCGTACCAGGGCCACCCAGGCTGTTTGATAGGGAATAAAAAAACCTGCCGCCTCTACACCCGACATTGCATCTGGAATGGGCAGGGCGCCTGCGGCATGCATCAGGCACGACTGGGCAAGCCCGCCACGCTGTGCCTGGAAAAGCGTGGGTCCCAGAACGCGGGTACCGACTAAACGCTTATCGACATTTGCGCCAACGGCGACAACTTTGCCGGCGGCTTCCTGCGAGGGTGTAAAAGGAAGGGGCGGCGTTAACGGGTAATCATTATTACACATTAGTACATCGGGGAGACCCAGGCCGGCAGCTTCAACGTCTATCTTGAGTTGATCTGATTCTGGCTCAAACGACTCAGCGTCTTCTTGAAGACGCCAGACTTCGGTGGGGTTGCCAAAGGACTCTACTAACCATCTACGCATGTTTTTTTCCTCGGTTGCGGGGGACAGTATACGTAATAACCGATACTTGCGTTGTTGACTCATTACTCGCAGGTGAGTCACAAAAATCAGAAGAAAAAAAGCGAAGGAATAGGCGGCCAGAGTGGGTCGGGCTGCACATCAAATTATCTTTGCCCTGTTAGCTGATCCCGCATCGGGCTCAACTTCACAATAGCCGTGGCCCCGTCTTCGATGCTCGCCGATGGTGAGTTGGAATAACTCGTCCAGACGTTGCCCTCTGGATCAAAAGAAATTTCTCGGCAGTAGGTCACCAGAGAAGGTAGTCGATACGTAGTGAACTTTTTTGTTTGTGGATCCAGGTGCAGCATCGTATCGGAGTTGGAGCCACAACCCCAGACGGTGTCGTCGATAGGATCCACCGCAACGGCATAGACGCTGTCGCCTTTTCCAGTGGGCAGGTCGTAGCCGGTAAATTCGCCTGCCGCTGGATCGTATTTGTAAATGCGGCCGTCGGTGTATGCCGGTATCCACAAATTACCCTGGGAGTCTGCCCTGAAGCGCCGCGGGCCACCAAAGGGCGTATCGACCATGTATATTTCTTTACTGTGTTTGTCGTAGTAACCAATACGCCGGCTGTTGTATTGACTGAACCAGATTTTTCCATCGGGGGTGACGTCGATACCGTAAGCGATGGGTCGCAGCTCGCGGTCAAAAACAAAAGAATATGAGCTGTTCCGCTGAATTTGAGCGACTGTGGCGGCGACAGGTGGCCAGCTAATCAGGCTTTGTTTCCAGTTGCGGGTTGGTAGATCGATTACCTCCAATTCGTCTGTGTCGGGGTTGATCGTGCCGAGCTGATTGGTCAGCGTAATGGTAAACCAGACCTGTCCATCATTATCAAAACGCATAGTATGGGGATAGATTCCGTCAAAGTAGGAGAGGTTCCATACCTTCATAACGTCGGTGGGTATGTCATAGCGTGAGATGATATTGCCCTGCGCATAAGTGAACCACATGCTGGTGCCATCTGGACCAGGGAGGGCGCTATGCAAGCCTAGCGCGTCGCCCACAAAGCTGTTTCCGTCGGGTTTAATATGGGTCATTTCCTGTCGCTTCGCAGTTCGGGGATCGAGGCGCCATATTTGATTGCCTTTGGAGCCGGCACCGTAGATGAGCCCGTCGGGGCCCACGGCGATATCGTGCATTATGCTGCCGGGCTCCATTAGCCACTCCGTCACAGTGGCCGTGGTTTCCCTGCCGCGGGGCATGGGTGGAATACGCGGTACGTCGTCGTCGTTCTCTATGCTGTAGGCGGCCAACAGCACATCGATGGTTTCTTCCCGGGTGTCTTGCGATACCATCGCATTTTTGTGGGCCATCCGGTCAAAAACCGTGTACCACTGTTCGCGGCTCTGGGGCCATCTAGCCATGTTGTTGCCTTGCTGATGGCACATCATGCATTCGATGCGAAATTCCAGATCCATTTCCGGGGAGGTGCTGGCGACGCGCTCCATCCAGACGTTGGCGGGCAATTGCTGACGAATCTGGTCTTTGCTGGCGGGCTCGAGTTGGAAATTGATGGTGGTGTCTGCTTCGTGGTCGGTGATGGATTTAGCCAGGTCTGTGTAGGTGAAATGCCTCGCTCTTATTTCTATCGGGTGTGTCGCGTCGTAATGGACCTGATACTGACCATTGGTATCAGAGTATACGGTGAATTTTTTCGCCAGTGGTTTGTCGATAACGGTAATGATGGCGCCTTCCAGCGGTAGCCCATTGTCGTTGGTTACTTGTCCAGAGAATAAAGCGGCATTGGACAGACAGGGAGTGCCCAGCAGCAGTATAGCCAGGGAGCGCATAATGAATCCGGAAGCAGCCTTGTTAATATTGGTTTCATGGTAGACATGTTCTGAAGGTCGCATTACTTTAAGCCGCCGAGAGAAAAAAACTGTATGTTGGTGCTTACCAAACCGCACCTCTGCTACTTTTGACAGAGGCAGAGGAATCACCGCATGAGCATGTCAAACACTGAAACGGTGGTCAAGGAGGTCCGTACCAGGCTTTGGGGCAAGCAAGCATTCAGGTGTTTACTGTTCCGCTATTTGTCCAAATTGCTCTGGCCGAGGGGTTCCTCGCCGCGAAGACGTTATTGTGGGGCGATACGCATCTGCATACCTCGTTCTCTGGCGATACAGCCAGAGCTCACGGGTGAGGATCCTTCTATTTTGGAGCGCGCCTATACTTCGCCTATCTTTTATAGGCCTTGAGTCCAGGATCTATTAGGATATGCAGATGAAAAAAATATTTTTTGGAATTGCCGTTGTACTGCTGATTTCTATCGCGGGATTAACCGCAACAGTAGGATACCAACTTTATAAGTTCACGCGGCCCGTTGAGACTATTGCGCTCTCAACACCCTGGACCGAAAATGTCGATTCCCAGGCACCGCTGCCGGAGTATCCGCGTCCACAATTGCGCCGCGATCGCTGGCAAAGTCTCAATGGCCTTTGGCAATACACAATCACGCCTCGGGAAGCCGCCGCGCCGACTCATTTCGAAGGCAGTATTGTCGTACCGTTTCCTATCGAGTCGCTTCTGTCTGGCGTGCAGCGCAGTCTGTTGCCCGAAGATCGACTCTGGTATCGGCGTATATTCGATACGCCACCACTGGAAGCGCGCGAACGGTTGATATTGCACTTTGGCGCTGTCGACTGGGAGGCGGAGGTCTGGCTTAATGGAACGCGAATTGGAGTTCATCAGGGGGGATTTGATCCGTTTTCATTTGACATAACAGACGCTTTAATCAAAGGGGTGGCACAGGAACTCGTGGTTGCCGTCTGGGACCCGACCAACACGGGCCCGGGCGCAGTGGGTAAGCAGCACCTCGTTCCTCACGGGATTCGTTACACCGCGGTCAGCGGTATATGGCAGACAGTCTGGCTCGAACCGGTTCCTGCGCAGCACATTCTCAGCGTGGCAGTGACGGCGACTGACTTGACGGCGGGCTCAGTAACCCTGGCTGTCGAATCTCATGATACGGAGCCGGGCGACGAGATCGAAATCGAGGTGCGTGCCGATGGTGAAATCGTAACATCAGCGCGTGATGATGCACCAACAGAGCGTGTCAGCATGCAGTTGTTGCAGCCTGATTTGCGCGCGTGGTCCCCCGAAGATCCATTTCTCTATGAATTGCAGGTTAGCCTGTGGCGCAACGGTAAACTTCTCGACCGAGTAGAAAGCTACTTTGGCGCCAGGGAAGTAGGAATCGCCCGCGATAGCGAAGGAATCTGGCGGTTGATGCTTAACGGTAGTGCGATTTTCCACCTGGGATTACTCGATCAGGGCTGGTGGCCAGACGGGCTTTACACGGCTCCTACGGACGAGGCGCTGGCCTTCGATATAGAGGCCACGAAAAAAATGGGCTTCAACACTATCCGCAAGCATGTAAAAGTTGAGCCTGCGCGTTGGTACTGGCATGCGGATCGCCTCGGCGTCCTGGTGTGGCAGGATATGCCCACTGGAAGCGACCGGGATGCCAGCAGGTTCACCCAAATACTCGACCAGGCGGGAGATTTTTTTTCAGCACACCTACTCAATTCCAAGGGTGTACGCCTTGAGCGTTCGCCGGAATCAGCGGCTTACTTCCGCCAAGAGCTGGCCTCGATGATGGCGGGCCTGAAGACTTTTCCCAGCATCGTTGCGTGGGTGCCGTTTAATGAAGCCTGGGGTCAATTTGACACAGATGAGGTTCTTGCTGAGGCGGCCGCTATGGACCCAACGCGGCTGATTGACGGCCCAAGCGGCTGGATCGATACCGGCAGTGGCGATATACGTGATCTGCACATGTACGGTCGTGAGGCTGAATTCATTTCCCCTTTACCTCCTCGACGGCCCCTGGTCTACGGCGAGTTTGGAGGCCTGGGGTATCCTTTTGAGGGTCATCTTGCGGTGGAATCGGGCTGGGGTTATTCGGCGTTTGAAAGCCAGGCGGCCTTCGAGAAGGCATACGTGGAATTGCTTGGTCTCATTGAAAGCTTACGCCCGCTGGGACTGGCTGGGGCGATCTACACCCAGACAACTGACGTTGAAAGTGAGATAAACGGGCTGATCACTTATGACCGCCGTCAATTTAAAATTCCACCCCAGCGGCTTACCGAGGTAAACGGACGGCTGACAAAGAAAATTTTGCCTTCGGCGCCAATGGAGAAGTAGTCGGATAGCATGTTCAGGAACGTTAACCATGGTGCAATCTGGGCTCCAACGCTATCATGCTCAGCTACGAAGCTACGCTATTGATATGCAATAGCCCAATTGACTTAGAACTGAATTAAAGGTGTTTCATGTCTGAACTGGTCACTGTCGAAATTAAAGATTACGTTGCCGATGTCCGTTTGAACCGTGCCGAAAAAATGAATGCGTTGAGTATTCCTATGTTTGAGGAAATTACTCGCGTGGGTAAGGAGCTGGCTCATAATAAGGAGATACGCGCTATCGTCTTTTCGGGGGAGGGACGTGGATTTTGCGCCGGTTTAGATCTAGCCAATTTTACTGATGCTGATTTTAGTACAGATCCATTTGGGCCCGGGCGCGGTGGTTTCTACCCCAATTTTTTTCAGCTTCCGGGGTATGTATGGAAGAAAATGCCAGTCCCTGTGATATGCGCACTTCACGGTGTTGCTTATGGCGGTGGATTTCAAATCGCTATGGGGGCAGATATTCGAATTGCACATCCCAGTACCAAGCTGTCGGTCATGGAAATCAAGTGGGGATTGATACCCGACATGTCCACCTCTCAAACCTTGCGCGACTTAGTGCGTGTGGATGTAGCCAAAGAGCTAACGTTTACCGGAAGAGTTGTCGAATCGGAAGAGGCATTACATTTGGGTCTGGTTACCTCCATCGACGAAAACCCTCGCGATGCTGCCTTGAAACTGGCAGCTACTATTGCAAAGCGTAATCCAAATGCGGTTACCTACGGCAAGTATTTATTTGATAACACTTGGCACGGTGATGAGTATGAAGGTCTGAAGGCAGAGGAGCGCCTGCAAGCAAAAATACTAAAAACCCCTAATCAGATAGAAGCGGTGATGTCGGAAATGGAAGGGCGTGCGGCCAACTATGTGGCCAGGGACGTGGCAACGTTTGATGATATTACTCTAGACTGATCACAAGTAGGCCATGACGATTTCCGTCTGATTCTTTGTCAGAATGCTGCACTGGAAGTAGTCCGCTGTGTTGACCCGGTTGGTAAGAGTCATCTTTCAGGAATACTGCTCGCGTAACCGATTTTTCTGCACCTTCCCCATTGCATTGCGGGGTAGTGTATCGATCACCTCCACCCGCTTGGGTGCCTTAAAGTCGGCCAACTGCGTCTTACAATGAGCGATGATTTCTTCCGCGGTTGGTACACCGGTGTCGAGATCGGCGCTATCGGGCACAATCACAGCAATCACTGCCTCGCCAAAATCAGCGTGGGGAACGCCAATGACAGCTGATTCTTTGACGCCCTTCATGTCATCAATCACCAGTTCAATTTCCTTTGGGTAAACGTTCAGCCCACCGGTGATGACCATGTCCTTGGCGCGGCCGACAATAGAGACATATCCATCCGCGTCAATGGTGGCTTTGTCACCTGTGTTGAAAAAACCGTTAGCAGCAAAATCCTCGGCGGTTCTCTCCGGCAGACGCCAGTAACCGGGGAACACATTGGGTCCCTTAACCTGGAGGTCGCCCGTTTCGCCAATCGCTACAGCTGCGCCGGCTTCATCGGCTACTCTCACAGTTACGCCGGGCAATGCCGTTCCAACCGTGCCCGGACGGCGCTCACCCTTGAGCGGATTAGATGTGTTCATCCCTGTCTCACTCATGCCGTAACGCTCGAGAATGGTGTGTCCTGTGCGCACTTTAAAATCAGCGAAGGTTTCTGTTAGCAAGGGCGCGGAGCCGGAAATAAATAACCGCATATTGGCACAGCAGTCTCGCCCGAAATTCGGGTTCGCCAAAAGCCGAGTGTAAAAGGTTGGGACACCCATCATGGTGGTGCAATTGGGCAATGCGGCAATGGCCGCTGCGTCATTGAAGCCTCTGTGCCATACCATACTCGCGCCACTTAGCAACACGCAGCCGACGCCAATGAACAGCCCGTGTACATGATAGATCGGCAGCATATGCAGCAGGCGGTCGGAGGCGGAAAATCCCCAGACCTCAACCAGTGTTTCGGCGTTCTTACGCAGATTGTCATAGCTCAACATAATGCCTTTGGGTTGGCCTGTGGTGCCGGATGAATAGAGTAGCGCCGCCATGTCTGTGCCCGTGCACTGCGCAACAGCAATCTCCGCGTTTGCACCTGCCGCCAGCGCCATCAAGGTGCCACCGCCGTCTGTATCGAGAGTAAGCAGTGCCTTAACGCCATTTTCAGGAAGCACTGACTCCATAGTGGGGATCGAGTCGCTGTCACAAATGACGATGGTCGGTTCTGCATCGCCCAGAAAGTAGGCGAGTTCCGAAGCCTTGTAGGCTGTGTTTAGTGGGTGGTATACCAGGCCCACGCGCAGGCAGGCCAGGTAGAGAAACAAATTCTCCGCTGATTTTTCGACCTGAACGGTAACCCGGTCGCCGCTTGTAGCACCATGTTGTAATAGGGTGTCGGCAATCCGGGAAGAGGCTTCGGCTGCTTCACCGTACGTCACGCTGCGTCCTTCTGCAGTGACGAGTAATTGTGTTTTCAGGTCGGCGGGAAAATGCTGCTGAAAATGCGCGTAGAGGTTCGCGTTGTCGGTCATGCCGGTGTTTCCATTAATCGGTGTACAGTAATCGGGCTATTCCAAAAGTTGATTGCTAGCCCGGCTAAGCAATTCATGGCTATTTCGTCGAGCCTTGTCATGCATATTACGTCACCTAGCGCGATTGAGGGAATAGGCGGCGAACCTGCCATGGGTATTCATAACCTTTCACTCCATGCTAACCTACTGCGACTGGTGGTGGTGCAGGTGCGGATTAGAGCCTGTCTTTACTGCCATTGAACACCCACTTGATAAAGTAATTCTGATGATCACCCCACTCTGGACCCCGAGTCCGCAACGCATTGCCGACGCCCGGATTACGGCCTTTGCCAAGTCTGTAAACCAGTCCTATGAGTTGGCGGTGGGGCCTGATTACGCCTCGGTGCATCAATGGTCGATACAGAAGCCGGAACAGTTCTGGGCCGCTGTGTGGAATTTTTGCGAGGTGATTGGAGATGGCCCCATCGACCCGGTGTTGCTGGGCGGTGAGCGATTCGCGGGAGCGCGCTGGTTTCCAGAGGTGCGACTCAACTTTGCGGAAAACCTGTTGCGCCGCCGGGATGCGAAGCCTGCTCTGGTGTCCCTGCTGGAGAACGGTGAGCGACGCGAAATAGGCTATGGCGACCTGTACCTCCGCGTTGCTCAACTCGCCGCCAGTTTGCGGGCGCAAGGCGTAGTCTCGGGGGACCGGGTGGCGGGCTTTATGCCTAATACCATAGAGGCAGTAATCGCGATGCTGGCCACTACCAGCATCGGCGCGGTGTGGTCCTCCTGCTCGCCTGATTTTGGAATCAACGGTGTGATAGATCGCTTTGGCCAGATTCAGCCGAAGATACTCTTTGCCGCCGACGGCTATTTCTATAACGGCAAAACCTGTGACTCAATGGGTAGGGTAGCCAGTATTGTCGAACAAATAGGCAGTATCGAACGTGTTGTGGTCTTGCCGCTAACTTGTCCATCGCCAGATCTCAGTGGTATTGGTAAGGCAGTAGCGTTTGATGATTTTCTCGACACCTCTGCCCGGGTAATCAATTTTGCTCGTCAGCCCTTTAGCCACCCTCTCTATATTATGTACTCCTCCGGCACCACCGGGGCGCCCAAGTGTATAGTCCACAGTGCCGGTGGGTCTCTGATGCAGCACTTGAAGGAGCACCAGTTGCATGTAGACCTGGGGCCAGACGACGTATTTTTCTATTTCACTACCTGCGGCTGGATGATGTGGAACTGGTTGGCGTCTGGTCTTGCCAGCGGGGCAACGCTGGTACTGTATGACGGTTCGCCGTTGGCCGCAGAAGGTGTAGTGCTATTGGACGCCATCGACAACGAAGGCATTACCGTATTTGGTACCAGCCCCAAATTTCTCGCCGCGCTGGAAAAATCTGGTCGCCAACCTGCGCGTAGCCATTCACTTGCCACCCTGCGCACAATACTTTCCACAGGCTCGCCACTCTCCCACGAGAATTTTGCTTTCGTCTATCGCGATTTTAAGGCTGATGTCTGTCTTTGCAGTATCTCCGGCGGTACGGATATATTGTCCTGCTTTGTGGGTGGCTGCCCAATCTTGCCGGTATACCCGGGGGAGATTCAGGCCCCCGGGTTGGGTATGTCCGTAGAAATCTGGGACGAAAATGGTCAGGCGGTAAGCCAGGAGAAAGGTGAATTAGTCTGTTCACGTCCGTTTCCCTGCACGCCAGTCGGCTTCTGGAACGATTCCAAT
>PKCY01000265.1 GCA_002862985.1 Haliea sp.
GCTGATCTCGGTTGATTTGTCCTTTGGTCGGGATGAGGAAAACAGGTATCTGATTGAGGTATCCGTTAGGGCGGAATTTGTAGTGACCTGCCAGCGATGTCTTGATCCTTTGCCGGAGCAAGTGTCCTGTAAAAATACTCTGGCGATCGTGTGGACAGATGAACAGGCTGCGCATTTGCCCCGACACCTGGAGCCACTCATAGTTGACGAGCAAAGTTGTAACTTATGGGATTTGGTGGAAGAAGAACTGATCTTGGCGACACCGCAGTTCAGCTACCACGATAACGAAGATTGTAAGAAGAGGATTGAGGCATTCTCTGACCCCGTTTCAGTTGATGACACGGGAGACGGTAGGCCTAATCCGTTTAATGTGCTGAGGCAGTTAAAGCCCGGCGAGAAACATTAGGAGTAATTGCCATGGCTGTTCAGAAAAGCAAGAAGACACGGTCCCGTCGCGGGATGCGCCGCTCCCACGATGCGCTGTCTGGATCCACGTTGTCGGTAGATCAGACTTCGGGTGAAACGCATCGCCGTCACCATGTGACTGCCGATGGATTTTATCGCGGAAAGAAGGTGATCGATGTAGGTAGCGAAGACTGATATATCCTAATTCAGACGATTTGTGGTCTGCATTTTTATTGATCACTGGTTTGCTTGTTCGCTTCAAATTGCGGGGCCTTACTCCCCGCAAGCATACCTCCAACCCGGTCATAACGACCGTCAAAATCTGATGCCCCTCATTGTAAAACCAGTTCTCTTCATACTCCGGAATTGGCGTGGCCAAGCGCCTTTGACAGTCTGCTCTCAAAGGTTTTTTTGTTTGATTGCTTTGCCGAATAGCGTTTAGCTAACCCGGAGTGTCGAAGCGCGTTACTCGATGGAAACCTATTAGGAGTCAGTGAATGCCAGATATCCCTATTGCATTTCTTTTCCCCGGGCAGGGCGCGCAACAGGTAGGAATGCTGGGCGCGGCTTACGAGAGGTTCGCGGCGGTGCGCGACACTTTCTCCGAAGCATCGCAGGCGGTTGGCTATGACATGTGGTCTCTGGTGCAAGGTGGTCCACAGGAGGCCTTGAACCTTACAGAAACTACGCAGCCAGTGCTTTTAACCTGCAGTGTTGCTTTGTGGCGCGCTTGGGCTGAGGAGTCAGGTACTTTTCCGAGCATTATGGCTGGGCACAGCCTGGGGGAATTCTCTGCGCTGGTTTGTGCCGGTGTGCTGGATTTCAATGACGCGGTGCGTCTGGTACGAAAGCGCGGTGAGTATATGCAGACTGCAGTCCCCGTAGGACAGGGTGCTATGGCGGCAATTATCGGGTTGGATGATAACGCAATTGTGAGTATTTGCGATGAGGTTGCCCGCGGTGGTGAGGGTGTTGTTGCGGCGGTGAATTTCAATGCACCCGGCCAGGTGGTCATTGCCGGAGACACCTCTGCAGTGGAGCTTGCAACAGCCAAACTCAAAGAAAGTGGGGCGAAAAGAGCTATGCCCTTGCCGGTAAGCGCGCCATTTCATACGTCGCTGATGAAACCAGCCGGCGAAAGGCTTGCCCAGGCAATGGCCGATATTGCATTTTCAGTGCCCAGGGTGCCGGTAGTGCTTAACGTAGACGCGGAGTTGCATTCGGACCCGGAACAGATACGTCACCTGCTAGTTGAACAGATCTACAGCCCCGTAAAATGGACCTCTTGTATTAAGGCTATCATCGACTCTGGAGCGAACCATTTAGTCGAATGTGGGCCTGGCAAAGTTTTGAGTGGACTCAATCGTCGAATCGACAAATCTTTGAAGTGCTGCTCACTGGAAGAGCCCGAAGCCTTGCTAGAGGCAGTAGCGACACTAAAATAATCTGAAGAGGATTGCGTATGTCCGATCAAGCAAAGGTGTGTCTCGTAACTGGTGCCAGTCGCGGTATCGGCAAGGCGATAGCGCGATCATTGGCGGCAGACAATTTTATCGTAGTAGGAACGGCAACCAGCGACAGTGGTGCAGAGAATATTTCTGCCTATCTGGCTGAATCAGGTCATGCAGGTTGTGGCATGCGATTGAACGTTGCCGATCAGGGCAGCGTTACTGAAGTAGTAAAGGCGATAGGCGGCAGATTTGGCGCGCCTGCGGTGTTGATTAATAATGCAGGCATCACCAGAGATAATCTTTTGATGCGCATGAAAGATGAGGAATGGCAGGACGTTATTGACACCAATCTCAGTGCGCTCTACCGCGTGTCCAGGGCCTGTCTGCGGGGTATGACTAAGGCGCGTTGGGGCCGTATTGTGAATATCACATCGGTGGTTGGTTCCATGGGAAATAGCGGTCAGAGCAATTATGCCGCCAGCAAGGCGGGCGCCGAGGGGTTCTCCAGAGCGCTTGCCAGGGAACTCGGTTCACGCTCTGTAACAGTGAACTGTGTAGCGCCGGGATTTATCGACACCGATATGACACGTGAATTGGCGGATGATCAGCGAGAACTCCTGCAGCAGCAAATACCCCTGGGGAGACTCGGATCTCCTGACGAGATCGCTGCACTTGTTAGCTTTTTATGCAGCGATTTGGCAGGCTATATTACAGGTGAAACTGTCCATATAAATGGCGGTATGCATATGGGGTAACTGACTGATAAATATTGATTAAAACCACGTTCGGGTACACTATAAAAAAAAATTTATTACTCGTTGGAAAAACAGAGTAAACTGCGCGGTCAGACCGTTTAATCGGGTGCGAGGCAGTATAAAAAACCACAGGAGTAGCAGACAACATGAGCAGCATTGAAGAACGCGTTAAGAAGATTGTGGCGGAGCAACTTGGCGTCAAAGAAGAAGAAGTAAAGACCGAAGCTTCCTTTGTTGAAGATCTGGGCGCAGATTCCCTGGACACGGTCGAACTGGTGATGGCTCTTGAGGAGGAATTTGAAACTGAGATTCCCGACGAAGAAGCAGAGAAAATAACGACTGTGGCACTCGCGATTGCATACATAAACAATAACCTCGCCTGATAACGACCACTTCGATTCGGAAAAGCCGCTACTACATAGATAGAGCGGCTTTTCTTCTTTGGAGCTTATTAGAAAGCACCTTTTAGAGGAGTTAGATCGGTGATTGGCAGAAGAGTTGTCGTAACAGGCCTAGGGGTGGTGAGTCCCTTGGGCAACACGGTTGTTGAAACCTGGGACAATATTCTAGCGGGTAAAAGTGGCGCTTCACTGATAGAGACTTTCGATGTTTCTGCTTATAGCACTCAGTTCAGCGCCAGTGTAAAGAACCTTGATATTTCCCAATACCTGGAGCCTAAACAAGCTCGAAAGCTGGACAAGTTCGTGCAATACGGCATGGCTGCTGGTATCCAGGCGATGGAAGACAGTGGCATTGAAGTAACCGAAGAAAGCGCTCCTCGTATAGGGTGTTCCATCGGCTCTGGTATCGGTGGGATCGGGGAGATAGAAAAAAACGCCGGTATCATTAGTAATTCTGGCCCCCGTCGGATTTCACCTTTTTTTGTTCCCGGATCAATCATCAATATGATCTCTGGGAATCTCTCGGTGAGGTATAACCTCCAGGGACCCAACCTCGCAATAGTCACTGCCTGTACATCGGGAACCCACAACATCGGGATGGGTGCCCGACTCATCGCATTGGGCGATGCAGATGCAATGCTTGTCGGTGGTGCAGAAATGGCAACTACGCCTGTTGGGCTAGGGGGGTTTGCAGCAGCCCGCGCCTTGTCGACGCGCAATGATGATCCTCAGAGGGCGTCCAGACCGTGGGATAAAGACCGCGACGGGTTTGTGCTGGGCGATGGTGCTGGTGTTCTCCTAATTGAAGAGTACGAGGCAGCTAAAGCCAGGGGTGCCAATGTCTATGCCGAACTTACCGGCTTTGGCATGAGTGGTGATGCCCATCACATGACTTTGCCACCCGAGGATGGCAGGGGTGCGGCTGCATCAATGCAGAACGCCATCAGAGACGCAGGTATCGCGCTCGACAAAATTAACTACATCAATGCTCATGGCACTTCCACGAATGCCGGGGATGTAGCAGAGACCCGCGCTATAGAGTCGGTTTTGGGAAATGCCGCGGCTGATGTTGCTGTTAGTTCCACTAAATCCATGATTGGTCATCTTCTAGGTGCCGCTGGTGCCGTAGAAGCTATTTTTGCTATTTTAGCCATGCGTGACCAAGTAGCGCCTCCGACTATCAATCTCGATCAGGTGGATGAGGGTTGCAACTTGAATTACGTCCCTAATACCGCTCAAGAGCGCGTCATTCACAGTGTTTTGTCCAACTCCTTTGGCTTTGGCGGCACCAATGGCTCACTACTTTTCAGCAAGGCTGACTGACGAGACGATTGATTTTCCGTGTCCTCAAAAATTCTGATCTGGCTTGATGGATCACCCACAACAACGTTGCCATTACCCGATCGCGGGCTTGGCTTTGGTGACGGGCTGTTTGAAACATTCTTGTTGAGCAGAGGTCACGCGCTTTTTACCGAGCTTCATTTCGATAGATTGCGCGAGGGTTTAGCGGTACTGGGGATGCCGGATTGTGTGCTTGAAGCGCGACGCCACTTGGAAAGCGCAGCGAATGCTATCAGCCAGGAGGGTTGGACTTGGGCTGTTCTGCGCATGACCATTACCCGCGGAGCTGGGCCACGTGGTTATGCACCCCCTGAAAATCCCAGTATCCGGATCCTGGTAGAAGGAAGCCAAATTGATCGTGACTGCTTGCAAATGAGTTCCGCGGCGAATGTGAGCGTAGCGCCCATTCGCCTGGCAACCCAACCGATGTTGGCTCGAATAAAGCATCTGAATCGATTAGAGCAAGTATTGGCAGCCTCTTTTAGGCATGCAGAAGGTGCTGATGAATGCGTTGTACTTGATCAGTCAGGACACGTCATCTCCGTTATCGCGGGTAATATATTTGTGGTTAGCCAGAATAAAATATTAACGCCGAGACTAGTTGACTGCGGAGTAGAAGGCACTCGGCGTCGAATTATTATCGAGAAATGGGCCCCGTCGATCGGTCTGGATGTTTCCGAGGCTGAACTAACTTTGACTGATCTCGATAATGCCGATGAGATTTTTTACAGCAATAGCTTGGTGGCCGTGAGGCCTGTTGCGACGCTTGGCAAGAATAGCTGGGACCATTATGAAGTGTGTTCTGCATTATTTCAGCAGTTCCTGGAAGAAGTGGCATGAGCCGTATATTGACTGCTGCGTTCATAGTATTGATGGTGCTGGGTGTGGCGTCTTATTTTGAATTGAGTCGACGATGGGAAGCACCACTGACACTGCCTGCAGAGGGGATTGAGTTCACGGTTGCCCCCGGAGATTCCCTAAGAACAGTTGCCGGCAAACTCAACCTTGCCGGGGTGCTGGCTCATCCTCGAATGTTAATGCTCTTCGGTCGCTGGACCGGTTTGGACCAGCAGTTAAAGCAGGGAGAGTACGTAATCCCGGAGCACTCCACTGCGCGATCCGTTTTGGAGCTATTGCAAAGTGGCAAGGTGATTCAATATCGGGTGACGCTGCCAGAGGGGATAACATTATCGAAAGCGCTTGATATCCTGGCGCAAGAAGAAGCGCTGAAGGAAACTATAATGAGTCCTGAAGATCCCCGTATTCTTGAGTTGATCAAACCACATTCGAATCCAGAGGGGCTTTTCCTGCCCGACACTTATCAATTTACGCGCGGGACTACAGATTGGAGTGTTTTGCAAAATGCTCACCAAGCCATGCGTGGAGTTTTACAGGAAGAATGGTCCGAGCGAGAGTTACAGGTGCCGTATAAAACGCCCTACGAGGCGCTTATTATGGCGTCTATAATCGAGCGGGAGACCGGAATTCCGGAAGAAAGAGAGAGAATTTCTGGCGTGTTTGCCCGCAGATTGGGAAAAGGTATGTTGCTCCAGACTGACCCTACAGTGATTTATGGTCTGGCTGATGAGTTTGAAGGGAATTTACGGCGACAGCATCTTAGGCAGGACAGCAATCCGTACAATACCTATCGGCACCCGGGGCTTCCCCCAACGCCTATTGCACTTCCCGGTGTAGATGCCATTCGGGCAGCCCTGCATCCTGATGCCGGCGACGCGCTCTATTTCGTTGCACGAGGAGATGGCGGGCATGTGTTTAGCGCTACTCTCAAGCAACACAATGCAGCTGTGCGCAAGTATCAGCTCCAACGTGCGAAAAACTATAGATCCACTCCAGAGGAGCGGCAGTAGTATGAGTACTCGAGGTTTTTTTCTCACCTTTGAAGGTGGAGAGGGCGTAGGGAAGACTACGAATCTTGGTTATTTAGAGAATATATTACAAGATCAAGGCATTGACCTTATAGTGACCCGAGAGCCCGGCGGGTCTGAGCTAGGGGAAAAAATACGCGAGCTTTTATTAGACACTCGCAGCGATAATATCAATGCGATGACGGAGCTTCTTTTACTTTTCGCCGCGCGAGCACAACACATTAGTGAGCGTATTGAACCTGCACTTGCAGCGGGGCAGTGGGTCTTATGTGACCGCTTTACAGATGCGACGTATGCGTACCAGAGTGGAGGTAGAGGCGTCGCGATGGATACGGTTAAGCGGCTGGAAGAATTGGTCCAGGTAGGTCTGCGCCCCAATTACACGATCTTGCTCGATGTGGCGGTCGAGACAGGCATGGCTCGGGCTAGAGGTCGGGGAGAATTGGACCGGATCGAACGTGAAACCATGGATTTCTTCGAGCGTGTCAGAGCTAGCTATCTCGAGCAAGCCAGATGTAACCTCGACAGATACCGCATAGTTGATGCCAGTGTTTCAATAGAAGAAGTCCGGCAGCAAATTTTGGGAGTTGCCAGGGACGTTCTCAGCCATTGGGAAACCCAGCGGAGCGGTGGGTGATTGACCTCAATAATATTTCAAAAGTCAGTGAACCTCTGCCGTGGCAAAAAACTGAATGGGCAGATCTAACGGCTGCCCTGGCGGCCGGTCATCTGCCACATGCGCTTTTGTTTGTAGGCGGGCAATACACGGGCAAGGTGCAGCTCGCGCTCTCCATAGCACGTTTGATGCTGTGCTCTGAGCCTCGGGGAGGAAGAAACTGTGGCAGGTGCCATGCCTGCGAATTGAGTGGCAGTGGTGGTCATGGGGATTTCAGGTGGCTGCAACCTCAGGAAAAGAGCCGAGTAATAAAAATCGACCAGGTTCGGGACCTGGTGCAATTTACTCAGAAGACCGTAGCATTTGGAACGCGCAAGGTTATCGTTTTCGCGCCGGCTGATAGTATGAACGTCAATGCCTTCAACGCATTGCTGAAACCGCTGGAGGAGCCCGCCGCGAATACGTATCTGATTTTGGTGTGCAACCGTTTACACGGCGTACCCCCGACCATTCGTTCTCGCTGTCAGATTCACCGAGTGGCTATGCCCGGTCAAGAAGACTCGCTGATTTGGCTCGATGGGATTACAGGTAGCCGGGAGGAGAGCCAGAAGCTTCTTGCGCTAGCCGCGGATAGACCACTGCTTGCAAAACAGCTGTATGACAGTGCAGACACTGAGTCAATTGCCGCAAGAAGTCTCGCCATTGAGGCACTGCTGCAGGGACAGCTGTCCGTAGGCCAGGCGGGTGCAGTGTGGGGCGATGCGGAACTGAGCGTCATTTTGGAGCACTGTTCGGGAGAGTTGCAGCGACTTCTGCGCAATCTTTCGGCACAGCGGCTGCGAGCCAGAGGTGCGCGCGCCGCTTTTAGCTTGCTGGATGAAATAAATCGGCTGCAACGGGCGGTGAGTGCGGGAACGAACCCTGGCAGGCAGCTGCTGATAGAATCATTATTGTCAAAAATTCGCCGAGAGTTGGGCGCGGCGTCTCTTGGTGATAACATCCAGACGGAGTTGGGAGACTAGTCAGCATGAGTGATCTAAAACAAAATAGCCGCAACGGGATACTGTCGCTCACAATCAAGGACAAGGCCGTATTATATTCGGCATATATGCCATTTCTGGATAATGGCGGACTTTTTGTACCCACAAATAAAGCTTACGACATTGGGGATGAAGTGTTTATGTTGCTGACCCTTATGGATGAGTCTGAAAAAATGCCTATATCCGGTAAGGTTGTCTGGGTGACCCCCAGAGGCGCTCAGGGAAACCGGACTGCCGGGATTGGCGTACAGTTTAGCGAGCAGGACGCTGCAGCGAATACCAAAATTGAAAATCACCTCGCAGGTTCCTTATCGTCGGATCGACCTACCCACACAATGTAAGCCGCTTTCCTGAGATTATTGCTCGATGTAATGGCGAAGCTATCGATAAAAAGATAATTTTGCGGATAAAAAAGTGGGTCCCGAAAGGGACCCACCAAGACCATTAGGAGTGAAACATAAAGGAATTGCTTCCAATAAGGAGCATGGGTATGCTCCGATGACCACTCATTTGAACTAGGGGATAAGTGGCCATGCGTTAAGTATCGCTCATATTTGGTACTTTTCCACACTTACTTGGCTTTTTCGTAAGGTATTTTGCTATATCTAAATGCCTTTTAATTCCATTAGATTATATGCGTGTGCGCTGATGGTCTCCTCTACAGATTTCCTCTCAGGTGTGATTGAGGGCTTTTATGGCCGCTCATGGTCGCTCGACACGCGTTTGGCGTACGCCGATTACCTCAACGAGTCCGGTTTAAACACTTACATCTACTGCCCCAAAGATGACTTCTACTTGCGCGGTCGGTGGGCCGAAGATTGGCCTGTGCTGCAGTGGGAGCAACTCCAGCAGCTAAGTGGCGCGTACCGGATGCGTGGCATGAATTGGGGGGTAGGCCTCTCGCCCGTTGAACTGTACCGAAAATACGGCGCAATACAGCGTGAACAACTCAAGCAAAAGGTGGGTCGGATCGGAGAGCTTGACGCTACTTTGCTGGCCATTCTTTTTGACGACATGCCCGGAGATATGGACGGTTTGGCAGTCCGCCAAGCGGAAATCGTGTCTGACGTTTGCGACTGGGCACCCGAAATGAGGGTCCTTGTGTGTCCGACTTATTACTCTTTCGACCCCGTATTGGAAAAGCACTTCGGCCATATGCCCCGTGACTATTGGCCACAACTAGGCCGAGAGCTTCCCGGCGCATGCGATATATTTTGGACCGGGGACAGTGTCTGTTCCGCAAAGATCGACGTTTGCGATCTGGAGGCAATAACACAGCTTTTAGGTCGCCCCGTTATCCTTTGGGACAATTATCCAGTAAACGATGGCGCTGCGCGCAGCAATTTTTTATACACGAGTAAGTTAGCGGGACGGTCCGAATCGCTGCGGCCACTCCTAAGCGGGCACTTATGCAACCCTATGAACCAGGGTATTTTGTCGCTGCCTGCACTGAGCGGACTCGCTGAATTATACGGTGACGGGGGGCTCGATGATGCGGCGTTAGCGCGAATTCTCGGGCCGCGGACCTGGGAGAGGTTGTCTCAAGACAGACGAGAATTCGAAGAGCGGGGGTTGTCGGGCCTTGGCAGGCGGCGGTGCTCCGAACTTGCCACCGTGTACGGCGGGTTGCCCGGAAACGCGGCTGTGGAAATTAGCCAGTGGCTCCGCGGTGAATATGCCTTTGACCCGGCTTGTTTAACCCTCTGATTCCAAGCCGGCGATGGCTTTTCGGGCGGAGTTGGGTGAGTGGAATTCGGAGTCACTGAATTACCCGCATCATCAGGCCATAGGTAGTTGAACAGTCGCCACCTTTGTGTCAGAATCCCGCCCTTGTGAGTGCTCCCGCATCACTGAATTCTGATCCAAGTAAACAGTTATTAATCAAGTATTTAAAATACACTATTGTAAGTATTTCTAGCCGTATGGCGGGTGTTATTAGAGCGGAAGTGGCGAAATTGGTATACGCGCTGGATTTAGGTTCCAGTGCCGCAAGGCGTGAGAGTTCGAGTCTCTCCTTCCGCACCATATCAGAGCAGGCACTCTTCACAGTGCGCAACCCGGGTAAATGGCCCATTGTGAGGTCCTAACCAGTGGCCCGGAGTTATTGAATCAAGAGGAAAGACCATGCAGGTATCTATTGAAACCACTTCCGGATTGGAACGACGTTTAACCGTCGGTGTCCCGGCCGAACGGGTTGATTTGGAGGTGGATAACCGACTCGAAAAGGCGGCACAGAATGTCAAACTGGCGGGTTTTCGGCCAGGCAAAGTGCCCATGCGGGTGATGCGGCAACGGTTTGGTGCTGGTGTGCGTCAGGAAGTCTTGGGTGAGGTCGTGGACCAGTCTTTTCGCGAAGCGGTGATTCAGGAAAAACTGCGACCTGCTGGCCAGCCGAACATTGAGCCGAGAAACCTGGAGCCCGGCAAAAATCTCGAGTACGTAGCCACGTTTGAAGTCTTTCCGGATGTGGACGTGGTCGACATAAAAGATTTTCAGGTAAACAAATCTGTCGCGGAAGTGAAACCCGATGACGTAGACCATATTATCGAGGCGTTCCGCAAGCAGCAGGGGGAGTGGAACGCTGTATCCCGCTCCGCGGTGCTGGAGGACAAGGTCAATATCGACTACGCAGGCACCAGGGATGGCGAAGAGTTCAGCGGCGGAAGTGCACAGGACTCAGAGTTGGAGCTGGGGTCCGGTCGCATGATACCCGGGTTTGAAGACGGCATTGTCGGCATGAATGCCGGAGATGAGACAACCTTGCAACTGAGCTTTCCCGAGGACTATCACAATGAGGAGTTGCAGGGTGCGAAAGTGGAGTTCAAGGTCACTTTAAACAGTGTCTTGGAATTGGTTCCCGCGGCTATCGATCAAGACCTGTTTGCAAAATACGGCGTTAAAGACGGCGGCGAGGAGCAATTTCGAAAAGATGTAGCCGAGAATATGGCGCGGGAACTAAGTAATGCAGTTCAGACCAATACTAAAGAGCAGGTCATGGATGCGGTGTTTGATGCGCACAAGTCCCTGGAAGTCCCGAAAGCGCTGATTAACCAGGAAATTGCTGCGATGCGTAATCAAATGCTCCAGCAATTTGGTGGCGCAGGGAACCAGGAGATGGATCTTGAATCGCTCCTTCCCGACACTATGTTCCTGGACAATGCGGAGCGCAGGGTCAAGCTCGGGTTGGTGATGGCCGAGTTTATTTCCAAGCATGAAATTAAGGCGGATGGAGAGAAGGTTAGAGCGGCGATAGAAGAAATGGCATCCACCTACGAGACCCCGCAAGAGGTTATCGACTATTACTACTCAAACCAGGAGCAGCTTTCTGCCGTGGAATCCAAAGTATTGGAGGATCTAGTGGTTGAAAAGCTGTTGGAAAGTGCCCATATCATAGAAAGCGAATGTAGTTACCAGGATGCCATCGGCCAAAATCAGGCCTAGTGCCTCTGGCAGTTTGGAACGCCGAACTTTAGGAATAAATGACAAACGGGGAATGTTGTACATGCCAAATCAATTCGACGAGCCGAATAAAAATCAAGTAAACAGCTTGGGTCTCGTTCCCATGGTCGTGGAGCAAACCGCGCGCGGTGAGCGTTCGTATGATATCTACTCCAGGCTTCTTAAAGAGCGAGTCATTTTTGCTGTGGGCACAGTAGAAGATCACATGGCCAATCTTATCGTCGCTCAACTACTGTTTTTAGAGTCGGAAAATCCAGACAAGGATATTCACTTGTACATCAACTCTCCGGGGGGCTCGGTAACTGCGGGCCTGTCCATTTACGACACAATGCAGTTTATCAAGCCTGCCGTTAGTACTATGTGTATCGGACAGGCAGCTTCTATGGGTGCTTTCCTGCTCAGTGGCGGAGCCAAAGGGAAGCGCTATTGTCTACCAAATGCTCGCACCATGATTCACCAGCCTAGCGGTGGAGCTCAAGGACAGGCAACTGATATAGACATTCAGGCCAAGGAAATTCTGATAATCCGTCAGCGACTCAATGAGTTGATGGCTGAGCACACTGGCCAGGGTCTGGAAACCATAGAAAGGGATACAGAGCGGGACCGTTTCATGAACGCCGAGCAGAGTAAGGAATACGGCCTTATAGATGAGGTCGTTGAAAGCCGGAGCGTCGCGGCGGAAAATGTTTAAATAACGTGATTTAGTTCCTTTTGGGACTTGCAAGTATCGCTAAAAAACATCATCTTATAATGGAAAGTGCGTGGCATGAGCCAACACAGAAAGCTAGGGCGGCAGGATGACTGATAAAACCACAAAAACCGGTGACGATGGCAGCAAGCTGCTGTATTGCTCGTTCTGTGGCAAGAGCCAACACGAAGTCCGCAAATTGATTGCCGGACCTTCGGTTTTCATTTGCGACGAATGCGTTGACCTTTGCAATGACATCATTCGCGAAGAGGTACAGGAGAGCAGCGCTGGTGCAAAGCAGGATCACCTGCCCGTGCCTCAGGAAATCAAAGCGATCCTGGACGAATATGTGATTGGCCAGCAGCGGGCGAAAAAGGTTCTCGCCGTTGCCGTTTACAACCATTACAAGCGCCTTCGCCATGGGGAAAGCGCAAATAAAACTCGCGAAGAGGTTGAGCTGGGTAAGAGCAATATACTTCTGGTCGGACCTACCGGTAGCGGTAAGACATTACTCGCCGAAACGCTGGCGCGTCTCCTCGATGTCCCATTTACTATCGCCGATGCGACGACCCTAACAGAAGCTGGTTATGTCGGCGAGGATGTAGAGAACATCATTCAAAAGCTGCTTCAGAAATGCGACTACGATGTGGAAAAGGCCCAGGTGGGTATTGTCTACATCGACGAGATTGACAAAATTTCTCGCAAATCTGACAATCCATCCATTACCCGCGATGTTTCTGGTGAAGGCGTGCAGCAGGCACTGCTTAAACTTATTGAAGGTACCGTGGCTTCAGTTCCCCCTCAGGGTGGGCGCAAGCATCCTCAGCAGGAATTTCTGCAGGTGGACACATCCAATATTTTGTTTATTTGCGGGGGTGCATTTGCCGGGTTGGAAAAAGTTATTCGCAACCGTTCTGAAAAAGGTGGTATTGGTTTTGGCGCGGAAGTGAAGAGCAAAGACGAGAAGCTTAATGTAGGTGAGGTGCTGTCTCGGCTGGAACCAGAAGATCTGGTGCACTACGGCCTGATTCCTGAGTTTGTGGGTCGCTTGCCGGTGATTGCAACACTCGAAGAACTGGACGCAGAGGCGCTGGTGCAGATTCTTACCGAGCCCAAAAACTCGCTGACAAAGCAGTATAGTAAACTATTCGAAATGGAAGGTGTCGAAGTCGACTTTCGAGAGGACGGCCTGCGAGCTATTGCCGAAAAGGGAATGGAGCGCAAAACCGGGGCAAGGGGATTGCGCTCTATTTTAGAAGGAGTTCTACTTGACTCCATGTACAACATTCCTTCTCGGGATGACGTCAGCAAGGTGGTCATAGACGAGTCCGTTATACTGGGCGACTCCGAGCCTCTGCTGGTCTATCAGAATAGTGAGCCTACTGCCCGCACCGCTTCTACTGAAGAGTAGACAATCGACGCATTACGTTTGTCGATCGCAACGTGTTGCGCCTAATGTGGATAGTTCACCTTTGCTTTGTGGGTGAATGCCCACAACTACAAGCAACATTGTCAACATTCCAATAAAACCCGGAGATCTATATGGGTTCTTCCTCTGTAACTCAGCTTCCCCTGCTCCCACTTCGAGATGTGGTTGTATACCCGCACATGGTGCTACCGCTATTTGTGGGCCGAGAGAAGTCAATTGAAGCCCTCGAAGATGCTATGGCCAACGACAAGCAGGTCTTTCTTGTGGCGCAGCGCAACGCAGCCGATGATAATCCTATCGCTGATGATATT
>PKCY01000012.1 GCA_002862985.1 Haliea sp.
AGGCAGTGGAGACAACTGGTATGACCGAAGACTTTAAAATCAGCGTTGGCGATTGGGTTGCAGATAACCTGCCAAAAGGCTTGGTAGGCGCGCACATAAGTATGTATGGCGTCGTTTCTGGAGACCAGGAGGTGAAAGACGCCTTTGAACTCTGGCGCCAGCGACTCGCAGCGCAGGGCTGGGGGGCACCTACGTGGCCCCGTGAATACGGAGGGGCAGGCTTAACGGATGCCCAGGCAAAAGTTGTCAGCCGAGCAATTACTAAAGCCGGCAGCACCAATCCAATACCCTACCTTGCTGGCATGGGTGTTACCATGGTGGGCCCCACATTGCTGGAATATGGCACACCCGAGCAGAAGGCAAGGCACCTGCCGGGGATGGCGAGTGGCGAGGTGCGGTGGTGTCTAGGATTATCTGAGCCCAATGCTGGATCGGATCTTGCGTCCCTTAACACCAGTGCAGAACTGGATGAGGAGGCATGGGTATTGAATGGCCAGAAAACGTGGACATCCGGCGCCGATAAGAGTCAGTGGTGCGGCGCCCTGGTGCGCACAGATCGCAGTGCCGCAAAGCGCAATGGCATTAGCTTTCTTATGCTTGAAATGGATCAGCCCGGTATCGAAACGCGTCCCATAAGCTTAATAGCGGGTGAGTCGCCATTTTGTGAGACGTTTTTTACCAATGCCCAGGCACGCAAGGACGACTTGCTCGGACAGATGAACGATGGCTGGTCTGTGATCAAACGGTTGCTGCAACACGAGCGACAGAGCCAGACCAATGCCCCTGCCCCCAGCACCACGGCAGAGCCTTTGCAGGACGTTGCCAAACGCTATTTGGGAACCAGCGCAGATGGCACACTGACAGACTTCGATATACGTAGTCGACTAGCAGATCATCTTATGGATACCGCGGCCCACGAACTCACCATCGCCCGCATAATGACAGATGCGCGCGGCGGTAATGTCGAAGTATCCGCCACTGCCTCTATCCTCAAGAACTCGGCCACCGATGTTGCCCAGGGTCGTTCTGAGCTACTTCTGGAAATCATGGGTAGCCAGGGTTTGGGTTGGGAGCCCGGCGAATACTCCGGAGAAGAGACACATACTGTTAGGGAATGGCTAGGCGGCAAGGCAATGTCTATCTACGGCGGGTCCTACGAGGTGCAGAAAAATATTATTTCCAAAAACATTCTTGGCCTCCCCGAAACAACACAAAAAGGTTGAACATGGCAGTACTTACGGAAGAACAGACACTCATTAAAGATCAGGCAACAGCCTGGGCTAAAGACAAGGCGCCGGTGAGTAGTTTCCGCGCCTTGCGCGACAGCAAATCGGAGCAGGCATTTCTGCCAGAGACCTGGAGTGCGATGGTCGATATGGGCTGGAGTGGCATTCTGGTGCCGGAAAAGTACGGTGGTTCAGACCTGGGCTACCTCACCTGCGGCCTTATTCTGGAGCAGCTTGGCAGGCAGCTAACGGCATCGCCTCTTTTCTCTTCATCTCTGGTCGGAGCCAGTGCCCTGATGCTGGCGGGCAACACCGCGCAGCAAGAAGCGCTGCTGCCCAGTATTGCTAACGGTAGCGCCTTGGTAACCCTCGCCCTAGATGAATCCTCAAGACACCAACCCGAGCAAACCGCATGTCGGGCCGAGCAGACCGACGATGGCTTTTGCATCAGTGGCAAAAAGACTTTTGTCGCAGAGGGAATGTCGGCCACACATTATCTGGTTGCAGCGCGTACATCGGCAAACCCTGGAGATACTCAAGGTATTAGTCTGTTTATAGTCCCTGCGCAAGCAGACGGCATAGAGCGCACCGCCCTTCCCACGATTGACAGCCGCGACTATGCCAGGCTCTCTTTCACCGATGTGCGAGTCGAGGCCACTGCTGTGCTGGGCTCGCTGGATGATGGCATGCCCGTGCTGGAGAAAGTTCTGGATCGCGCTCGCATTGGCATTGCTGCGGAAATGCTTGGAACAGCTTCCCAGGCGTTTGATATGACACTCGATTACCTAAAAACAAGGGAGCAGTTCGGCAAAGTCATTGGCTCCTTTCAGGCATTAGGCCACCGTGCGGCTGCACTTTTTTCCTTGCAGGAACAGTCGCGATCTTGCGTTGAGGCCGCTTTACAGGCCGTGGATGCAGAGGCAGACAACGTGTCCGAGCTGGCTTCACTGGCGAAGTGCCAGGTAGGTAAATTTCTATTTGAGATGTCAAACGAGCTAATCCAGATTCATGGCGGTATTGGCATGACTGACGAATTCGATGCGGGTCTATATTTGAAGCGTGCCCGTGTACTGGAAGCCAGTTTTGGCAACCGGGCCTATCATCGCCATCGCTATGCGAATCTCATGGGCTTCTGATCAGTATTACCTCGTGGTTGAATATAGTTGAGTGTCATTGTAGTGCGTTGCCTACAAAAGCTGGTCATCGCTTTAGGGGTATGTCAGTAAAGACAAAACAACCGTTGCAGCGCCTACTAAAGGCAGTAAACGGCTGACCGGCTTTGCCCCGGTCATTATCTGGCTTACCAAATAAAAAAATGCAGTGGCCAATAAGAGGTATAACGCGAATTGGCGGTAATTACTCAGCAGTAATAGTAGACCAACGCACTGCGTGATTCCCAATAGGTAATCTAAGGTGCTGGCACTGCGGAAAGCCCTAAAAGCCATGAGTGAAAACAGCGCAGCAACCACAATAACAATTGTAGAAAAGTCGTTCATAGCGTGTTTTTGATCAGCCTGTCCTCAAATTCGCAAAATTAGGTGCCCTAAAAGATGCCGTGAAAGCTCCCGGGTGCTCTCTGTCAGCATTCTGCAAATCGACAAAAAAATCTCCAATCCTGCCGGGGAACAACAGAGCGGCAAGCTCAGGGTCGCTGCGCCCGCATCAAGTTGTATTGATTCGATAGTCACTGATTTGAACTTCTTCTCCCTGATCTGCGTAGTCACCCACTGCGCGCGCTGCGCGGAATTCGCCCCAGGAAATAGGTTGGTAGCGTGGCGGATGCGCAGAATCACAAGCGCCCGGCAAAGGCTCATACACCGCGGCATAATCTGGGTTGTAGAAGTAGGGTGCGCTGTAGCGCGGTGTTGACGCATGGGCTAGCACCCGATGCAGCGGCGCACGGTAGCGATCGTTAGACCATACCTGGACCACGTCCCCTATATTGATGACCAACGCATCAGCATGCGGCGCAACGAGGTGCCAGCAATCGCCCTGCCACATCTGTAGGCCAGGCTGCGCATCTTGCAGGAGTACAGTAATGGCGCCCGAATCGGTATGGTGACTGATGCCGAGGTGCCCTGTAACCGGGGCATGCGGCGCATCGGCCGGCGCAGGCTGCGAGCAGGGTGGGTAGTAATTGAGTCGCTGATAGCTGGTATGATCCGCCCCGAAAAAGCTGTTCAAGTACTGCGCCGGCATACCCAGATTTTGGCTAATCGCCTGTAATAGCCGCATCGCCATTGCCTCGCACGCAGCAGAAAAAGCGATGACTGTGCTGCGGAAACCTTGCAACCCCGGGGCTGATTCATCGGGCCACTGAGCCCGCGCGCCGCTGAGCGCATCGGTTTGTATGTCTGGGCCAACATCGAAGATTTCCTTCCAGTCACGCACATTCTTGGTGAGTTCCCGATCATAGAAACCCCAGGGGTTCTCTGCTGTGCGTTCTACCGCCTTTTTTTGTGATAGCGGTAATGCAAAAAAATATTCCATTACCGTTTGCATCTGCCCGATGACCTGTTTGTCAATACCATGGCCTGTAAGATAAAAAAATCCCCACTCTCGACACGCGCGGTCGAGTACATCGCGCGTCGGTGCGTGATCAAGGTCTGCAAAATCAATGGTTGGAATGTCCTTCAATGTTCTGTCCCGGTGCCCGTCGTCGCCCTGAACGAAAGCAGGTGCGCAGATGCCAGCGGCGCGCGTTTCGTATCAGCAAAATATCTACAGTGCCGCATAAGCCGAAACCACCGGCGCAAAATCCGCTGGAGTTGAACCATGGATGACGATACCGTCAGCGCCATTATTCAGTTGATTACGCCATGCCCGAGCACAGTCCTGTGAACTCCCACTGGCCGCCGGGAGCCATTCATCAGGTATCAGCGTCTGGATATGGGCCAGCTGTTCCAGGGTGGCGACACTGTCAATACCGCCGGCCATAGATTGCACTATGGTGTCGGCGCGAAACACCTCAAGAACTTTGGGATCCCACTCATTGAGGGCAATCAACATTTCCGCATAACCGGGAGCCTGCATATAGGTTGCCATGCGGGCAACAAATTTTCGCAAGAAATCTTCCTCACTGGGTTCGACCGCGGTCGCCAGGACAGACCATATTTTTACCGAACCAGGATCACGACCAGCAGCTTCGCACCCCTCCTCCACTAATGCCCTAGCGCGGCGAAGCCCATGATCTGTGATAAACGTATGTAGATGCACCCCATCAAAATGCTGGCCGGCAAAGCGCAGGCTTTTGGGGCCAAAACCGACAAAGTGCAGAGGAATATCTGCATCGACCCAATCGCCCATGCTCAGGTAAGGCAGATTCCCGGCAGGGCCTTCATACATCACCTTTTCGCCGTGCCAGAGCCGACGCAATATACCGATACAATCTACCAATTGCTGATTCGTGACATTCTCAAGGCCCATCAGTTGATTACGGATGCCCACACCCCTCGCGAGGCCTAACTCAAACCGACCGCCGGACAAGTAGTGGAGGGAACTGGCCATAGTGGCTAATACCATCGGGTGACGAGTATGCACATTGGTCGCCCCGGTGGCGACTTTGATATGCTTTGTGGTGCTCAAAGCAGCACTGCAAATGACACCGGCGTCTTTCACGTCAAAGCGCTCTGATAACCACACTTTCCCAAGGCCCAGTGCTTCAGCTTGCTGCGCTTCAGCAACAGCATCGACAGGCGTCTGCGTATGTCCGGGCAACAAATAACAACTTAGTTCGGGGTATTCAGGTGAATGGTTCATGTACTTGTCCACATAAATAAAGCTAGCCGCGGGTGTGATATTACTTACACAAAAATCATAACAGAAGTTTAACTATTGCTGCGTTCGCCGCTGCACAAGTAGACGCTAGCTCCGCTCTTCAGGCAGCCACGCTACCCCGCTCCATCAGGAAAACTCAGGCTCCGATTATACTGAAAAAAAAGTAGATTTTTCTGGAAATCCGTCATAATAGGACTGTGGGCAAGATATGGCTTGTCTTCGTCGTAGACTATAATCCGTGACCTTTTAGTGAGGAAGCAAGGCGAACCTACTATGAACAGAATAGAGAAGTTGAAAAATGACGTGTACAGTTTTGAAGAACTGAATACCCTGGAGAAAAATGCCACTAAATTGAACGATAATGAAACGCTGGACCTCATTACGATAAGTCGCGCATCAAAGACCGCAAAAGGAGAAAAACCAAAATCGCTGGTAGACGAGGATGGGAAGCCGCTGACCCGCCGAGCTCGTCGGGAAAAAATCTGATAGTCGCGGTTGCATCGCTCTGAAACTGAGCAATTCGGCTAGACCCGGAATATCTCGGCTGAGCCCATTAACGTATCAATCCACTCTCGACATTAAATCGATCAGCTGGCACTTCTTTTCAGGCGTTGATATAGCGCCCTATTCATTCGTTCGAAAGCCGCACGCGTGTATCCTGAGCGTTTCTCTCTTTGCGGTAATAGCGCGGGAATAAGTCCCCGGAATTCCTCATAGTGATATAAATCTGTGTTGCCGTCGTCGCGCGGATGTAGCTCAAAAACATGCTTCGTATCGAAAAGGCCCTGAATGCCCAGCCGGCCAGACCAGTAAAACCGTTTGTTGGCTGAAACTTCACCCAGTCGTGCGGTGAGGTCAAAGGGTTCAGGAAAATTTTCGTCTACAAGTGTAAACGACACGGTTTCTCCAGCGGCCAATTTTCCTTCGACTCTGGGCAAATACGGATTCCAATCGGGATAACGTGCAAAGTCAGTCAATACTTCCCAGCTTTTTTCCGGACTCGCGGGCAGCATTATCTCCGTGCGAATGGTATACAACGGTGGAACACGAGTGGAGCCGAACACATATAGTCCTCCCAAGAGAAATACGATTACGATTGAAAAAATCAATAACTTTTTCTGTTTCATTCGATATCAGCCCGACGCTATTTTATTCACGCGCAGCATTTTTTATGCACACGCAAAAACCATTCATTACAGATGGAAACGTATTTTTTTGGAGCTACTAAATAAATCGGCCTCATTACGCTTTCTCATTACACTTTCTCATTGCACTAGACTTGCAATCTTTGTACATAACCAGCCCGCGAAATTATGACAACGTTGCCAGCGCGCCGCCGTCGAAACTGTGCATGGCATCCAATTGACCTTCTCGCACTTTATTGGTCCATTGTGGGTCTTGTAACAAGGCACGACCCACGGCAACTAGATCGAATTCGCCGTTTTCGAGCCGGGCAAGCAGATCATCGATAGCGCGTATTTCGCTGGATTCTTTCATCACTATTGCGCCAATAAAATCTGCACTGAGCCCTACGGAGCCGACAGTAATTGAGGTTTTTCCGGTGAGTTTTTTAGTCCAGCCCGCCAGATTCAAATCGCTGCCATCAAATTCCGGCTCCCAGTAACGTCGGGTAGAGCAGTGGAAGCCATCAAGACCAGCATCCGCGAGCGGCAACAGAAATTGCTCCAGTTGCTCGGGGGAATCAGCCAGTTTTGCTTCAAAGTCCTGCTGTTTCCACTGCGAGTAGCGAAGAACAATCGGGAAGTCCGGCCCGGTTGCCGTCCTGGCTGCCTTAATAATCTCTACTGCAAATCGGCCACGATTCTCCATGCTGCCACCGAAGGCATCAGTACGCTGGTTAAGGCCTTCCCAGAAGAACTGGTCAATCAAATAGCCGTGGGCACCATGAATTTCAATACCATCAAAGCCGAGACGCTGAGCGTCCGCGGCGGCGCTGGCGAAACTCGCAATCAGGCTTTCAATCTGCTTGCCGGTCAGGGGTTCAGCGATTTTTTTGCCCGGCGCCAGCAACCCGGAGGGGCTGACATTGGTCAAATCGGGATTGTTCATTTTCGTGGGGTCACGGGTAATTCCAACGTGCCAGAGCTGGGGGAAAATCTTACCGCCGGCACCGTGAACCTGATCAACGACATTCTTCCAGCCCGCCAGGGCTTGCTCGCCATGGAATGCCGGAATACTTTCACCCATAGACGCTACCGGATCATTAATGGTGGTTCCCTCGGTAATAATCAACCCGGTGCCACCTTCAGCTCGACGCCGATAGTAACTGGCTACATCATCACCAGGAATGGCATTGGGTGAAAACTCGCGAGTCATGGGAGCCATAACGACACGATTATTAAGTGTGAGTTTGTTCAGGGTATAGGGGCTAAAAAGCGCGCCCAGTTCATTACTCATTTCTGCTTCCTGATTTTCGGATTGCTGTGCATGGTAGCCCAATTACGCCAGGCAGTGGGTTGACCGCACTCAATTTTTTTTGCCAATGGCCGCTGAAGACGACTCATACAACTACCCTTGAGTAGTTTGCCCGTGAGCTTTTTGGGTTTTTTGTAGGGACCAGAATAATGGATCTAATCGCCTTTATGACACGTGGCCCTCCAGAAGCTGTCCACGGCGTGTTTTGGCGTCTTAGCCAGCTTCTGCATCAAACCGAAATCAATCACCGATAGAACGTAACGCTCGCGGACGTCGTCTAACATGGCTAACCAGAGTTTTGCTGTCATTTCAGAGTCATAAAGTGCTCGGTGAAAAACACCCTCTATAGGGATATTCATAAAGTCGACCAGTGTACCGAGCTTGTGATCCGGTGCCTGCTGGCAGATGCGCCGAGCTGTGAGCATTGAGCAAGAGAACTGACCAGAGTAGTCAGTCGAGATTCTTTCAAGTTCAGCATCAAGAAATCGTTTGTCAAAAGAAGCATTATGCGCAACCAGGTTATATCCAGTGATAAACTCAGCGAAATCTCGCATAACCTCCCCACATGGTCTGGCCTGGGCGAGCATCGCATTGGTAATGCCGGTGTAGGATTCGATATACCCGCTCACGTACTGCCCGGGATCCATCAATTCCTGAAAACGGTCAGTCACCTCCCCATCTTCAATCTTTACTGCTCCGATCTCAATGGCCCGGTCACCCACTCCAGGTGACAACCCAGTGGTCTCGAAATCAAGAACCACGACTGTATTGGCATTAGGCATTTTTATGAATACTCGAAGGCACTAACGACTCTTCACGAACCCTTATCTCCTTTCTGTGGCCAGCCCTTTACCAGACCAAGCTTTTTGCACAACGATTGTGCTGAAACAGTTGTGCCCTTATGCGGGCTGGCGTCTTCACTGGTGGCTAACCACGCGAGAACCGCAGCGGGCACCGTTGGCGGTGCGCCACCATAGTTTTTCGTGAACTCCTCTGTCAGGCCTTGCTCCTGCATTACCTCAGTGATGATAAAACCCGGATCAACATTGAAAAATTGTACCGAACTGTCGCGATGCTCTACGGTAAGGATACCCACCATTCTCAAAAATGCTGCCTTGGATGAGGCGTACGCAAAGCCCCAGCCACCTTCGCCGGTTGGGGCGGGTGGATCCATCATGCCCGAGGCTGATACCATGTTAATTACGCAACCACTGTTTCGTTCCAACATGGGGGGTAAGCAGCGTTGAACCAGCAGTAGCTGCGAAAAAACATTGCCCTGATATACTTTTTGCATCATAGCCGGGGTCAGTTCCAACACCCGATTCATTATTCCTGGCCCCTGGTAAATGCCATTGTTCAGAAGTACGTCGATGTGCTTCCATTCTGCCATGACAGTATCGACCGCCAGCTCAATGGACTGCGGATCCAGCAAGTCCATTCGAATAGGCAAGGCCTGCTGACCAAGCTTTTCGATCTCGGCCGCTGTAGTCCTGAGACTGCCCGTTATCGCGCAGACATCTGAGCTGCTTGCACCGTGCTCATGAACCTCGCCCTCGTCCATTGTCCGCGCCGTTATGGCGACATCAAATCCCTGAGCTGCCAACATAATGGCTGCCTGTTTACCGATGCCTCGGCTCGCGCCAGTAACCAGTGCAACTTTATTGCTCATGTACTCTCCTTGAGTTTAATTTTTAATGGCCTGGGCAATACTGGCCGTGCCCACAGGTAAACGCAAATTTCGTCCACTAAGGCCAGTCACGACCTCAAGAGAATTTCTTCTGTAGCCAGAGAATCAAATGACCGTTAAACGCGGCTGCCTGCTCTCGATTCACCCAGTGCCCGGCTTTATCAATGATGTGCATTTCCAGGTCACTGCAACGCTCTGGCATATCCGCTGCGAACTCGGGCCGAAGAGCTGGGTCCCGCTCTGCCATGAGCATCAGACATGGAATATCCAGGGGCGCAACGCCCACATTCGGATACGCAGCGGCATTGCTTTCGATATTTCGATACCAGTTAATCCCGCCGCGAAAACCGGTGCGCGTAAACGCTGCAACATAGTGCTCGAAGTGTTCATCACTCAGCAGCGGCTCACCGATAACCGGTGCATTCTCGACATCTAGAAAAGGATTCATATTCAACTTGCCATCAGCAAAAGCGGCCGCGTACACCTTCTCAAGCGGTGGTGCCGTGCGCATGATCTTCGACACAATGGTGCGCACGTGTTGATCCATATAAGCCTCCGCGATGCCATCTTGCTGAAACCAGGCGACGTATTGGCGGTCGATATCACCTTCGACCAACTCGGTATGCACCGCCACGCTGGGGAAAGGAATATAAGGCGTACAGCCAGCCGCAATTCCAGCGACGCGCTCCGGGTGCAACACCGCCATTGCCCAGGTTACAAACCCACCCCAGTCGTGGCCGACAAAAACAGCTTTCTCAATCTCTAACGCATCGAGCAGGGCCACCAGGTCCCCGGTCAGTTCGGCCAAGGTATACGCTTCCACCGGATGGGGGCATGAACTACCACCGTAGCCGCGCATATCTGGCGCGATGGCTTGAAAACCCAGTTCAGCCACAGCAACTAACTGCTGCTGCCAACCCAGGGCCAGATCGGGGAAACCGTGAACGAATACTACAGCGGGTCCGAGTCCGCTTCCGGCCTGGTAAGTCGCTAAATGAAAGTCAGCATCCTGCGCTCGACCTGGTAATGCAATATCCGTCAGTGTCACCGGCGATGTCATTGAACCAATCCCATTGCTGCTGCCTCTTGATAACAACCGTTATTCCGGGGGAGATCACCCCTAGATCGAATAAACCGTAACACTGGGCAGTGCACCTGGTTTGATGTTCAACCAGTTCCTCAATCGGAATGCGGTCACTACGGATGCGCGCAGTTTGTCGAATTATTTGACAGCTGTCAATTTAAATGAGAGATTGGCGATGCTGGCCGCCCGAGGATACATTGGAACTCTAGACTGTCGCAGCGACCAGCGACAGCAACCTCAAGGTCAATTTCCGTGACGGTGCTGAGTAGGCAAACCAGGCGGACAGTATTTAAAACATACGGGGCTATACGACAGTGGCAAAAAGAGCGAGAGGACGGCCTGCACAAAGCGCAGTTTCAGATGATGCGCTTCTGGAGGCGGTGCTGCAGTCCTTCGCAGAGAACGGCTATGACGGCGCCTCTGTACGGGAGATTGCACGCGGCCTGGATGTGAGTCACAACCTGATTCCACAGCGCTTCGGATCAAAAGAAAAACTCTGGTATGCAGCGGTCGATCATGGTTTTGGCCGACTGATACAAGACCTAATGCAGGAAGCCGAAAGACTGGGCAGCGACGAACTGTTGGTGCTGCGCGGTCTGATCGCCAGCTGTATTGAGATGACTGCGCTACATCCTTCTCTGCTACAGATCATTAATCAGGAAGCGACCCAGCCCGGGCCTCGACTGGACTATCTTTTTGCAAAGTACATCAAACCCATTCGCGATTTCGGGGATGCCTGGTTGGTTCGCCTGGCAGAGGAAGGGCGCATGGCGCCTGTCTCCGTCACCCTGCTCTACTTTCTGATAACGCACGGCGCCGGTGGCATGTTCGCCCTGCCCGCACTGACTTCCCGCTTAAGTGGGAGCGCTCGGGAACTGGACAGCGCCGGTATTCGAGAACAGGCCGAGAGCGCGGTAAATGTCCTGTTTGACGGCTTGCTAGTGCGCTAGACACCCTGCGCCCTTGGCGGCGCGAGTTCTAACATAAATTGACAACTGTCATTTAATGTTTCACACTGTTGTCCCTGCAGCATCTAGAATGGCAGGTGTAAGGCACAAGGTACGGTAAGGAGTGATCTAAAGTGAGTTCAGAAAAAAAACAATCGAAAGCGCCGCTGGCGTTTCAGTGGGGGATCTTTCCCTTGGTCATGGGTACCGCGGTGCTTGCCTCCTGGTGGCTGATACGAGGCGGCATGGACCCCGCGCTGGCTATCATCGGGCCACAGATTTCGGCGTTTTTCGCGGTCGCCGTATTCGAACACGTGTACCCCTATCATCGCAGCTGGAATGTTAATCGTTCCGATGTCCGAGTCGACGCAACCCACGCCATCAGTATCGGTATTCTGCTCGGGGTGATTACGCCGGTGGCCGTCTCTATTGGTGTGTTTGTTGGTGGCTGGCTTTCCGACCAGTTTGGCCTCGGACTGTGGCCTACCGAATGGCCGCTGCTAGCGCAGATTGTCCTAGTGCTAATTGTCGGCGAGTTACCCGGTTACTGGGTGCACCGCTGGGAGCATGAATGGGACGGCCTGTGGCGCTTCCACGCCTTACACCATAGTGCGCCACGACTGTATTGGCTAAATGCGGGGCGTTTCCATCCGATCGATTCCTTTATGACGTTTGCACCTTCTTATTTATTGCTGGTAATTATGGGCAGTGGCGAAACAATGCTGGCCTACTTCGGTTTGATCACAGCCATTCACGGTATTTTTCAGCACGCCAACATACAACTGCGCCTGGGACCGTTGAACTGGTTTTTCAGCATGGCAGAACTGCATCGCTGGCATCACTCCAAAACAATAGTTGAGGCAAACCACAACTACGGGCAAACCATTAGTATCTGGGATTGGGTATTTGGCACGCGCTACCTGCCAGCAGACCGTGAGCCGCCAGAGGATATTGGCATTGCCAACCTGGAAGCTTTTCCCATGACCTGGTGGGCACAAATTCTGTCACCGTTTCGCTGGCGGAAAATCAAGCGCGACAGTGCAGCAGTCGCCTCGTCCCCAGCTAACCAAACCTCTACTATGGAAGCACCCGCACGCCCTTTAGCATAGTGATAACCCATATCTTATTACGCAATGCGCTCCGATGGTAAAGGATAACAAGGGAACAGTAGATGCAGCTCGATTGGCCCATGTCGTTTAGACGTAATCTCATTTATGGGACCCTTCTGTGCCTGGTTGCCGCGTGCTCCGACCCGATCTCTAAAGACACCCTGAGTCGATCACGCGCTATACCGCGGTGGTTTGATGATGCCAAGCTAGGCATTTTTATTCACTGGGGTCCGGCCTCGGTACCGGCATTTGCGTTTGGACCACCACTACAACCGGGTGAACTTGAAGAGATCATGTTTGGCGACTCTACACGCAAGGAAATGCCCTATTCAGAATGGTATCTCAATGCCATGGCTTACCCCGACAGTCAGACCTCCAGGCACCACGCAGAAACCTACGGCGACGCGCCTTACACCAGCTTCAAGCCCGTGTTCGAGGAACACGTTAACCAGCAATGGGACCCGAATGCCTGGGCAGACTTGTTTTATCATTCTGGCGCGAAGTACGTTGTGCTGGTAACCAAGCACCATGACGGCTACACCCTGTGGCCCAGTGGGGTTACCAACCCCAACCGCGACAACTGGGGATCCGAACGCGATATGGTTGGTGAACTGGCCACTGCCGTGCGCGCTCGCGGTATGCGTTTTGGCACCTACTACTCCACCGGCCTGGACTGGAGCTTTCAGATGGTGAATGAAGGCGACCGCATCCGCGATATAATGATGAGCGCACCATCGGATCAGGTATATGCTGATTACACCTACGACCACATGGTAGAACTGATCGACCGCTATCACCCGGACATATTGTGGGCGGATATCGGCTACCCCTCCAAAGGGCGCCAGGGGGAATTATTTGAGTACTATTTTTCTGAGGTTCCCGAAGGCACTGTCAACGACCGCTGGGGCCCGGTCGACGCGCTGGGAGAAATCGCACGCATTCCTGGCGTCACCTGGGTATTGAAAACGCTCGGGAGAATCATGCTGCCCAATCAATCCGCCAATATGGAGGATGACCCCGCGCGCTTCGGCTATAAAACCGCAGAGTACGACAGCTTCGTCGACATTCCCCCGTTCAAATGGGAGACCACCCGTGGACTAGGCGGCTCCTTCGCCTACAATTCAAGCGAAACGGCGGCAGATATGCTGTCTTCCAATGAGTTAATCGACTACCTGATCGATACCGTTTCCAAAAATGGCAACGTGTTAATCAATGTCGGCCCGGATAGCTTCGGCCAGATACCGATCATTCAGCAGGCGCCGCTGCTAGGCCTGGGTAACTGGATGGCGGTAAACAGCGAGGCCATTTATGCCACTCGCCCGTGGACACGCTTTCACAACAAACGCGGTCGCGAATTACGCTATACCCGCAATGACACAGCGCTCTATGCCATTGTATTGGGTGATGTGGATGCAAGCTTCACTATAGAAGAACCGGGCACCTCCTA
>PKCY01000008.1 GCA_002862985.1 Haliea sp.
CAAAGGGCGGCATGGTCACGGTGGATTCCAGTCCATTGGCGAGCAACCACTCTGCCATGGCGTCCGAGGGATGCTCGGCGCCAATTTGCTGTTGGTATTCACCCACGCTGACACCGATGGGACCAACCCCGTTGTCGCTGTTGAGTAGCTGTAAATTTTCTGCCCGCCCCTCGGGGAAGGGAGAAAATTCGAAGGTCTCTGTGTTCCAGGAGTTGCGCGCACGGGCGCGCCAGTCGGGATCGCGAAGGACATTCGTTTTGGCCTCATCGCCTTCGGCTATGACCACTTCGTGCCAGACATAATCGTTGGACTGGGCAAATATTAATGAACTCTGCACACTCAGTGTTGAAGTGATAGAAATGTGCGCAAACCCCGTCCAGAAATCGCGGCCCTCCTCTTTGAGCTTTTTGTGTGCCTCTACCAGCGGTGCTTGTATCCCCATCAGGTCACGCTGAAATTCCAACGTGGGCACGCCGCCCCATTGCACTCGCACGTTTAGGTCTTCGCTCAATCGCGCCAGCCGCTCCAACGACTCTGCCGCCGTCATATTGCGGAAGGTATCCAGGATGATTTGCAGGCTGCTGCCCGGGTAGCGACCCAGTACTTCCAGCAGAGCGCGGAATTCTGCGTCGTCGGCCTTGAGGCTGGGGACCGGTCGGTCGTCGCCATCGTGATCCATGAGATTGGAAGACATACCCATGGCACCTGCGCTCATGGCCTCTTCCAGCATGCTGGCCATGTGCTTGATTTCCTCGGGAGTGGCCGCGCGATCCCAGGCGTCCATGCCCATCGCCGCCAGTCGCAGGGCGATGTGTCCGCAATATACCGCGTAGTTCAGGGGGACCTGCACCTTGTTCACCATGGACTCCTTATACTCGGGCCATGTGCGCCAGTCCCAAGGCAGCGACGCAATAAAGGGCTCCTCGGGAATGTCCTCGAAGAAGGAAAAGATTTTCACCACTTCACGTCGCACCGCTGCATCATCGGACAGCGGGGCGGTGGCAAAGCCGCAATTGCCCATGACTTGGGTCGTGGCGCCATAGCCGGGCAGCGGGTCGAGTCGGTCGTCCCACCACATGGAGCCGTCGTAGTGGGTATGAGATTCTATAAACCCTGGCGCGACGATACAGTCGGTGGCATCGACTACGCGTTCATCGCCAGTGGCTGACAAATTTTCACCGATTTCGGCGATGTGGCCATCTTGCAGGCGGACATCAGCACGGTAGGCGGGTGCGGCGGTGCCATCTACCACGGTACCGTTTTTGATCAGGAGTTTTTCTGTGATGGTCACTTTGTCAGTTCCTCATAGGGATGGGCCTATCGCTAATTTACTACTGTGTGGTTCCGGCCTAGTATTAGCATTGCATCGAATACTTGGACGATATTATCGATATGAGTCATAAGCGCGACACCGCCAATGTGCTCTACGACATCCTCGCCAGTCGCGCCGTGGATCCGCCCCGTCTGGAGCGCGCCAGCGCATGGTTTGAGCAGTTGGCGACACCCATCGACAGGCGCAGCTTCATGGCCTATGTTCAGGCGTTGCAGCGCGAGTTGCCCGCTGGGAGCCCGCTGGCGGAACTGGTGCCAAAATGGGGTATTACATGGGCTGTAGGTGGTGGCTTCAGCGAGACCGAGGCCAACGCATTCTTGCAGGATTATCTAGCCTGTCTGGATCCCAACCTGTTATTTAGGGCCCCGATCACCGTTGGCTATGCCCAGTGGGACCAGGCGCGGCTGCAAACGGGTTTTTCCTACGCAAGTCAGAGCGAGCAGAGTTGGAGTCTGCTCTACTGTGATTTGGGCGGGGCGCGCCTGCGGGGCGGGGGGCGCGACCTTCCAGTGCAGTCCGGCCAGGTGTTATTGGTGGCGCCAGGGGCGCTGTACACACTTCAGGCTCTGCTGGGCTTTAAAGAGTGGGGATACTTCTGGACGGTTTTTCACCCGGACTCGCGCTGGCGCGAATGGCTTAACTGGCCCCATTTTGCCACCAAGGTCAGTCACCTGTCAGTGCCACCGACAGTACAAGCAGAAGTTGCCTCAGCATTTGGAGAGCTCGAGCGCTGTCTGCAGTCGGAGCAGGCCATGCGCGCCGAACTTGCCCACAACCTGCTGGAGCAGCTGATTCTTCGTTGCAGAGCCTGTTTGCCTGAGGACTTTCGACCGAGCCGGGACTCGCGGATCGAGCGCGCCCGACACTTTATCGAACTGCATTGCTACGAAACCTTCAGCCTGGGTGATGTGGCAGACGCCGCAAATATGTCCGCTTCGCGACTGGCCGGCCTCTTTCGGGAACAGTGCGGCTTGAGCGTGCTCGGTTACCGAGACGAATTGCGCATGGTGCAGGCGGCACAATTGCTGCGCAACTGCGCCCTGGGTATCGCGGAGATTGGGGCCAGTGTTGGTTACCCGGACCCGGCCTATTTCTCTCGTACGTTTAGCCACCACGTGGGGGTGTCACCGCGTGAGTACCAGAAGCAGGACTGACCCACCTGCAATGCAAAACTCCACGCCGCCGCGAAAACTCGCGTTCAAGCGCGGTAACAATTTCGTAATGTTGTATTCGCCAGAATTATCCTCAACCTTAAGCGCATTGGATTATTGACCCAGAAGATTCGTCCGCGATTTAAAGAGCTGGGCTTGCCGGCATTTGAAATCCTGCCGAACGATGGCAACACAGATTGGACCGAACTTTCCAGGCCTTTTTACGATGACTGACCATGGCATTGAGTACGCAGTGGTTCGCTTGTAGCTGATACTTCGCGTGCGTATCTGTGTTATCCAGTTAAGTGCGCGCTGTGAGTAAAGTTGCGAAATAAGCTCTGCACTAGAACCCCGATGCGTTAAACTGTAAACAGTTAAAAGTTATTCGCGGGTACCGGCCACTTTCCTGGCATACACCGTTTGCAGTCTGGAGTTCTGCTCATGAATACAGATACAGTCCTGATAACAGGCGCCTCGTCAGGTATCGGTGAAGCGCTGGCAGAGAACTTTGCCCGCGATGGTTACGATCTCGTGCTAGTGGCACGTAGCGAAGACAAGCTTTTGGCGCTAAAGCGACGACTTGCGAAGGACTACAAAATAGAAGTTTTGGTTGAGCCTGCAGATTTGTCTCGTCGCGGTGCAGCAAAAAAACTTGTTACAACACTGGGTAAGATCGAAGTTCAGGTAGATATTCTGGTTAATTGCGCTGGTGTGCTTGAGCACGGGAGTTTTGTTGGGTTAACTGGCAACGCTCACCAGGGTCTGATCGATCTGAACATCAGCGGTTTGACCAGCATGTTGAGTCAGTTTCTTCCCTCAATGGTGAAGCGTGGTAAGGGTCGCATCCTCAATGTAGCTTCTATAGCGGCCTTTCAGCCGGTACCGAGTCTGGCCACATACGCTGCCACCAAGGCATACGTGCTGTCGCTGTCAGAATCACTTGCGGAAGAGCTAACGGGAACAGGTGTTACCGTTACTGCGTTGTGTCCCGGCATTACCGCGACCAATATGGTTGCGAATGCGAAAGAGAAAAGTAGCGGACTCAAAATTCCCGAATTTATTGTCGGTGACGTTGAAGACGTCGCAGCTCAGGGTTATCGCGCTTGCATTAAGGGCGATGCAATTTGCGTACCCGGAGCAGTGAATTTGGCGGCGACGATAACAGGAAGAGCAACACCGAAGTGGCTGTTGCGTCGCATCTCGGGTGTTATGGGCCGTTATACCCTCAAAACCTGATTCTGAAAACCAATGACCATACTCAATCAGCAATACGGTTATCTCTTTGTGCATGTACCCAAGGCGGCGGGGAAAAGTATCAAGGCGCATCTACTAAATCACTCCTACGACTTTGTAGGCCGCCATGAACAGAAATTGAATTTTGCGCTTGGGACTTTTAGCGCCTACGCTGGGCACTCTTCTGTATTGAGCAAGTTGGTTCCGCCAGTACCAGGGCGGGGAATCAATCCGCGCGTGCGAGAGTATTGCCGTCAAAGAGATATCCGAACCACAGCGCACCTTCGGGCCGAGCAGTTGGAGGCAATCCTGAGTGACGCACAATATTCCTCCCTGTTTTCATTTGCGTTTGTGCGTAACCCTTGGGACCGCTGTCTATCGGCCTATTTTTATTTTCGACGGAAGATATTTCATCCACTACACAAACTCGCGATGGCTAATTCATTCGAAGGATTTCTCTTGGAGCAAGAGAAAAATGGCATGCCGTATATTGCGCAGCAAATACATTGGATGTATCGCAATGAGGAAGAAAAGCTGGTCGACTTCATTGGAAAAGTCGAGAATATTGAATCGGATATGGCTTATGTCGATAGTAAAATACAGTTGAGTAGTCCGGGGTTTTCCGAACAAATTAATGTCAGTCAGGGGCGAAGCCGGGATTATCGCCCCAACTACACAGATCAGGCCATCGATATAGTAGCTCGCACAATGAAATCAGACATTGAGCTGCTCGGTTATAACTATTGATTCTGTAACTAAGACTTCAACGGGCTATCTGACGGATCCAGTAGAGTCAGTTTGTCGAACAGGTTTTCTGCGACCGACAGGCCCACAATGTAAACCATGCGCTCTGTCACTTCACCTTCGGCATGAATTGCCCCCGCGGGAATGACAAGTTTGTCGCCTGGCCCTAGCTCCACGCGGTTGCCGTTTTCATCCAGCACATAACTGCTGCCCGATAAAACGTAACCGCAGTTGTCCACATCGTGCCAGTGCAGGGGTAGTTCATCCATGCGGTCAGACACGTAAGTCGTAGGCCAAAAATCCAGCTTGTCGATATCTGTCAGTACTTCAGATTTGGTGGTAAAGAAGTTATGGATGACGCACATAGGTCCCGGTTCAAGTGCCATATAGCATTACTCCGTATTCGATTTGCCTATTCAATCCTGTCTTGAGGTCGGATTTCGAGTGTGCAACATTAACCAGAAGAAGCCACCGAAGCCGGCCAGCGCAGACGCTACTAAAATTCCGGTCTTGGCCATCAGCAGGTCTTCCGCCGAGCTGGCAAAACCCAGGTCAGCGATGAAAATGGACATTGTAAACCCGATACCGCCGAGTAGCCCAACACCCACAATGTGGTTCATATTCAATCCGGTAGGCAAGCTGGCCCAGCCCAACTTTACCGTAAGCCAAGTCATGCCAGCGATACCTACTGGTTTACCAAAAAATAGCCCAGCCAGCACGCCCAGGGCAATTGGGTGCTGAAAGTATTCCCCGATACCCGCGAAGTCTATGGGAATGCCGGCATTGGCCAGGGCAAATATTGGAATCACCAGATAGGCGACAGGCAGATGCAGTGCATGTTCAATACGCTGGGCTGGGGCTTGCACGAGGTGCACGCCATCACCGAGGGAAATTACCAGAGAGCGCAGTCGATTGTTGTGAATAATGTCCGCGTCTTGCTCCACGGCTTCGCGCATTTGCGCTGCATTATCCGTCACCCGATCAATGAATTGTCGTGGCTTGAACTTGGGCCGAATGGGGATGACAAACGCCACCACAATACCTGCAATAGTGGCATGGATGCCGCTGGCCAACATCGCCGCCCACAGTAGTATACCAACCGCTGCATAGGGGAGTGGGCGACGGATGCCGCCCAGGTTCAGTGCTATTAACAGGATGGTGCACGCTCCGGCATAGATCAAAGCCTGCAAGTCAATTGACTCTGTGTAGAAGAGGGCGATGACCGCAACCGCGCCCAGGTCATCAACGATCGCGAGCGCAATGAGAAACGTAACTAGTGTTTTAGGGATTCGATTGCCGAGCAAACTCAATGCGCCAATAGCGAAGGCGATATCCGTCGCCATGGGAATGCCCCAACCACCTGTTCCCGAGCCTGACGTATTAAAAACAACATAGAAAAGTGCCGGTACTACCATCCCGCCGATCGCAGCCATGATTGGCAGCAGCGCCTGCTTGGGTGAAGACAGCTCTCCCACCATAAGCTCGCGTTTCAGCTCCAGACCCATGATGAAAAAGAACATTGCCATGAGGGCTTCGTTAATCCAGTGGTGAATCGAAAGGGAAAACTCTGCCCCGCCCATGCTCAGCGCAATTTTGGTATACAGGAAACGCTCGTACTGTTCATGCAGTGGACTGTTAGCGATTGCCAGCGCGATAACCGCACAAACCATCAGCAGAACACCACTGGTGGTCTGCCGGTGAATAAATTCATCCAGTGGCGTCAGTATTCGATTAAACGATTTTTCCCAAGGGGCGTTATAGATGTCCTTACCAGTGGGCATGGCATAGCTACCTTTGTTGTTTGAATGATGTCGTCACTGCGCTTCCAGAAAAGGGCCGTCCACACATAAACGAAGACCATCGGGTGTTGCGCAGGCGCCGCAGATACCCACCCCGCACTTGGTCAGATAATCAATGGCACTATAAATCTGATGCGCGCCACAAAATTCTCGTTGCACTGCGATAGCGGCATGCACCATTGGCTGGGGTCCGCAATTGTAAAATACCAGTTTTTCTCGTTCCTGCTCGCTCATTGCCTGCAGGCGCTCTCGCAACAGCTCGGTGACGACACCGTGGAAGCCGGCACTGCCATCGTCAGTGGCCACATGTACCTTGGCCACCCGGCGGCACTCATCGAGATAGTACAGGCGCTCGGCGGTGCGCGCACCCGTAAACACCTCCGCATTGCCAAAATCACGGGCCAACTGGTAAACGGCCGCGAGACCGGTGCCACCAGCTACGGCCATAATAGTTGCGTCTTCAGCGGGTGCTGCAGGTATGCCATGGGGCCCGCGTACATAGGCGACGGTGCCGGGCGTTAATTCCATTAAAGCGTGGGTGAAATGTCCGACATCGATCACCACCAGAGAGAAAGGATCATCGGTCAGCGCTGAAAACGGCTTTTCTCCCACACCGGGTATCCACAGAAAGATGAATTCGCCTGCCTGAATATTAATTTTTTGGTCGAAGGCCAAAAGACAGATGTCGTGACATACCGTCTCGTTTTTCACCAGAGTCACCGGTCGGAAATTCATATCGATATCGTAGCGAACCTGCGATTCGGCACGATTGGTGCCGCTGTCCAGGTCATTGCTCAGAGTTTGGAAGTAGTGGGCGATTTCATCGGTGGTGAGTCCAGTGAGGGAAGAGCCCACGCCGATAACTGCAGCGCCGGCGTCAAGGTATGCCCGCACATCGTCTGCACTGCTAACACCGCCGCACGCTATAATGGGTGCGTCTGTAACTGCGGCCACCTCACGCACGCATTTCAGGCCAATAGGCAAAACACCCTTGCCGGACATGCCGCCCGCGCCGTTACTCAGTACCGGTTGCCCGTGTGCGGACGTATATCCGGGCCCCGCGGTATTGATTGCACACACGCCGTCGGCGCCGCCGGCAATGGCGGCCTGCGCAATGCTTGCGATATCGTTAGTGTTGGGCGTGAGCTTTGGAATGATCGGAATATCAACCACCGCTTTGACAGCGGCGGTGATTTCCTTGACCAGGTCCGGGTCCTGTCCCATCGCCATGCCATAGCCGCTGGCGTGCGGGCAGGAGAGATTGAGCTCCAGCCCGTCCGAAACTGGCGCCAAAATTTTTGCTACTGCGACAAACTCCTCGACACTGCCACCAAAAATAGAGGTCAGGAGAAAGCGGTCAGCGGGAATTGATAGTGCGCCTAAAAGCTCAAGCGAGGCCTGAGCACCGGGGTTGGTCAGGCCAACCGCGTTGACGAAGCAGCCTGGAGCGTACTGGCTGTAAATCGGCTCGCGGTTACCTTCGCGCGGCTCCAGGCCGATGCTCTTTGTTGTTATGACGCCTACTTGCGGCACGTGATCAAAGAAATATTGGATGATAGACGTTGCGGTAGTGACGATGCCCGAGGGAATAGTGAAGGGGCCGGACAGGGTTTTACCGAAAAATTCAGTGTTCAAAATCGGGCTCGCGCGTTGTTAAGTATGTGGGCGTGTCACAAAGAGTCGAGCAATTATACTGGTTTGTGGGTGCGTAGACGAATACGGATTTCGTTTACTGTGGCGGTAGTGCCTGGACAGCGGCGCCTCTGGGGATGCCCCGCGGCGTCAGCCAGCAGCTTGAAAAAGAATTGCCCACTTTTGGCTATTTTGAGTTCGTAACCTCCCGACATGATTGTTTTCGTGTGTTGAATGTCTAAGTGTTGTTGGATGAACCGGAAAATATTGGGAGTGGCTTGGGATCGCGCGGTTGCCAGTGTCCAATAGAATACTCCGTTAAGTGCCACAGAAGGTTTGATTGACCACCTGCTCGGGTTCCGGTGGCGTGGCGTAAAGGGCGCGGTCCGCGCTGTATTGGTGCGGATTCTCTAAAACTTCGACAAGCTGGTGAAATACGTCGAGGTCGTCTCTGTCAGTAGCCGCTGCGATAGCGGCCTCTACAAGGTGATTGCGCGGGATAAAAACCGGGTTGGCACGGTACATCTGGGCCTGTTGTTCAGTGCTTGATTGGGAATCTTGTGTCAATCGCTCGCGCCAGCGTTCCAGCCAGGGTTGCATGCTGTCTGGAAATTCAAAGAGTCCAGCAACGCTACTGGCCCCCTCGTTGCTATTATCCGCAAGGTCGGCCAGCCGACGAAAAACGAGTGTAAAGTCCAGTTTTTGCTCTGCCATCAGTTGCCATAGATCTTCCACCAGGGAGGTGTCCGTTTCGCCAATCGTTTGCAGACCTAGCTTGCGGGCCATGCCCTGCGTATTGGCCTTAAGAAATTGGTTGGGAAAAGTATCGATAGCTGTCTGCGCCAGGGCGACCGCCTCTTCTGGGTCGTCATGCATGATCGGTAGCAGAGCCTGCGCCAGTTGCGAGAGATTCCAGTGCGCAATCGACGGTTGATTCCGGTAAGCATAGCGTCCACCGTGGTCTATCGAGCTGTACACCTGGTCAGGATTGAACTGGTCCATAAATGCGCAGGGCCCGTAGTCGACAGTTTCGCCACAGACGAGCATATTATCGGTGTTCATCACACCGTGAATGAACCCCAACAGCTGCCACTGGGCGATTAGGTACGCCTGTCGGGAAATCACGCCCCCAAGTAGTGCCAATACGCGATTGTCGCTGCTTTGAGCATCCCGATAGTGACGCGCAATCACATGGTCGGCTAACAGTTGCAGTGCCTCCTTATCCCGCTGCGCGGCAAAATATTGGAATGTGCCAATGCGGATATGGCTACTGGCTACTCGAGCCAATACTGCACCCGGCAGAAAGCGCTCCCGTTGGACGAACTCCCCAGTAGATGCTGCCGCGAGCGCCCGCGTGGTGGGAACGCCGAGGCGATGCATGGCCTCACTGAGAATATACTCACGCAACACGGGTCCGATCCCCGAGCGGCCATCCCCACCGCGCGAGTAGCGGGTGGGTCCGGACCCTTTGAGTTGCAGATCAAATCGGCTGCCATCCGGGGTCAGCACCTCGCCCAGCAGGACGGCCCGGCCATCGCCCAACTGTGGGTTGTAACCGCCAAACTGATGTCCAGCGTACACGGTGGCGATGGGCTCGGATCCAGCAACCGTGGTGTTGCCAGCCACAAGCTGCGTGCCCGCATCGCCTGCCAGCCAGTCGGCATCGATTCCCAGTTCGGTCGCGAGGGCACGGTTGACCCGTATCGGGCTCGGCTCGGCCACGGGTGCCGGTGGCTGTTGAGAGTGAAACCGCTCGGGGAGACGCGCATAGCTGTTGTCGAAGGAAATTGAGTCCATTCGTTGGAGTCCTCAGGATTGGCTATTTAGTTATCGGGCAGTGTGGCATCCCGGCAAACATGGTGGCAGAGCATAGATCATGCACCCGCATTCGGATATATTCCAGTGTGAATCAGGCGGTGTCGATTGACTGCGGCGCCCTTCAGTGGCTTGATACTACCCCGGCAAACGGAAGCTTTTAGCAAGGAAAGACGTGATGGCGAATAAAACCTGGGACACACTGATTCAGAATGCACTGGTATTTGATGGGACTGGAACTGAACCTCGGGAGCAGGATATCGCCATTGCTGGCGGGCGTATCGCCGCTCGGGGCACTAGGTTGCCAGCCAAGGAGGCGATGCGGGTCATCGACGGCGAGGGCAAGTGGCTGATGCCCGGCCTGTTAGACATTCATACTCACCTTGATCTGGAAGTCGATTTGGAGCCGGGACTGCCCGAGGTGGTCAGGCACGGGACCACCACCGTGCTGGTGGGTAATTGCAGCCTGGGCACGTGCTTTGGTCGCCAACAAAGCGGTGATCAGAACCCTATCGTCGATTGCTTTACCCGAGTAGAGAACATTCCCAAAACGGTGCTCCGCCAGTGTGTGGAAGCAGTGGAATGGGACAACACCGGCGATTACCTGGATCACTTTGAAAACATTCCTTTGGGACCCAATATCGGCGCGTTTATTCCTCACTCAATGCTCAGAGTAGAGGTGATGGGCCTCGCCGACAGCGTGAGTCGCGACCCGACCGAGGAAGAGTTGACGCGCATGGAACAGCTGCTGGAGCAGGGTATGGCCCAGGGCTATCTGGGTATGAGTACGGATGGCTTGCCCTTCCATTATCTTGCCACTGAGCCTCATACGGCCAAGCGTATTCCCACACAGTTCGCCAGTTTTGGTGAAATGAAGCGTCTGCTCAAGGTGCTGCGAAAATATGATCGGGTATGGCAAACCACGCCTATTATTGAAAATCGCCTCAAGGCCTTCCTTTATTTTATGCTTTCCAGTGGTCGGCTGTTTGGCAAAACACTGAAAACCTCCGCTCTGTCGGTAATGGAATTCGTCCTGATGCCCAAGGCGCATAAGGGCTTCCTCGGATTTGCCGCCCTGCTCAACAGCCGTGTGTTTAAGGGTGACATACACTTCCAGGCGCTGGGCACCAATTTCCGTATTTGGTCGGATGGCATTGTCTCGCCGCTTTATGAGGAACTGGAAACGACCTGCGAGTTGATTGCCAAGGAATATGAAGATGTTGAAGGCCGTATGGCGCTGCTTAATAACCCGGACTATGCCCGTCGCTTCCGAGAAGATTGGCACTACGGTCGTCGTGGCCGCAATTTGGCGCACCTTAAAACCAAGCTGGGCGCCCCGGAAAATCTTGTGATTCGCGACTTGCACCTGATGATCTTCGACGGTGCACCGGTCGTCGATTGGGAGGGCGAAAGTATGCAGGCCGTTTTTGATCGCGTGGAACGCTTTCAGTATGGCGCGCAGGGAGCCGCGCGGTCAGACGAAGAGCGCGCCGCCTTCGAGCTGTTTCCGCGGCCCATTCGAGATGATGCCGAGTTCATGCTGCACATGATGCGCACCTATGATAAAGACTTCCGCTTCTGGGTAGATGTGGGCAATGTCGGTAATAAGGCCACGCTCGATCTACTACTTTACAAGCACGCAATGCCCGGTTTTAACGACTCCGGCGCGCACATTACAAACATGGCTTTTTTCGATGCGAACCTGATGTCGCTGAAGTTGGCCCAGGCGCAATCGCTGGAAACAGTAAGCACTATGGTCAAGCGACTGACTCGCGAGCCGGCGGAATTTTTCGGCCTGGATGTGGGCACGCTGGAGATCGGTGCACAGGCAGATGTCGTGCTCGTGGATCCGGAGGTGTTAAAGACTTGGGACTCGAACGACACACGGGTGCTGGAGTACCGCGAACTGTTCAAACACAAGCAGATGCTCAATCGACCAGAGGGCGTTGTCACCTCGGTTCTGATCAACGGGGAGCCAGTGTGGCAGGACGGTGCAGTGACAAGCGCGCTGGGTGGGGAGCGATTGGGCAGAGCACTGCGTGCTGCCTGATGTCGCTCAGGCAGATTTATTTGTGCGTTTGCGGGTAAGTAAGCGAAAAACCCAGAACCCGAGTCCGATGCATGCGAACGCAATCAAAAAAAGTCTTTCGTAGTGTTGGATATAAGGGAGCGCCGCTTCAAAGGCCGTCCCGAATGTGTAGCCTAGGCCACCGACAACGACGGCCCACACAACCGCACCAATCATGTCGAGAAGAAAGAACTTAATGGGGGATATTTTGGCGGCGCCTACTAAAAATGGGGTTACAGTGCGAATGCCATACAGAAACCTCGAACCCAGAATCAGTGACGATTGGTTTCTTTCTAGCATTTCGAGCACTTTTGTGGATTTTTTTTTCCAGCGTGGCCGCTTGTCGAGGAATTTTTCACCCCTGAAACGGCCGATATAGAAGGCAGCTTGATCCCCAAGAAAGCTGCCCAAAAACGCGCAAAAAATCACCCATTTCAAGTCTAAAAAACCACGGTGAGCGGAAAAACCACCGAGCACCAGAATTGTCTCACCCTCCAGGAACGTACCGATTGCTATGGCGGCATATCCATAGTTGGCTACCAGTTCTTCCAGAGACATATTCCAGTTATACCGTCATGAAGTTGAGTTCGGCGAGAATGATAACAGTTTGTGTGCCGCCGTCGTATTCATCGGCCGGTTGGCGTTCCCCGGGGCGAATCGCTCGCAGTAGTGGAGACCGGAACGGATCGCACTGGTAGGAGTCGCCCTTCGTGGACTGTGCCCCATATCCTGATGTCCTTGATCTTCATTGCGTCGAAGGTCACCGGATTTTCTTCGAGAATTGTAAAGTTGGCTAATTTCCCGGGTTCGATACTACCCACTTCATCTTCAAGTTGGAGCGAATAAGCCGCCTCCAGAGTGACCGCCTTAAGAGCGCCAAGCCTGCTGACACGTTGCTCGGGCCCGCGCACATTGCCATCATTGGTTACGCGATTCACGCCCGACCACATGAGTAACAGGGGCTGGCCTGGGGCCATCGGCATATCTGAGTGGAAGGAATATGAGATTCCAGCTTTCTCCACATCGCCCATTCGCACCATTGGATCGGCACGTGCTGGCTCGAGCCCATTCGCGCGATAATTGTCAGCCAGTGCCACCGGGTAATAGGGATTGCCGCTGACGATCGCGCCCAGCTCTTTGATCCGGGCTACCTGCTCCGGAGTGGATATGGCGAAATGAATGATCACCGTTCTGTGATCTGTGCGCGGATTGCGGCGCAGGTTCTCCTCGAGTTCGTCGAGCACCATATCCAAACCGGCATCACCATTGACGTGTATGTGCAGCTGATAGCCTGCGTCCCAGTATACTTTCATCGTTCGAGCGAAGAACTTGGGGTCCATCATCCACTCGCCCTCGTGTCCGTCACTGTAGCCGTCACGAACCTGCATTGCCTGCGAAAAGATGGCGCCGTCTGCGAATAGCTTGACCTGCTTAGGCAGGAACGCAGTCATGCCCCGGCCCCATGTGAGCATTTTTTCACTCTCATCAATGACTTGTTCATCCTCGAAAGCACCCGTCACTGACTTTCCATCTACTATGTAATAAAAGCGAAATGGGGAGTCCGCATTACTGAGGACCGAATTTTGTATTGCCTGCATTGGCTTTGAGGCCATCCCGCCGGGCTCTGCTCCCAAGGTAACCCCATTGGCGTGATAGTAATTTTGCACAAACTCCAACCCGGATTTCAGACGATCGGGTGTGAATATAGCGGGCGCTATCAGAGGCATCACGGCGAACCCGCCTTGCTCCCAATAGTGCGCATTAGCAAAATCGGATTGCGCTTTAACCGAGTCGCTTTGTTGCTCATACCACTCACTTGTGACGCCAAATTTCTTTTCGGCTGCTGTGTTGA
>PKCY01000216.1 GCA_002862985.1 Haliea sp.
TTTTTACGAGCGGGAGCCTTTTTTGCTACTTTTTTCTTTGGAGCCTTTTTAGCTGCTTTTTTAGTCGCCATATTATTTTCAACCCTTCCTAATGTTTAAAATTTAAACCCCTGCTAACTTGCACTAAGCGCTTTCCAAAATCTCGAAATAAGCGACGATACAAGTTGCGAAATCATGTATAAATCATGAAACGCTACAATACAAGTGTTTTCTTCGGTCGACGCATAAAAACCCTGTATTTTTAGTCTCAGAGTGGCACACCCAACAAAAGCGCAATGGCAGCGTTAGGTCTTTTCCCAAATGTTAAAGCGTTTTTAACATTGCAATACGCGTTCCAAAACGACTCTGTACGCTCTGAGTATTCAGACGTAAACTAGGCGCCCTCTTGCAAACCCATTAATCGGAAACATTCATGCGCACCAGTCGATTCCTGATCGCTACACAAAAAGAAACACCTGCCGATGCCGAAGTTATCAGCCATCAGTTAATGCTCCGTGCGGGCCTGATACGCAAGCTGGCAGCAGGGCTGTATACCTGGCTGCCCCTTGGCCTGCGCGTACTGCGGAAGGTGGAAGCCGTTGTGCGCCAGGAGATGAATGAATCCGGCGCCCAGGAAGTGAGCATGCCGATAGTGCAACCGGCGGAGTTATGGCATGAATCCGGACGCTGGGAGCAGTACGGCCCCGAGTTACTGCGCATTCAGGACCGCCACCAACGGGACTTTTGCCTGGGCCCCACGCACGAAGAGGTCATCACCGGCCTGGTGCGGGATGAGATTAAAAGTTATAAGCAACTCCCACTTAATTTCTACCAGATACAGACCAAAGTGCGGGATGAGATCCGACCCCGGTTCGGCATCATGCGCTCTCGCGAGTTTTTGATGAAGGACGCCTACTCCTTCCACCTGAACCAGGCCTCGCTGGAACAGACCTATCAGACTATGTTTAGTGCTTATACGAACATTTTTACGCGCCTGGGCCTCGAATTTAGGCCCGTGATTGCAGATACAGGCAGTATCGGCGGCAGCGCTTCCCACGAGTTCCATGTACTGGCAAGTTCAGGCGAGGATGCGATCGCATTCAGTGACGGTAGCGACTATGCGGCGAACGTCGAGATGGCCGAAGCACTCGCACCCCCGGAAGGGCGAGCAGCACCTGGGGCCGACCTGAAGAAAGTATCCACGCCCGGGATTAAAACCATAGAAGCACTGGCCAGCTTCCTGTCAGTTGATGCCGCAAACAGCGTAAAAACGTTAGTGGTCGAAGGCGAGGAAGAGGGTGAATTGATCGCTCTCATTCTGCGCGGAGATCATCAGCTGAACGCGTTGAAAGCACAAAAGATTCCCGGTGTTGCCGCGCCGCTTCAGATGGCGGATGAGGACAAAGTGCGTGCTGCCTGTGGTGCGGGATTTGGCTCGTTGGGTCCGGTTGGTCTGAAACTTCCCCTCCTGATCGATCGCAGCGCTGCAGCGTTGGCCGACTTTACCTGCGGCGCCAATGACGATGACGTGCACCTCACCGGCGTGAATTGGGAGCGAGATTGTCCGGCGGGAGAGATCGCCGACCTGCGCAACGCGATAGCCGGCGACCCTAGCCCTGACGGCAAAGGTCAGTTGCAGATCAAACGCGGCATCGAGGTAGGGCATATTTTTCAGCTGGGCACTAAATACAGCGAGGCGATGAACGCTCAAGTGCTCAATGAAAACGGCAAAAGCATTGCGGTAACCATGGGCTGCTATGGCATTGGTGTAAGCCGCATTGTGGCGGCCGCTATTGAGCAAAACCACGACGAAAAAGGCATTCTCTGGCCGGAGGCAATGGCACCTTTTCGGCTCGCGATTGTGCCGCTGAATATGCAAAAGTCTGCGGAGGTAGCGAGTTGCGCCGAAGACCTTTATGCGCGATTACGGACGGCGGGTGTCGATGTACTGCTGGATGATCGCAATGAAAGGCCGGGCGTGAAATTTGCTGATATGGAGCTGATTGGCATTCCGCATCGCGTGGTTATTGGAGATCGCGCTTTGGCTGAGGGCAATGTTGAGTATAAGAATCGGCGCGGGGAAGAATCGAAGCTTGTTGCAAAAGAGGACATTTTAGAGTTTTTGCTGGCGCAATTACACACAGATTAGACTTGTGTCCCATTTCCGCCTTTAGAGGATATGTAGCACAGCCGGGACATGCAAAAACACCGCCATTGGCCGCTCGGCTAGCGAAGATCGATCAGTCTACAATCACCGGCTAACGATATGAACCCGGAGACTGGCCAGTCCACTTCTTGAAAGAACGATGAAACGCACTGGGGTCAGAAAAACCCACTTGCTCAGCCACCTCACTTACCGTCAAACCGTCCCGGCTCAACATCGAAATCGCCAGATCACGCCGGGCGTTGTCCTTGATGCGCTGGTAGGACGTGCCTTCCTTCTCTAAACGCCGACGCAAAGTGCGTGCCGACATGTTTAAAAGTGAGGTTAGCTCCTCAAAACTTGGCATCTCCTGTCGAAAATCATCACCCAGAATTTCCCGTATGCGGTGGGTAATACTCTGGGTGCTGGAAAGAGGCTCAATCACCATGTAATAGGGCGCCAGCTTCAGAAACTCCGAGAGGCCTTCCTCGTTTCGAATCAGTTCAGCATCCAGATGACGGGCGCTGAAAGTCACAGAATTAACCGACTGGCCATACTCCACCGGGCAGGGGAAGAAATGTCGGATACCGTTCATAAATTTTGGCTTTGGCCCGGCGCAGGTAGCGCTGGTAATATCGATATGCTGGCCGATCAGCCAGCCACCAAAGCGCATCCACATAGCCAAATTACATAAAACACTGTGCTGTACCTCTCCGGAGTCATCTTCACAGAGGTAGGTCAGCATAGCCTCCTTGTCTTCTCGATCAACAAGCAGTTGATTGACAACTTTCGCGCCCTGGCGAACCCTACAGACCTCATTGAATTCAATCGCGCGGCGCATAGCCGTGGCCAGGGTAGAACTGTTAATCATACTCAGCGCAATCAAACGAGTCGTACCCACCGGCGTCCGCACATCCGGCATCACGCCGCCGGACTCATCGCCCAAGTCTCGGATTAGCTCCAGGCACAAGCGCGAATATTGTTCGCGAGAAACAAAGGCTGTCTGTATATCTTGAATCAGCGGATCAAAGGGAAACCGTGCGGCACGAAGAATGGCCTGTACATCGCAGTTATAGGTCCGTGCCTGCACCAACAGCGCCCGCGTGAACTCCATGGGCACCGACTCATTGTAAAGCGCTGAACCAACCGCCTGTTTTGACAAGATCTAAGGTTCCTTCGATGGGGCAATAAAGTATAGCGCTTCCATGCCATCAAGGCGAAGAGGCTAATGCCACAGTGGCATCATCATATGGAATAGTGGTAACTTTTTAGCCGCGTTAGACCGCTTGCCATGGGGAAACCTCAATTTGCACCTCGCCATGCGCCAACTGACTCCTGCAATAAGCCTCCCATAGGTTTGACAACGTCTGGCAGGCTGATCACTATGTATAAAAAATGCTGCCAGTCAAACAGCTTAAGGTCCAATGACAGATATATCGCAACTAAGTAAATGGAATCGCGACATTTCCAGGGCAATCGCCGCCCTGGGCACTGAGCGATTTTTCCCGGCTCTGATTGAGGCCGTCAATGGTCAGGTTAAAGTCGACTACCCACAGGTCTGGCTTTACCACAAAGACCTACCGCCGAGAGTTTTGTATCACGCGATTCCAAAGCAGGCCCTTACCAGCCAGATAGACGACTATCTGGAAGGCCCCTATCGCGAGGACCCGTTTTACCAAACCTCCATGCAACAGCCCCGATCCAAGATCTATCGCCTCTCACGAGTGGCCATGGGGAAATTAAAGGACTCCGACTACTATCGTGACTACTACTCCAGAACCGGCAGCTCTGACGAAGTGGTATACCTTTCCAAATTACATGCCGGCAATGTCATCAATCTGAGTATGATGCGGGTGGGCGATCACGATCCGTTCTCCGATGAGGAATACGAATCCCTCTACCTGCTAGCAGAGCCCATTTCTGAGCTGCTCAAAAGCCACACAGAGCACACCGACTTTGCCGCAACCAACCTAATCCAGCCGGGTATCGACCACCAGATCGACCTGGCTTTTCGCACCTTTGGCGAATCACTGTTGTCCCCGCGAGAAAAAGACGTCCTCGAACTCATGTTACGTGGCTACGGCACGGGTGTGTCTGCTGAGCGCCTCGGAATCGCCGTTGAGACTGTTCGTCGCCACCGTAAAAGCATCTATCGCAAGCTTGATGTTTGCTCCCAAACCGATCTTTTTTCTCTCTTCCTCAACGCCATGTCCTGCATGGGACAGGCCGCTGGTTCGGACCCGCTCAGTATTTACATGTCCCCACGCGGATCGGTCACCTGACGCGCCAGGCTCCGCTTTATCCGCAGTACAGGCAGGGTTACGCCAGTTTTTTAGCCGCAGTATTTAACGGCGCTCTATCCTGCCCCAACTAGGGTATTGAGTGGCGGGGCTTAACCATGGATAGTATGGCCTTAGCCGATCATTTTACGGTGTACGCATGTCACTTGAGGCCGATTGGTTCCTGCGGGCTCATCCCGAGATCACCACTATTGAAGCGCTGCTCCCGGACTGCAACGGAGTGATGCGCGGAAAATGGGTCCCCCGCCACAAACTGGCAAAGATTTTCGACGGCGAGTTAAAGCTTCCCAAAACGGCACTTAGTCTGGATATTTGGGGCAGGGACGTGGAACAGCTCGTCTTCGCCTCCGGTGACGCCGATGGTATTTGTCGCCCTGTAGAAGGATCCCTCCTGCCAACCCCCTGGGCTGCCGGCGGTCAACATGGACAGGTCATGCTTTCCATGTTCGATGCTGATGGCAGTGCCTATATGGGCGACCCTCGTCACGTACTCAAAAAGGTGCTAAGCCGCTATCAGGAGGCGGGCTGGCGCCCGGTTGTCGCTGCCGAACTCGAATTCAGCTTGGTCCGCTGGGACGACACTGTTCCCCTTCACACCTGCCCCTCACCTGTTGGTGGCTCACCCGTCGGCGGCAACACCTACGGGGTGGATGTATTGAATCACCACCAGAGCATGATGGAAGATTTGCGGCTAGCCTGTGAGGTGCAAGATCTTCCTTTTGACGGCGTGGTAAAAGAATCTGCCGCGTCCCAGTACGAAATCAACATGCAACATGTTGACAATCCGGTGTTGGCAGCAAAACACATCCTGATGATGAAACGCTTGATTAAAGGCGTTGCTGCCAAGCATGAATTAATTGCCAGCTTTATGCCTAAACCGTTTGAAAATGAAGCGGGCAACGGCATGCATGTTCACTGCAGCGTGCTGGACGAAAGTGGCGCCAATATATTCGACGATGGCACAGAAAAGGGCTCACCCTTGTTACACAACGCTATTGGCGGTTGCCTGCTCAATATGGCCGATTCCATCGCTATTCTCGCTCCCAGTTTCAATAGCTATCGTCGCTTCCAGTCCGGCTGTCACGCCCCCACCTTTCCCAGTTGGGGCTACGAGAACCGTACCGTAGCCGTGCGCGTACCCGCCGGAAGCCACACTGCCCGAAGACTGGAGCACCGGGTTCCGGGTGCCGATGCAAACCCCTATCTTCTATTTGCAGCAGTACTCGCTGCCATGCTCGATGGAATCGAACAAAACTTGTCTCCCGGCAACCCGATAACGGGAGACGGGTACTCTAAGGAAGAAGCGAAACTTCCTCAATACATGCCTGATGCTGTGCGTCTGTTCAGCGAATCCGATTTTATTCGCAACAATTTAGGGGAAGAATTACAGCGTATCTACACACTCACCAAACATCAGGAGCTCGATGAGTTTCGCAAACGTATCTCCCTGCTTGAGTACCAATCATTCCTCGAAAAGCTGTAGCGTCTCCTACCCCGCCGGGCTATCGCAGCCTAGAGTGGTGGCCCTCGATTTTCCACCACGCCGGCGACCGCTGCATCTGACAACGGGCTATCAGTGCTGGGCGGAAGTTGTCGCTCAAGGCGCCTGACCAAAACAACAAGCCCCCCCAGCGCCAATACGCCAAACACCACCGCACCCAGCGCCTCTCCCGCCAGCACACCCCGAGGACCGTACCATTTTGCACCGTAGTACACGGCGGGAATGGTTCCCAGTAACGCCCTGGCAAAATTGAAGCCAGTCGCCCAGTGGGGGTGGTACAAATTATTAAAGCTGGCATTGGCAACGAATAGCATGCCATTGAAGGCGAACGAACCCGCTAGAAAATAGGTGTAGAACAAAATCAGCTCAGCCGCCTCAGCGCTGGCCGAAAAGACGCTTACGATACTCTTTGCGCACAGTGCAAGAATCATACAAACCAAGGCGACATACAGCACGTTAAACACGATCGCATTGGTAAGTGTCGAACGCACGCGAGGATAGAGTGCCGCGCCCGCATTCTGCCCCACGATGGGGCCGACTGCGCCAGAAAGTGCAAAAACAGCCGCGAACGCCACCGGCGTGATACGCCCCATAATCGCCGCACCTGCCACAGCGCCATCACCAAACTGCGACATTGTGCGCAGCACAAAGCCGCCGCTGATCGGCACCGCTAAATTAGTCAGCACCGCCGGAATGGCAATAGTAAGAATCGGTTTTATATCGGACAAAAACTCTTGGCACGACACCTTGCAAGGCAGCTTGTGCACCACAGACAAAACATGCCACGCGAGGAGCATCATCACCGTTCGTGCAACCACCGACGCCAGCGCTGCACCTTCCAGCCCCCAGTTAAAGGTGAAAATAAATAACGGATCCAACCCCGCATTGACCAGTGAACCGAGGACCGTTACCCACATGGAGCGACGCGCGTCGCCGACGGCGCGAACACCCGCGGCCATGCTCATTCCCAGGACCAGAATTGGCATATTAGGCAGCACAATACTCGCGTAGCTATGCGCATACTCCAGGGTCTGCCCCGATGCTCCCAATATCTCCAGCAGGGGGCGCAGATTAAACCATGCAACCGCACTGATGAATGTAGCAACTAGCCCGTTGAATATCAGCGCGCTGGAACAGTAGCGTCGGGCAACATCCCACTGCCTGGCGCCCACTGACCTCGCCACCAAAGCCCCCAGCGCTATCAATAACCCGATGCTGACGGACACCAGGAAGAAAACCAGAGTGCCGGCATAGCCGACCGCAGCAGCAAGCTCCTCTTCGCCCAGTAGTGTGAGGAAATACATGTCGACTAGATCGACACCGAACATTGACAACAAACCCACTGCGCCAGCGCTGGTCATGACCACCACGTGGCGCATAGTGGACCCCTGGGTAAAGACAGCGTGCTTCATTAGCGGTGGTAGCCGGTCATAGTGAAGGCGAAAAACACTTCAAAAAGGTTGAACTTTAGAGGGACAACTAGAGTCTGAAAACTGTGCAAGGAAAGACATTAAGTGGTTCTCGGCTCAACCTATAGAATGGAAGCCGTATGATACTGTAGAATGCTCGCCCAATGTGGCCCGCGGGGCACACCGCTCTGAGAAAAGACTTTTTCCGCCAAAAAAGTTAAAATCTTCAACAATTTGAGGCCATACGAGGCACGATTAAACTCATGACCAACAATACAACTAAACCACCGCTAAATATGGTCAATGTGGTCATATTTGTCGGCTTTCCCATTGCCGCATTGATACTCGTTCCTTTCTGGGGCATGTACCAGGGTTACGACAGTTTTCAGTGGCTTTGGGCGCTCGCCTTTCTCTATCTTAATGGCATGTCCATTACCGGTGGTTACCATCGTTTGTGGGCCCATAAATCTTACGAAGCGAGCCCCGCGCTAAAATGGTTCTTTGCCTTCTGGGGAGCCGGTGCATTGCAGAACAGCATCCTGATCTGGGCTTCTGACCACCGTCGTCACCACCGAGATGTGGACGACAACGAGCTTGACCCCTACTCGGCGGGCCGTGGGTTGTGGTTCAGCCACATCGGCTGGATGCTTCGCGAATACAACACGAACGATCCAGACTTTAGCAACGTCAGAGATTTACAGCGCGACCCTATTGTCAAGTGGCAGGATAAGCACTACGTCGCGCTCACCACGTTTATGAACCTCGGCTTGCCACTGCTATTGGGTATCTGGCACGGAGATATCATTGGCACGGTGTTGCTTGTCGGCCTATTGCGTCTGGTGGTGAATCACCACGTAACCTTTTTCATCAACTCCCTGGCACACTATTGGGGCTCCCGGCCCTACACTGAATCAAACAGCGCCCGTGACAATGGCTTCCTCGCCTTTCTCACCTATGGTGAGGGCTACCACAACTATCACCACATCTTCCAGTCTGACTATCGCAATGGCATTCGCTGGTGGCAGTGGGATCCCACCAAATGGATGATTGCACTCTGCGCACGCGCAGGCTTGGCAAGCGAACTAAAACGAGTCTCCAATTTTAAAGTTCAACGTGCCATTCTCGACACCACCTTTGATCGCGCCCGCACCAAACTGGAGGGGGCAATGCACAGCGAATCCCTTTCTGAGATGCTGGAGAGGGAATATCAATTGTTCACCGAGTCCATCAACCAGTGGACGGCTCTTCAGGCAGGGCGGTATGAGCGCACAAAAGGACAGCTGAGTGACGCCCTGTACGAACACAAACAGCACTTACATCAAAAATGGGAAGTCGCTGCCCTGGTCAATAAACTCAAGACACTCGAGTACGGGCTAAAAATGCAACGTAAGCGCCTGACCCTACTAATGGAGCAGGTCCATTTTCATCAGGCTCAGATGGCCTGATATGTTCAACTTGAGAGATCGATCATGACCAATAGCGTGTACGAATTCAGCTGCCAAACTCCCGGCGGCACCCCCAAGTCTCTGGAAGATTATCAGGGCAAGGTTCTATTGGTAGTCAACACTGCCTCAAAATGCGGCTTTACTCCGCAGTTTAAAGGGCTGGAAGAGATGTACAAAGAGTACAGTTCCAAAGGACTGGAAATACTGGGTTTCCCCTGCAACCAGTTCGGCAAACAGGACCCAGGCAGCAACGACGAGATCATGGAGTTTTGCCAACTCAACTACGGGGTCAGTTTTCCCATGTTCGGCAAGATTGACGTGAACGGCTCCAATGCCGATCCACTGTTCAAACACCTTAAAAAAGAAGCACCGGGCGCACTGGGAACTCAAGGCATCAAATGGAACTTTACCAAGTTCCTGATCGACCCTTCAGGCAAGGTTGTAAAACGCTACGCGCCCAAGGACACTCCTAGGGCAATCGCCAAAGACATCGAAAAACTGCTGGCCTGAACCCTCAATGCTCACGCGTGGCCCGAAACTCTATATCGGGCCATCGTTCTTCCATTAACGATAGGTTGACCCGGGTCGGCGCCAGGTAAGTAAGATAACCACCGCCATCGATGGACAGGTGTTCGGCAGCCTTCTTTCGAAAATCTTCCAGCTTACGCTTATCGTCACAGTTCACCCAACGCGCAGTATAGACATTCACTGGTTCGTAATGCGCGTCTACCTTGTACTCGTCTTTTAATCGATAGGCCACCACTTCAAACTGCAACTGCCCTACAGCACCTACAATCAGATCTGTTGAAGTAATAGGAGCAAAGACCTGGGTGGAACCCTCCTCAGATAACTGCTGCAGGCCCCGCTGCAGTTGCTTGGACTTCATCGGGTCTGTCAATCGAATACGGCGAAAAAGCTCCGGCGCAAAGTGCGGAATTCCCGTAAATTGCAATACCTCTCCCGCGGTAAACGTATCTCCAATCTGAATAGTCCCGTGGTTGTGCAAGCCGATGATGTCACCGGACACCGCTTCTTCCACCAGCACTCGCTCTCCGGCCTGGAATGTCACCGCATCGGCAATCTTCACTTCCTTGCCGATACGCACATGCTGCATCTTCATACCTTTCAGATAGCGCCCCGAACACAGGCGCATAAAGGCGATGCGATCGCGGTGCCGCGGGTCCATATTGGCCTGTATCTTAAACACAAAGCCGCTGAATAATGCATCGGTGGCCGCCACTGTGCGCTCGATAGCATCCCTGTCCAGCGGCGCAGGAGCCCACTGCACAAAATCATCCAGCATTTCGCGCACGCCGAAATTACCAAGAGCAGTGCCAAAAAACACAGGGCTTAATTTGCCAGCTAAAAAAGCCTCCAGCTCGAACGTGTGGCTAGCGCCACGCACCAGTTCAATCTCCTCGCAGACTCTCTCATACTCATCACCCAAAAGTGTGCGCGCTTCATCACTGTCGAGACCATCAATTCGCTGGTCATCTGACAGCACACTGCCCTGTCCCGGCGTATACCGATGAATAGTATCGGTATACAGGTTGTACACCCCCTTGAAATCCTGACCCATACCGATAGGCCAGTTGATAGGCGCTCCCTGAATACTCAATACCGATTCAATTTCATCAAGCAGGTCGATAGGGTCGCGAATATCCCGATCCATTTTATTGACGAAGCTAAAAATCGGTGTGTCGCGCAGGCGGCAAACTTTCATCAACTTGATCGTGCGATCCTCGACGCCCTTCGCCCCGTCAATTACCATCAAGGCTGAATCCACAGCCGTGAGCGTACGATAAGTATCCTCGGAAAAGTCTTCATGCCCAGGGGTATCCAGTAGATTGACCGTGCGCTCTCGGTAGGGGAACTGCATAACAGAGGATGTTACGGAGATACCGCGCTCCTGCTCCATACTCATCCAGTCGGATGTGGCATGCGGACCCTTCTTGCCCTTAACGCTGCCTGCCACTTGGATAGCCTGACCCAACAACAGCAGTTTTTCGGTGATCGTGGTCTTACCCGCATCCGGGTGGGAAATGATCGCGAAAGTGCGCCTCTCATTAATTTCAGCGTTTAACTTGCTGTCCGACTCCACCAAAGCTCTCCAATAAAATACGCCGCATTCACGCTCGTTGTTGAGCGGAGAATCAAAGGGGCCGGATTATAACCTAAAGCGGTAGCGTTTATCCTCGACTCGAAGCGGCCTGCACAGCGGCGATGCCACGCCAGCTCAGTTGACACATTCGTCGACTGCCGCAACGTTAACTACGCCGAACTGGCGCAGCTATCTAGCGCTTTAGGTGCCTCGATTCTTTATCGCAACGACACGACATAAGAAACTGATCGGGCTATTATCACAGCATCGTCGCGCTCATAGTGCAAGATTGCCCGCCGTGATTTCCATTATCTGGTTGCCAATGGATTCCAGATTGAGATCGACATTCGGTAACAGTTTGGCCATTGATGTCACCCGTAAGCCCTCGTACCCACAGGGGTTAATGCGGTCAAATGGTTCGAGCTCCATATCCACATTCAGAGCCAAACCGTGATAGCTGCAACCGCGCCGCACTCTTAAACCCAATGAAGCGATTTTTTCTTCCCCCACATACACACCGGGCGCGCCAGGTTTTGCCGCAGCACAGATACTGTAGTTTGCGAGCAACTGCACCACGCTCCGCTCTATCAAATTAACGAGGTCGCGCACGCCCAGCTGATGCCGGCGCAAATCGACAAGAAGGTAAAGTACCCACTGGCCTGGCCCGTGATAAGTTACCTGTCCGCCGCGGTCGGCTTGAATCACAGGAATGCCTCCCGGTGTCAGCACATGTTCCGCCTTGCCGGCCTGACCCTGGGTGAATACGGGCGGGTGCTGCAACAACCACAACTCGTCAGGGGTGTCTTGATCACGGGAATCGGTGAATTGGCGCATCGCGACTAGCGTAGGCTCATACTCGATAAGACCCAACTCTCGAAGTATGGGAGCTGGATGTGGCACTGGCTAGATCACCATTTTTACATGGCCGGTTGCCAGCAGGTCCTGATGCAATGCTTGCAGCTGCTGGGGACCCGTGGCAGTGATAAAAATAGTGAGCGACGTATAAGTACCATTACGGCTAGCTTTGACACCGACCGCTTCCCGATCAAAACCGGGCGCGTGTCGCTCGAACACATCCAGTATGACTGTTTCAAACGTGTCGCTACTCGTGCCCAGGACCTTGATCGGGTACTCACAGGGGAATTCAATCTTGGGGGCTTCAGGCTCTTGCACCATATTGTAATCTCTATGTTTGAACAGTGCCTGAATCAGGCGCCAAACAGGCCGGCAAACCACATCAGAACAGTGTCCCACATCCGCGCAAAAACTCCTCCGGGCGCTACGCTTTCCAGTGCCACCAAGGGCTGCTCCAACACTGTCTCACCGTCAAGACTAATGGTAACAGTACCGACGCGGACTCCCACGGCTAGCGGTGCCTCCAGAGGTTCGTTGACCACAACTTGCGTTACCAACTTGTCTTGCTTTCCCCGCGGGAGAGTCAATATAGCTTCTTCCAACAAACCGACAGAGACATAGTCTTGCGTGCCCTTCCAGATACGCGGCCTCTCCAGCTCTGTCATTGGCGCAAATGCTGTAACAGTTTCATAAAAGCGAAAACCATAGTTCAGCAAGCTACGGGTGTCATTCTTACGCGCTTTGGTACTAGAGGTTCCCATCACCACCGACACAAGACGCATTCCATTGCGCTCAGCGGACGCGACCAGGCAGTATCCGGCCTCTTGTGTATAGCCGGTTTTCAAGCCATCCACAGAAGCATCTTCCAGGATCAGAGTGTTGCGGTTGTATTGTCGAATATTGTTGTAGGTGTATTCAGGCTCTTTATAGATTTCGTACTGTTTGGGGTGATCAATAATCATGGCCTTAGCCAGAATGGCCAAGTCCCGCGCCGTGGTCACGTGGTCCGGATCGGGCAGACCGTGGGAGTTAACATAATACGTACTGGTCATACCGAGCTTCTGAGCGGTGGTGTTCATCATCTCGGCAAACACCGCTTCGCTACCGGCAATATGCTCCGCCACTGCCAGCGTGGCATCGTTACCCGACGATATGATGATACCGCGCTGCAAGTCCTCGATGGATACATCCATACCCGGTTGAATCCACATCAGCGAGGAGCCGTTGAACAAGGGGTTTTGGGACCAGGCATTTTCGCTAATCGTCACTATATCAGACTCGTTGAGCCGCCCTCCCTGGACTTCCTCAGCCAGCAGATAAGCTGTCATCATTTTGGTCAGGCTGGCCGGCGGCAGAACCATGTCGGCATTGTGCTCCACCAGCACCTTGCCGCTTGCGGCGTCGACCAATAAATAGGCCTTGGCCGCCAGCTGGGGCGGTGATGGCACCACCATCTCTGCGTGAACACCAAAAGTGGCAACTGCAAGGAAAAACAAGAGCGTTAATCTAACCATGAACTCACAAGACCGTGGGGAATGTTATGCCAACAGGATGGTAACCTATGGATCGCTGAAGCGAAACAAGCATGGCGCTCAGGGCAATGGTTGTCCCATGCTATACCCATGTGCTTCAAGCTGCTCTCGGACTGCCAAAAAATGCTCCTT
>PKCY01000233.1 GCA_002862985.1 Haliea sp.
AAAAAAACGTATCCAAAGGAGACTGGTACGCCCGCATTTATGCTCACAACTTGGTGATTGTGCGCAGTTATGCAAAGCGACCCGGCGCGATGCGTTGCCTGTTGCAACTGGCGGATGAAGACAGGGCCTTCTCTGCCATGCTGCGTGAGAACTATCGCAATCAACTGATGTGGCTGGTAGATCTGATGCCAAAGCTGTTCCCGGAGGTGCGCTTTAAAAAGCACCAGGCTCTGATGGTCGTATATTCTCTTGCGGGTATAGGCGAGGGGCTTATACGGGAACATTTTATTAATGAAAGCAAAACGCTGGGGGCAGCGGAGCTTGCCGTGGAGCAGATTGCCGAATTGCTGACAACGATGTTTTATCGAGCATTGTTTCTGCGCCATCCGAATGAGAAACAACTCAAATACACCCGAAACCTGGCCGTCATGGTCAGGAACAACTGAGGCACTAAGCGTCATGAATTTTAATTTTAGCGACGACCAGAATGCGATTCGTGAATTGTCCTACCAAATCTTTACGGATCGCGCGAGCGATGAGTTCATGTTGGAATTTTCACGCGGAAACCAGACCTACGATGAGTCACTCTGGCAGACATTGGCTGAGCAGGGTTTATTGGGAGTCGCGATTCCCGAGGCTGCGGGCGGTACCGGCCTTGGGCTGACTGAGTTATGCCTGCTGTTAGAGGAGCAAGGTCGCCGTGTGGCACCTGTGCCGGTTCATTCTTCTTTGGTGTTAGGCGGTTTGCCCATCGCCGAATTTGGATCTGAGTCGCAGCAGCAGCGTTACCTCACCGCATTGGTAGCAGGTAAAGCGAAGTTTACCGCCGCCATAGCGGAACTGGGAATGAATGCTGCTCTGATTGCAGGTGTAGTGGCGACGCCACAAGACAGTGGTTGGATATTGAACGGTACAAAAGCGGTTGTCCCAGATGGTGCAGTAGCTGATTTTATTTTGGTACCAGCGGAAGAGTCCACAGGACAAGTGTCAGTATTTATCGTCGATGCAAAGGCGCCGGGAGTCAATTTGCAGCCTGTTGAGATGGGTTTGTCCGGTGCTTTGGCAGCGCAACTCACGCTGACCGATGTCATTGTTGACAACAACACGCTGCTGGGAGCATCGGGCCAGGGTGCGGAAATTCTGGAGTGGTTGGAGCAGCGCGCCAACATCGGCCACTGTGCGCTGCAGGTCGGCGTTACGGAGGAGGCGATGAAGCGCACGGCCGCTTTTTTAGGTGAGCGCGAACAATTCGGCGTTCCCCTGGGCACATTCCAGGCTCTGGCGATGCGCATGGCGGACAGCTATATCGATGTGGAGGGTATTCGCTCCACCTACTGGTTGGCATTGTGGCGCTTGAGTGAGGGGCTGGATGCCCGGGCTGAAGTGCGCGCGGCAAAGTGGTGGGCCTGTGATGCGGCTCACAGGGTGGTCTGCTCCTCCCAGCATTTACACGGTGGTATCGGTTCTGATGTCGAATACCCCGTCCATCGTTTCTATCTCATGGCCAAAAAAATTAGTTATTCGCTGGGCAATGCGAGTCAGCAGTTGGAGCGGCTCGGGCGTTTGTTAGCGGAGGACGACACACTGGGTTTTCGTGCTCTGGAAGTTTAAGCGGTGATCGAAGCTACCCGCATAAAGCCACCAATGGGCCTGGACAACGCCTGGTGGTGGGAAATGGCCGCGGATGACAAGCTGGGTATACAGCGCTGCCAGGGGTGCCAAACACTGCGCCATCCGCCACGCCCGATGTGTGGAGATTGCCACTCGCTGGAGTGGGATACTGTGGAAGCGTCGGGCAAGGGCAGCATCTGCAGTTATACCGTTTTGCGCCACCCTCAGTTTCCAGGCTACGAATATCCGTTGGTCATTGTGTTGGTAGATCTGGAAGAGGGTACGCGAGTGACCTCACAGTTGGTCGGATGCGAGCCTGAGGACGTAGATTTCGGATTGCAGGTTGAGATGTTGATCCAGCGTGATCCTGATGGATTTAAACTGCCTGTTTTTAAGTTGGCGGGGAATGCTTGATGCCTATTTCGCTAAAAGATGAAGCGGCCATTGCAGGTATTGGACTAACCGATTTTTCGAAACAATCGGGCGTGTCGGAGCTTTCCCTCGCGGTGCAGTGCATTAAATCCGCTTGTGACGATGCCGGAATTAGTCCTGGAGAAATCGATGGTCTGGTTACTTACACCCTTGATTCGAGTGATGAGGTGGAGGTGGCGCGCGCCGTTGGTGCCGGCGACCTCTCTTTTTTTAGCCAGATTAACTACGGCGGCGGTGCCGCAGTGGGCACTATAGCCCAGGCGGCGATGGCAGTGGCTACGGGTCAGGCCACTAATGTCGTTTGTTATCGCGCAATGAATGGACGCTCGGGTAAGCGCATGGGCCAGGGCGTCTCTGGTGACATTAGCAGCAGCGACCTTATTCACTGGTCCTGGTATACGCCCTATGGCATGTTAATACCGGGCTCGTGGATCGCCATGGTCGCCAATAAATATATGCATCGGTACGGTGTTACTCGCGAGGATCTGGGGCGCGTTGCAATGTCACAGCGTAATCATGCTCTGCGCAATCCGCGTGCCTACGGTTACGGTAAACCGCTTACAATGGAACAGTACCTGAACTCAAAACAGATTGCTGAGCCATTGTGTATTTACGATTTCTGCCAGGAGACGGACGGCGCCTGCGCCATAATGGTCACCAGTGCAGAGCGGGCACGAGATCTGAAACAAAAACCGGCCATCATTCGCGCCGTGACCCAGGCCTCCAGTCGCGGACAGGAACAGATGACTAGTTACTACCGCGATGAATTAATATCGCTTCCGGAAATGGAGTTGGCGGCCAAGCGCATTTATGATATGTCCGGTCTTGGCCCGAATGATATTGATGCGGCTTGCCTTTATGATGCTTTTACCTCTGAAATTATTATGCAACTGGAGAGCTTTGGTTTTTGTGGCGCCGGGGAGGGTAAGTACCTGGTGCGTGAAGGTGCGCTTGATATCGATGGACGCCTGCCCAATAACACCCACGGCGGCCTGATTTCTGAAGGCTATATTCATGGTATGAACAATATCGCTGAAGGTGTCCGTCTGATACGCTGCGATTCCACCAGCCAGCCAGAAAAATTGGTTGAGCATGTGCTGGTAAGCAGTGGCGTTGGCGTGCCCACGGGCGCAATGATTCTTGGGCGGTGCTGAGAAGATGACAGTTTATGAGTGATCAGGCTTTGCTTGCGCGTATTGATCGGCTGGAATCCCTGGATGAAATCCGTCAGCTTGTAGCCAAATACTCGCTGTCTTTGGACATGCGTGATATAGATGCGCATGTAAACCTGTTCGTGTCCGACATTCGGGTGAGTCGCGATAAGGTCGGTCGTGGGCATCTTAAAAGTTGGTTAGACGATACCCTACGACAGCAATTCATCGGCACGTCACACCACATAGGAAATCATATCATTGAGTTTGGGGATGTAGATCACGCCCACGGCGTTGTGTATTCCAAGAACGAGCACGAGACACCCTGCAAAGAGGGTGGTAATGAGTGGGTCATTATGCAAATGCTCTACTGGGACAATTACGAACGCCGCGGCGGACGTTGGTACTTTCGTCGCCGTCTACCCTGTTATTGGTATGCCACAGATATCAACAAGCCCCCTGTAGGGGACAACAAGATGCGCTGGCCAGATCGGGAGTCCTATGAGGGCGCCTACCACGAGTTGTGGCCCAGCTGGAAAGCGTTTTGGGTCACTCAATCCGACCAGAACGAGCCTGAGGTGGCGGCTCCAGCGCCGTTGGAGCAATTTCTCACAGGGATGCGGCGCGGATCACCAGATCCGAAGATACGCGTGCGCTAGGCATGACTATGGACTTGTTTACTCCATCGAAATTAGGCCCGCTGACGATGCGCAACCGTATTGTGATGGCGCCGATGACTCGCAGTCGCGCCGGCGTTGATGGGATTCCTACTGCGGTCATGGTGGATTATTACAGGCAACGTGCCAGTGCGGGCTTGATAGTTTCAGAGGGAATTGCGCCCAGCGCAGATGGTCTTGGGTACTGTCGCACTCCGGGTATATACAATGAGGCGCAGACTGATGCGTGGCGGTTGGTCACTCAAGGCGTACATGAGGCCGGCGGTTGTATGGTTGCTCAACTCATGCATGTGGGTAGGGTGGCCAGCGCACTCAACAAACCTCCCGGTAGTGAAACGGTTGCGCCTTCGGCGGTAAAAGCTGCTGGAACAATGTATACAGATCAGAGTGGAATGCAAAGTTTAGAGGAGCCTAGAGAGCTCGCACCAGGGGAAATCGCTTCGGTTATTGAGCAATATAAAAGCGCAACGGAAAACGCGTACGCTGCCGGTTTCGATGGCGTTGAATTACACTGCACCAGCGGTTATCTCCCGGCCCAGTTTTTGGCCACTGGGAGTAACCAGCGCACGGACTGCTACGGTGGCGGCGCCGCCAATAGAATGCGCTTTGCGATGGAAGTTCTTGAGGCAATGTCTGATGTCCGTGGCGCCGATCGCGTCGGTCTGCGCATCTGCCCCGACAACCCGTTCAACGATATGCACGATGATGATCCGCAGGAGACATTCGAGTGCCTGCTCGAAGCCGCCTCGGCTTTGGATTTGGCCTATCTTCACGTCATACGTTTTGCTGCTGGTCGGGTAGATAATATCGCACTAGGGCAACGTTTTTTTGGAGACCGTCTGATAGGCAACGAAAGCTACGGTTTTGATGAAGCACAATTAGCTGTCACTGAGGGCGAATTAACGGCGGTATCGTTTGGCCGTAATTTCATTGCCAATCCAGACCTTGTCGAGCGTTGGCGTGATGGTGTGGAGCTGGCCAGTTTTGATCCAGCAACCCTCTACTCCCCAGGTGCCGAGGGCTATTGTAGCTATCCTCGAGCCAACGCCTGACATTCCAGCCCACTAACAACTAGGAGTTTTATTCATGTCTGCAAAACCGGTCGATCTCAAGGATATGAAAATTCTTATCACTGGTCCAACGGGACAAGTGGCGTTGCCTGTGGTGGAGCATTTCGCCAAGATAGCTGATGTGTATGCGTTAGCGCGTTTTCGCAAGCCCGAAGATCGAGAGAGAATTGAAAGTCTTGGTGCCACAGTTGTGCAGGCTGATCTTGCCGATGCTGCCAGCCTCGACGTTCTTCCCGATGACTTCGACTACGTGTTGAACTTCGCTGTAGTGAAGAGCGGTGATTTCGATTACGACCTCGCCGCCAATGCGGAGGGCGTCGGCAACTTGATGATGCGATGCCGCAGTGCCAAGGCGTTCCTTCATTTCTCCTCTACTGCCGTCTACGAGTATGTCGGTCAGGAACCGCGCGCGGAGAATGCGCCTCTGGGCGACAACCACCGCGTTATGTTCCCCACTTACAGTATCTCCAAGATAGCAGCCGAAACGGTATGTCGCTTTGTTGCGCATCAGCATAAAATCCCGACTACCATCGCGCGCCTGAGTGTGCCTTACGGTGATAATGGCGGCTGGATGTACTTTCACATGCTGATGATGCAGCAGGGCATCCCTATCGACTTGCACCCTGAAAAGCCTAATTACTACAACCCACTGCACGTCAATGACTACATCGAGAAAATACCCTATTTGCTGGGTGCGGCCACCACTGAGGTGACGACGACAAATTTTGGCGGATCACAAAAAGTCAGTATTGAGGAATGGTGTGCCTACATCAGCGAGTTAACGGGGTTCGAGCCAAAATTCCAGGACAACCCCAAAGCTTTCGGTAGTTTGTGTATCGATACTCAAGTAATGCATGAACTGATTGGCGAGACAAAAATGGAGTGGCGTGAAGGTATCAAGCGCCAAATCGAGAATCTGGCGCCGGAACTTTTGCGTTAACCCTGTAAGCTGAGAAGTTTTCTCAAAGTCGCCTATGGAGTCCCTCACGGTCCCCGGGCAGTAATACGGATGGTCCCGTTTATGGGGTCCTGTGGTACGCAGGAATGGATATTCACAGGATGATATTGCCTTAACTACCTTTTTCGACAATATTCTATAGGGTTATAAGCCTTCGATTGCTTAAAAAGATAATTACAAATACGGTGTTAGGTTTGCGGGTATCATATTTCTGGCTGCGGATGTTAAAGTGAATCTGACCCTGTTGTCAGAGCATGATAGATTCAGCGGCCATATAAGGGGTTCTGATGAAAGCAAGTGAATATTTGTCTCGTGAGGACATGGTGTTTTTTACGGCCAGAAGCGATCTGCGCGCGGGGTGTCTGGTTCTTGGGAACTGGTTATACATTGCGGCAATTTTTGCCATCGTGGCAGTCTGGACGAACCCCTTGACCATAGTACTGGCAATTATCCTGCTCGCGAGCAGGCAGATGGCCTTATCCGTATTGATGCACGATTGCGGGCATCGCAGTTTTTTCCGGACAGCAAAACTTAACGATATTGTCGGTCAGTGGTTGTGCGCGCTGCCAGTCATGAATGATCAACCTTCCTATGCAAAAGGTCATCTGGAGCATCACCGCAAGGCGGGTAGTCGGGAGGATCCTGATTTGTCAAATTATCAGGCTTACCCGATTTCGCGCGCGAGTTTTAAACGTAAAGTCATAAGAGACCTGACCGGCCAGACCGGATTTAAGCTGATGTCCAATGTCCTGCGCGGAGCTTCAGGCGTGATGTCCAGTGAGAAACGAGCATCGGCCAGGCCATTTGTGCTGCAGTTGCTGATCCAACTATTTCTATTTTTTATTCTGGCTATCTGTGGAATTGGCTGGGCTTATTTGCTTTGGGCGGCTGCCTACATGACGGTCTTCATGCTGATTATTCGAGTCCGACAAGTCGCGGAACACGCGGCTGTGCCAGATTTGTTCGACCCCGATCCCCGCCTGAATACCCGAACCGTTGATGCTCCCTGGTGGCAGCGCCTGATCTTTGCGCCTTTTGGCGTAAACTGTCACTTGGAACACCACTTTATGGCAAGCGTGCCCTGCTACAAGTTAGCCAAGTTGCGGTGGCACTTGCGCTCGCGCCAGGCACTGGATGACGTGCCGGTGTTTCCTGGCTATGGATCGCTGCTGCGCCACGTAGTGGTTGCCTGACATTTGTGTGAGGCCTTACACCAGACACTGCCCTAAATCAGCCCCCAACAGGTGTTGTTCCTGGTCGATCACCTGCTATGATTGCGCCGTAACGTAATTGAAATCGAGCTACAGCTTTCGAGAATCGTACACCTGCTGGATTGACATGCGCCTCCGCGGAATTGGACGGTGACGGTTCTTCTTGCTGTATGGCACCTCGGCCAGCGCACTCTTTTATTGCAAACTGCCAATAGTTAGGGCTTAACCCCACTAACTTTGAAGCAACGCTCTAAAGATGTTTCGAGGGATAACGGCGTGAATACCCTTTCTTCTTGTAGTGGTAAGTAATGGAAGTCGTGTTATGAAGATAAAAACTGCAATGCTGCCATTTACAGTGGCGATCTCGCTGGCGCTGACATCTGTCGTGAGTCAGGCCGCCAAGGATTTCAAGTACGATGTCTTGGAACTACCGGCAGTTCCCAGCCATTTGGCATCCGAGACACTGATACATTCCATCAACAAATTTGGCGACCGGTATTTCGCTACCGGTCATCGCGGCCACATACTCTATTCGGACGATGACGGTGAAACCTGGGTTCAGGCTGAGGTGCCGGTGCGCAGCAGTATATTGGATATACATTTTCCCACGCCGGAACTGGGTTGGGCAGTGGGGCATGAGGGCGTAATTTTGCACTCGGATGACGCGGGTAAAACCTGGTCCAAGCAATACGACGGTCTGCGCTATGGCGAAGAAGGGCTCGCATATTATCAGGAGAGGGCCGCCGCAGAGCCAGACAATGAGCTTTATCCCTTTCTCATTGAAGAAATGGAGTTTGCGATATCACAGGGCGCAGACAAACCACTGTTTAGAGTTCACTTCCTCACGTCGACTCACGGTTTTGCGCTGGGCGCCTACGGCATGATTTTAGAAACCCTTGACGGTGGGAAAAATTGGCTCCCGGTGTTGGAAACTGTCGACAACGATGGTTTCTTCCACATTTTCGATTTTGCGCCACTGCCCGGGGAAGGCAAGTTTCTTGCCAGTGGTGAGGCGGGGCTGCTATTAGAAGTAGATATCCCTGGGGGCATTAGTAAAAGGGTCCCCACGGTTCCGCGGGAGGGCAGCTTCTTCACTATTGTAGATGCGGTTGATGGCAGTGTTGTGATGGGAGATTTGCGCGGTAGGATGTTTCGTACTGCGGATGTGGGAGAGACGTGGGATGCAGTTAAGAAGCCGCTGACGAGCGCGATAGTCGATTCTACTCGACTGGCAGATGGGCGGCTGATTGCGGCCGGGATTGGCGGTGAGGTCTTGATAAGCACGGATAACGGCGCCAGCTTTTCCCAGGTTCCGATTACCGGTGGTGGACAGCTGTATACCATGGATGGACGAATCTACGCTATTTCTGAAGGCTCCGAGGGCACTCTGCTATTAGGTGGCCCGAGTGGAATTACCAAAGTCAAATTACCGCAATAACCGCAACGGAGAATCAGTAATGGCTCATGGAACACAATATGATCTGCCCGTTATTGCGGATCTCGTACAATTTGATGATCAGTCCGGTTCCTTGCTGGAACGGCTTGTGTTCAACCACCGCGCGATAGTCATGATTTTGTGCGCACTTGTTACCCTTGTGCTGGGTTATCAGGCTACCAAAATTCAATTGCAGGCGGGTTTCGAGAAAACCCTACCCAAGGGACACGATTATGTGCTCAATTATCAGGCCAATAAAAATGCATTGAAGGGTCTGGGAAATAACTTGCGCATTGTTGTCGCGGTTAAAGAAGGCAATATTTTTACGCCAGACAATCTCAAGTTTCTTGAGACAGTGAATGATGAGATATTTTTCATACCCGGCGTCGACCGCAATGGCATGAAGTCGCTTTTTACGCCCAATACTCGTTGGCGAATGGTGACAGAGCAGGGGTTTGAGGGGGGGCCGGTTATTCCGGGAGATTATGACCCTAACTCACCAAAGTCTATCGCTGAAATTCAGCTCAATATGGTGCGCGCGGGAATCCTGGGTGATTTGGTCGCCAATGATCTGAAATCCATGACGATCGTTGTGCCGCTTTTGGACAAGAATTCGGAAACGGGAGAGCGGCTAGACTACGCAGCTCTGAGCGATAAGCTAGAGGAGGTTCGCGACCGCTTTACCGCCGAAGACCCGGATAAATCGATTCATATTGTTGGTTTTGCCAAACTGATAGGGGACCTCATCGATGGGCTATTCGCGGTGATGGCCTTTTTTGGTGTGGCTGTGATTATCGCCACCGTTCTGCTTTACCTTTACACGCGCTGCATGCGATCGACGTTAATGGTCATCCTGATCACGCTAATTGCGGTGGTTTGGCAGATGGGAATACTGGCAACCTTAGGCTATGAGTTGGACCCCTTTTCCATCCTCGTTCCGTTTTTAGTGTTTGCCATTGGCGTGAGCCACGGAGCGCAAAAGTTAAATGGCGTACTGCAGGACATTGGGCGTGGTACGCATCGATACGTTGCGGCGCGTTATACGTTCCGTCGATTGTTTTTGGCGGGGGTGACAGCGCTGCTGTCTGACGGTGTTGGGTTTGCCGTACTGATGATTATCCAGATTCAGGTGATTCAGGATCTGGCGATTACCGCGAGCATTGGCGTGTTTGTGCTCATCTTCACCAACCTGATTCTGATTCCTGTGGCGCTGTCCTACACCGGTGTCGGTAAGGTCTGTGCAGAGCGTGCGAGCCACGTGCCAAAGAGCGCGACCGAGATGCACATTCTCTGGCGTTTTCTGCTTTCTTTCACTAAAAAAGGACCCGCATCGATTGCCATTGCGCTCAGTATCTTGATGGCGGTCGGTGGCCTCTATGTGGCGCGTGATCTTAAGATCGGCGACCTGGACCCAGGCGCGCCGGAATTACGCCCCGACTCAAGGTACAACCAGGATGTCTCCTTTATGATAGACAATTACTCGGTGAGCACCGACGTGTTTGCCGTAATTGTGAAGACAGAAGAGAACGGTTGCATCGACTACGAGGGCATGAGTCTGGCGGGAGAGCTGGAGTGGCGGTTGCGGCAGTTGGAAGGAGTTGAGGATGTAAGCGGTCTCAGTATTCGGACCCGTGACCTGATGATGGGCCTCAACGAAGGTTTCCCCAAGTGGGAGGCGCTATTTCGCAATCAGGACACTATCAACTATTCGGTCACCGAATTGGCTAACCTGGATTATGTTGACCCCGGGTGTTCTATCTGGGCGATGTCGATTTATCTGTCTGATCACAAAGCAGAGACGCTCAGTCGCGTGGTGGACACGCTAGAGCAATTTAATGATGACTGGCCCAGTGCGGATATCGAGTTTTTGGGCGCGGCAGGGACTGCCGGTTTTGAGGCGGCAACCAATATCGTGGTGGAAAAAGCTAATCGCGAAATGCTGTACTACGTCTATGGCGCCGTCATCCTGCTATGTCTGTTGACCTTCCGTTCTATTCCGGGCGTGATTTGTGCTGTGTTGCCGCTGATGCTGACTTCGATATTGTGCGAGGCCCTCATGGTGTGGTTAGGCATTGGCGTGAAGGTGGCAACGCTACCGGTGATCGCACTCGGCGTGGGTATAGGTGTCGACTATGCGCTCTATGTGTTGACGGTTATCCTCGCTAAAACAAGAGAAGGAAAAGACTTAACCACGGCATACTACGAAACCTTGAACTTTACAGGGCGGGTGGTGGCGTTGATTGGTGTAACCTTGGCAGCGGGTGTTGTTACCTGGTCACTCTCTCCGATCAAATTCCAGGCCGACATGGGCATACTGCTCACCTTTATGTTCCTCTGGAACATGATTGGTGCGCTGATTCTTATGCCTGCACTGGCCGTGTTTCTGATCAAGCCTGCTGATCCTGCAAAGGTCGACTGATAGAGTAAGAAAGTCCCGCAGCACGGCGCATTATGTTGTGCGTTTGCGCTCAGGACAGGTGTGGACAAACGGCCAATAGGAAGTTCCGATGGCCGTTTTTTTTGGTATTTTGTTTTGAACCTGTTTGATAACGTAAGAAGACTAGTGGAAACAATGAATCGGCCGTTTTTTAGCTCGTTTTGGTATATGCTCCTCGTCCCTGTATTGCTGGCATGTCATACAGGTACTCTTGCCGCAGAGGTCACCGAAAGCCTCGAAGTGATTGGCGGTACGCATCGCAGTGCAGCTGCCTCGCAGGAAAAAATTGACGGTCTTTCTCGCGAAACCAGAACGCTTCTGGAGGAATATCGTCGGCTTCAGGACGGCGCTGAATATCAGGAGGCATATACCCGGGAGTTGGAGGAGTTAGAGAAGGCGCAACGGTCGCAGATTGAAGACCTGCAACACCAGATAGCTGAAGCCGCCATCACCCGCCAGCGCATTGTTCCGCTTATGCGCAGCATGGTCGATGCGTTGGAGAAATTTGTTGCGCTTGACCTGCCATTCCAGCAGGAGGAGCGCATCAACGGAGTGCTCAATTTGAGGCGGCGTCTCAATCAGGCAGACCTCTCGGTGGCTGTAAAATTCAGGCTGGTACTGGAGGCGTATCAGCTGGAACAGGACTATGGAAATAAGATAGAAGCCTGGCGCGGAACATTGCAACGAAACGGTGAAGATGTGTCGGTTGAGTACCTGCGGGTGGGTAGAGTGGCGCTCTATTTTCAGTCGCTCGATGGTGCGACCAGTGGTTACTGGAACAGCGCGCAAAGTCAATGGATGGAGCTGAACCCCGAGCATAATCGGGCGCTTACTCAGGCATTGCGGGTGGCCAGGAATCAAATTGCTCCGCAATTGCTGCAATTGCCTATGCGGTCACCGGGGGAGCCATCGTGAGGTCTTTGTGGGCGGGTTTGTTGGCGATGACTTTGCTTTTGCCCGGCTGGGCTTTGGCGCAAGCTGACGGGGAGCCGGATCAGCAGATAACCAATCTTGATCAGTTGCTCCAGTCCGTGCGGGAGAAGCAGCAGCAGCAGCGGCTGCGTAACGTCGAGCGTGAGGAACGCTTCTTGCGCGAGCGAAATGAACAACGGGCATTGCTGGCGCAGGCACAGCGCGACTTCGAAAAGGGTAAACAAGAAAATCAACCCTTGCTGGCAGTGACAGAAGCCAACGGTCAGGAAATTCAGCGACTGCAGGAACAACTGCAGGAGGTCGTAGGCGATATGGGTGATTTTTCCAGTACCTTTCGAGAGTTTGCCGGGGACTTTTCCGCCGTGTTGCAAGACTCGATGATCAGTGCACAAATGCCCGATCGTGCCGATGAATTGCGTTCACTGGCAGCGACTACTTCGCAGCCTGGCATTGAGGCTATCCAGTCACTGTGGTTGTTAGTGCAAGAAGAAATGACTGAGTCCAGTCGGATCGAACGGTTCGAAGCACCGGTTGTTCGAGTAGATGGCACCGTTACTCAACGGGCTGTATTGCGCATAGGTCCGTTTTCAGCGTTTAGTGAAGGCGATTTCTTGCGCTTCGTGCCGGAGACCGGCGAGTTACTGGTGCTGAGTCGACAGCCAGCGGGAAGGTATCGAGACGCGGCCAAAGAGTTTGCTGAACAGTCGGGGGTCGTATCCACGATTTCCGTGGATCCCTCCCGCGGGAGTCTGCTGGGCATGCTCAGCTACACGCCCGGTTTGCGGGAGCGTGTTGATCAGGGCGGTATGATCGCCTTAATCATTATTGCGCTTGGTTTGTTGGGTATGCTAATGGCCGTTTGGAGGGGTGTCTATTTGAGCCTGGTGTATTTTCGCATCAGGGCCCAGTTGGAACATCTTCAGAGCCCGAACAGCTCTAACCCACTGGGCCGGGTGTTGTTGTCGGTCGAGGATATCGACCTCAACGAAGAGGAGCTACTGCAGTTGAAATTGGATGAGGCGGTGCTGGCAGAAATGCCGGCATTGGAGCGTGGGAATGGGGTCATCAAACTTCTCGCAGCCACCTCTCCCCTGTTGGGTCTTTTAGGAACGGTTACGGGCATGATCCTCACGTTTCAGGCCATCAGTTTGTTTGGTACCGGAGATCCAAAGCTGATGGCTGGAGGTATCTCCCAAGCGCTGGTGACTACCGTGCTCGGTCTGGTGGTGGCCATTCCGTTGCTGTTTAGCCACAGTGTCATTGCCTATCTTGCGCGTTCCATGATCCAGCGTTTGGATGAACAGTGCGCCGGCGTTCTGGCGCGCAATGCCGAACAGCAGGACCGCGTAAAGTGAATTTCGTGCTTGCCATTCTCAATCCGGTCAGAGATTTTATTGATCAGGGTGGGCCGGTACTGTGGGTGCTGTTTGCAGCATGCTTTTTGTTGTGGGCACTGATTCTAGA
>PKCY01000013.1 GCA_002862985.1 Haliea sp.
CCAGCGAGACGCCGTCCCCGCTCCTGCAGCTTTAGTCTTGTTCAACCCGGCCTTAAACACCGCCTACGACGAGGAAGTCGCCATTGCTCATTTATTTGAAGGCAAGGGCGAGCAGATATCGCCGATGCACCACATAATACCGGGGCTTCCTCCCACGATCATCCTCCACGGTGATAAGGACTGGGTGGTGCCCATTACCGGCAGCAGGGACTTCTGTATGCGCATGGTCGCCGTTGATAATCGTTGTGAGCTCATCGAATATAAGGGCGCTGGCCACGATTGGTTCAATTGGGGCGGGGATAATTACGACGAAGTATTAGCCGATGTGGTGAATTACACTGGAGACCAGCCCTGAGAGCAGCCCCAAGAAAAGTGGTGCTGGGTCTGTGCTGCCGAGCCTTTCTTATCTATAATGCGCCCCTCTTCACGGGGGCCCATAGCTCAGTTGGTTAGAGCATCCGACTCATAATCGGCAGGTCGAAGGTTCAAATCCTTCTGGGCCCACCATCTTATTGATTTTTATAGGTTTTCTATAAAAGTGAGCATCCGACTCTCAGTACTGAAAGCGGAGGTCAGTCATAAGTGTGAAGACAAGCCCAAAGGGGCGACCACTTAAGATTAACTTAAACACAGGAATGAATGAATGCTGACAGCAAGCAAACTGGAAAAAATCATCGAACTGGAGGACAACCTCAAAGGGCAGTACCAGGAAAAACTGGACACTAAATCTGCCGAAATTGCCGAATTGATCAAGGAAAAGGAAGACCAGCAGGCCACGATAGCCACACAACTGGAAACCATTACTGATCTTTCGACCAAAGCCGGTGCCAACCAGAAACTCGAGCAGCGCAATCGCGAGCTGCACAATCGCAGCGAGAATCTACAGGAAGAGATCGCCACCCAGAAGTTGCGCCTGAAGGCTCAACAAAAAGACCTCGCGCAGGAGCGGGAAGAGGTCAAAGAGCTGAAGAAATTTGATCCCGCCAAGATGAAGAAGAACCTGGATGCAAGCAAGAAGAAACTGGCTGAGAAAACCACAGCGAATGACTTGCTGCAGAAAAACCTGAACAAAACCAAGACGGAGAAGGCTGAGCTGGAGCAGAAGGTAAAAGAACTGGAAGCGAAGCTGGCGGAGTTGGAGCCTGCAGAAGATGAGGTTGAAGACGCTGAGTCAGAGGCAGCGTAAGTTGCCCCGTCAATTATATCGATCGGGAAACTAGCAATGTACAGTCATATCATGTTGGGCGCGAACGACATTGAGGCATCCAAGACTTTCTACGATGCCACACTCGGTGCACTGGGCCACGGCCCCGGAATCTTCGACGACAAAGGCCGTTGTTTCTATTTCACCGACAGCGGTATCTTCTCGCTCTCCAAGCCCATAGATGGTGAACCCGCCAGCCATGGCAACGGCAGCACCATCGGTTTTGCCGCAGCAGACCCCGCCACCGCAGAGGCCTGGCACGCAGCGGGACTCGCCAATGGCGGAGTAACATGCGAAGAGCCACCAGGGGTGCGCGAAGGCGCTGCCGGGAAGATTTACCTGGCCTACTTACGGGACCCCTCCGGCAACAAAGTGTGTGCACTTCACCGACTCGCTTGATTCAACCGGGACATCCATGCGAACTGTAACCCTCACTCAGGAACCGACCGAGCTCTATAAGATCCTGAAGTTCGACGGTTTGGTTACCACCGGCGGTGAGGCGAAATTACTTATTGGTGATGGCCAGGTCACCGTGAATGGTGAGGTAGAGACTCGCAAGCGACGAAAGATTGTGGCTGGGGATGTTATTGGCTTTGCGGGCGAGGAGATTGAGACGGAGTATCTGCCAGCCATCCAATAGCGGGGTTTTATCCGTCTCGGCGGGCGCTTTATCCCGGAACTGAGAATTGGTGAATCTTCCTTACGCATCCGCTTTTGATATCCAAAGTGTGAACTCCTACTCGCTACTGGGTGGCGCCAGCAAGTTGGCAATGGTAACTTAGGCAGATGTTTGGAATTATATTACGGACAGTGATCACTGGACTGGGCATTTGGTTTGCGACCTACCTTGTCCCTGGTGTCAGCGCGGCATCCACCGAGGCCCTCATCTGGGCAGCGATCGCGCTCGGTCTGATCAATGCATTTGTGCGCCCTGTGCTGGTTCTGCTCACCCTCCCCTTCACCATACTGACACTTGGCCTGTTTCTGCTGCTCCTCAACGCCGGCATGCTAAACCTCGCTAGCTGGTTTGTAGATGGGTTCAACGTGGTGGGTTTCTGGAGCGCAGTGTTTGGTGCCATCGTGATCAGCCTGGTTAGCGGCCTGTGCTCCCACTTTATCGGCTCCAAAGGAAGCTACGACGTACTTGTGGTTCGGCGCGATAGCTAAAGACTCCACAACAGCTTAACGCAACAACCGACTCATACTAGGGCGGCACTATTGGCGCCATATAGTCGGACGACTGACACTTGTCAGTGCCAGCGGTTGGATTGGAACCCAATCCCTTGACCGAGTACACTGACCAGCAAATATCAACCATGCTATCACTACCGAGGCCGGCATATGCGGTTCAGAGATACCCGGACACTTTTTGCACTCTTGCGATTTTCACTGTTTACGGGAGCGGCCATGCTCCACCTTGCGTCGTGCAGTAGTTCCGAGGCGCCAGCCGCGAAGCCTCCGCCCATTGCCGTGACCGCGCAGACTATTAAGCCCAAGAACGTCCCTGTTACTATCGTTTTTGTCTCCACAACGCAGAGCTCTCAGGCAGTGAATATTCAGGCCCGTGTTTCCGGGTTTCTGGAAAAGCGCGTCTATACCGAAGGGTCGAGAGTCAAAACCGGACAGGTTCTCTTTGAAATGGATAAAAAGCCCTTTCAGGCGCAAGTAGATGGTGCCGCTGCTGCACTGCAGCGCAACGAGGCGGCGTTGGAAGTGGCGCGCGCAAATCTGGCGCGAACCAGGCCCCTGGTTGAACTAAATGCCTTGTCACAGAAGGATCTCGACGATGCGCGCGGCCAGTTTGAGCAGTCGGGTGCTGGCGTCGCTGAATCAAAAGCGCAATTAGACTCAGCAAAGCTCGATTTGTCCTACGCCACCATCCTGTCGCCTGTGGATGGCGTCAGCAGTTTCTCAGCGGTGGCCGATGGGACTTACGTCGATGCCCAGAACTCCCAACTGACCACCGTTTCCGTGCTTTCTCCGATGTGGATCAACTTCAGCCTCTCGGAGAATGAGCTGAGCCACATCCAAAACGAAGAAAAGGCAGGCCGGCTCAAGCCTCCCGAGGGTGGCAAGTTTACAGTGGAGATAGAGCTATCCGATGGCAGCTTGTTCCCGCAAAAAGGCAAGATCGATTTCACTGACCCCTCCTATAACTCTGAAACGGGAACGTTTCTGATTCGCGCGGTCGTCAACAACCCCGACGGGACCCTGCGACCCAATCAGTATGTTCGCGCCCGGATTGTTGGGTCCGAGCGGCCCAATGCCATTCTCATCCCCCAGCGTGCGGTGCAGCAAAGTGCGCAGGGGCATTTTGTCTGGGTTGTAAATAGCGCGGAGCAGGCAGAGATGCGCCCCGTGGTTGTCGGCGACTGGCATGGTGAAGGCTGGTTTATCGACCAGGGGCTTGTCGCTGGTGATCGCGTCATTGTCGATGGTGCACAACGACTGGCACCCGGCGCGGGACTCACTGTGACAGATGCAGGGCAACCCAAGGGTACCAGCGCGTCAACTGCAACGACAAGTCAATAGGCGAGGGCCAGCTATATGTTCTCGCGATTTTTTATCGAACGTCCCATCTTTGCCAGTGTAGTCGCAATTGTTTTGTGCTTGGCAGGAACAGTCTCCATGCTGGTGCTACCAGTGCAACAGTACCCCACTATTACCCCGGTTCAGGTGAATGTCGCCGCAACCTACCCCGGAGCCGACTCAAAAACGCTGGCCGACTCCGTGGCCGCGCCCATCGAGGCGCAGATCAACGGTATCGACAACATGCTTTACATGACGTCGACCAGTTCGGCGGCTGGCCAATTGACGATGACCATCTATTTCGCGCTTGAAACCGACCCTGACATCGCGCAGGTACAGGTACAGAATCGGGTGAACCTGGCACTGCCACAGTTGCCCGAGTCGGTTCAGCAGCAAGGTGTCTCGGTACAGAAGAAATCTTCATCCATTATGATGCTGGTCGGCATTTACAGCAAAGGTGATCGCTACAGTTCCGATTACATCGCCAACTACGCTAACGTCTACATCCTGGATGCACTTAAGCGGGTTCCCGGTGCTGGCCAGGCAACGATTATGGGTGTGCCCGATCAGGCCATGCGCATCTGGATGGACCCGGACCGGATGGCCTCATTGGAGATTACGACCACCGATATCTACTCCGCGATCAACAAGCAGAACGCATTATTCGGTGCTGGCCAGATCGGTCAGCAGCCGAGCGAGGGACCCGTGCAGTTGACGCTTCCGGTAGTAACGCAAGCACCCTTTATCGAACCCAAAGACTACGAAAATATAATCCTGCGCGCTGACCCAGATAATAACGCCATAGTGAGGGTCGGGGATGTGGCTCGCGCCGAAGTCGGACTGCGTCAATACATCGTTGATTCAAAATTCAATGGTACCGAGGCAACGTTTATTGCGGTTTACCTGCAGCCGGGCGCCAATGGTCTAAAGGTATCTGCAGGAGTCAGGGAGACGTTGGAAGAGATGAAATCGACTTTTCCAGCTGAGCTGGAATATGTCATTGCACTGGACACCAACGATTTCGTGAAACTCTCCATCGAAGAGGTCATCAGCACGCTGATTGAGGCGATTTTGCTGGTGGTGCTGGTGGTATTCGTCTTTCTGCAGAGCTTCCGCACTACGATAATCTGTATGGTGGCCATTGTTGTAGCGTTGATTACAACGTTTGCGGGCATGCTGGCGCTGGGTTTTTCTATCAACCTGATCACACTTTTTGGACTGGTGCTGGCCATCGGCATGGTGGTGGATGATGCGATTGTCGTGGTTGAGAATGTCGAACGCAATATGCATGACCACCAACTTCAGCCGAAGGAAGCCACCATTAAGTCCATGGACGAGATATCGACATCCCTTATAGCCATCATGCTCGTAATGGCCTCGGTGTTCATCCCCGCCGCTTTCTTGCCGGGCACCACTGGCCAGCTTTACAAACAGTTTGCTGTAACAATCGTAGTGTCAGTCATCATCTCCGGATTTCTTGCGCTCACAGTCACGCCATCGATGTGTGCGTTGCTGCTGAAATACAATCCGCCTGCAAAGAAAGGATTTTTTTCCTGGTTCAACCGCCAGGTAGATACAACAACCCGCGGCTTTGGTCACGCAGTCGAACTGATCATCAAACGCTGGATTCTTGCCCTGGCCTTGATGGTGTTTTTCCTCTGGAGTATTTTTCATTTGTTCTCGATCACACCCACTGGTTTTGTTCCGAATGAGGATCAGGGTTATGTGATGGCTGCCATTATTATGCCCGAAGCGGCAAGCATCGAGCGTACCCAGGCAGTAGCCGAAGAAGTGGATGCGGTATTGAAAAAAATTCCCGGCGTTGATACGCGCTCTATGATTACTGGTTACAGCTTGCTCGATAGTGGCTTTAAGTCCAACGCCGGGGCGTTTTTTGTGACCCTCACAAATTTCAAGGAGCGCTACAGCTCGGCCGCGATGGCGCGCAAGGAGAATGCGCGCGCAGTACTGATGAACCTCGCCAAAGAAACTGCGCACATTGAGGAGGCCATTATTTATCCGGTAGCGCCGCCACCGATTCCAGGTATTGGCTCCACCGGTGGTGTTGAATTCTGGATTCAGGATACCGGAGATGGTGGCCCGTCGCAGCTGGATGCTGTGACGAAAAAGTTCCTCAAGAAAGCGAGTGAGCGACCTGAGCTCACCCGCGTAAATTCCACCTTCAGTGCGGACTCACAACAACTGCGCGTCAATGTAGATCGTGACAAAGCCACCTTATTGAGTGTACCAATAGAGGATGTCTACAATGCAATTCAGGCGCAATTTGGTTCCGTGAGTGCCAGCCAGTTCAATCAGTTCAGTCGGGTTTGGTGGGTGATTTTACAATCTGACGCTAAATATCGGCAAACACCGGAGGACATCACGCGCCTCTATACCCGGTCAAATAATGGCAAGATGGTTCCCTTGTCAGCGGTTGTCAGCACCGAGTGGGTCTCGGGGCCGGATATGTTGCCGCATTTCAATGGTTTCCCGGCGGCCAAGGTCGATGCCAGTGCTGCCGAAGGCTATAGTTCTGGTGACGCCATTGCCGCGATGGAAGCTGTCGCGGCCGAAGCCTTGCCAGATGGCTACAGCTACGGCTGGTCAGGTATCGCGTTCGAGGAAAAGCAGTCCGGTAGCACCTCCATGATCGCCTTTGGATTTGGCCTCGTTATCGTGTTCCTGGTGCTTGCGGCGCAGTATGAGTCGTGGACCTTGCCAGGGGCCGTGATGTCCGCAGTCCCGTTTGGAATTCTCGGCGCACTGCTGATGATCACCTTCCGCGGCCTGGAGAACGATGTGTACTTCCAGATTGGCTTACTGGTGTTGATTGGACTCGGCGCCAAGAACGCGGTGCTGCGCGTATCCGCCGCTGTTGATTTTCGCAAACAGGGCAAAACGATAATGGAAGCGACAATAATGGCCGGCGAACAGCGACTGCGCCCCATTATCATGACATCGCTGGCGTTCGCTGCAGGGTGCTTGCCGCTGGCACTGGCGATGGGTGCTGGAATGAATGCTCGACACTCAATCGGTACCGGCATTATCGGCGGCATGATCGGTGAAACTACGCTTGCGATGCTTTACGTTCCTTTGCTGTTCTACCTCTTTGACAATGTTGCAGAGCGCAAGAAAAAGGGGAAAAACTTACCTCCAGACAATGACGATAGCGTAGATGTTGCCGCCGATTCGAAATTGCCTGAGGAGGGTGACTGATATGCCGCTCCATAATATAAAGCGCAGGCGATCTGCGCTGAGCATGATGGCCGTGTTGATGGTACTCAGTGGTTGTACGCTGAATACCGACTATCAAAGGCCAGATTTAGAAATACCAGCCGCGTATCGCTACGACTCCAAGGCCGTTGCAGCGACTGCCAATACCGTGTGGTGGGAACAGTACGGCGACCCGGTTCTGGATGACCTGATTGCCTCTGCGCTGGCCAACAACTACAACGTCCAGATAGCCGCTGCGAATGTCGAGCAGGCGATTGGAATCGTTACCCAGACGCGCTCCGGCTTGTTTCCACAGGTCGGCTATACAGCCAGTGGCGAGAAAGTACGTTCCGCCAACATAGAGCTAAATGGCGCGCCAATTGATTTCCCAAATCCTCGGGAGACCTACCAGGCCCTTTTGTCTGCCAGTTGGGAATTAGATTTGTGGGGTCGGATTCAAAGTTTGTCGGAGGCAACACAGGCGAACATGCTTGCCACGGAGGAGGCGCGTCGTGGTGTGATTCTGACGCTGGTGTCGTCGGTTGCTACCAGTTACATCACGTTGCGCGGGCTGGATAAACAACTTGCCATCAACCAGCGAACGCTAATTACTTACGGGGAATCTGCCCGCCTCTATGAGCTGCAGTTCAAGTACGGCCAGACGTCGCAAATGACGGTTGCACAAACGCAGTCACAATATGAGGTGGCAGCGGCGCAGATTCCACAGATCGAATCCCAGATCTACCAGCAGGAGAATATCCTGTCAGTGCTGCTGGGTCGGAATCCTGGCCCCATTCCACGCGGCAAACCGATTGCGCAATTGTCGTCACCTGCTGTTCCATCAGAGCTGCCCTCTGAATTGCTGGAGAGACGACCGGATTTGGTACAGGCGGAGCAGCTGCTTATCGCCGCCAACGCGCAAATCGGCGCGGCCAAGGCCCTGTACTTTCCTACCATTTCATTGACCGGGGCCTACGGTAGCACCAGCCCCAGCCTGTCTGACCTGTTCAAAGGTTCAAACAAGGCCTGGAACTATACTGGCCAGATTGTAGGGCCCATCTTTACCTTTGGTTCTGTTAGCGGCCAGGTGGCCCAGGCAGAGGCGTCGCAGCAAGCGGCGTTGGCGAATTACAAGCTTGCCGTGCAGAGCGCGTTTGCCGATGTCGACAATGCGTTGGTAGCCAACCTGAAACTAGGTGAGCAGCTAGCCGCGCAGGAGCGGCTGGTGGCCGCGCTGGCCGATTACGAAAGGCTGGCCAAACTGCAATACGATGCTGGCTATGTGCCTTACTCGACCGTGCTGCAAGCCCAGCAAACCCTCTTCCCGTCCGAACTGACACTGGCGGCGTTGCGCGCATCAGCACTGAACTCATCGGCTGATATTTACAAAGCCATGGGGGGCGGCTGGATCGACGAGGCGGACATGCTGGTGGGTAGACCGCCGCCGCCAGTGGAAGATGCCGATGGTATGCCACCCCTGTTCTAGGTTTTGATCCCGGAAAATTCGGTTCCGCGTCGCTGAGCATGCGACACATCCCCGGGCCGCTCTAGACCCGCCCAGACAATATACTCGTAAAACCCTGTTTGTACTGGCTATTTACCTGATGTGGCTTTTGTCTCAGTTCTTATATAGCACCCTCTACGCAGGGTGCATACCTCGCAATAGAATTGGGTGTCCTTAAGACAGTCGCCATCCGCCCTTTAATTTCGCGCATCCCGTGTATACTGAGACCGCTGCTGAATACCTTGATATAAAGATGATGCTCTAACAATCTCAGACTGTAAACAACGATTGACGCGCCATTTACGTAGCAGGTCTCTCATGGATTCTTTACGGCAAGCACTCTGTCCAATGGCCCTAATCACAGTGATGGGCCTACTTGCAGCATGCGGTGGTGGGGGTAACAACGGCGCATCACCGGTAGCGAATGAAAATAGCGCGGCGTCCAACAACACCTCCGAAGGTTCGCGCATGCTGTCCTTCGCTGATGATATTAAGCCTATCATGCAGGGCAAATGTCTTGGCTGTCATAGTGATGGGCCCGGTGCGCTGGGGCCCTTTTCGCTGGAGGGAAGCGAGCTAGCCAGCACCTTCAAGTCCGCCATGCACTTCGCAATCGAATCTGGAAAGATGCCACCTACCGGCACGCCGCAGCTATCAAAAGCAGAATACCGAAAATTTATTGCCTGGTCGACCGATCAGCCCTACACACCCAGCGGCGAGACAGTGCGTATTTCTTTGGTCACCGCTCAAGCTTGGGACGTCACACCACGCAATCGGGATATTTTTCTCGACCGCCGCCCTGCGCAAATTGAATGTAAGCGCGACAAGGGCTGGCTGGTTGAAGATGACGCTTTGGAAATACGTACGGAATTCTGCAACTATCTGTCGCTCACACAGCAGAGCCTGCTCAATATGGAGGCTGGCACAACGCTGGAACTTTCTCTGAACCACAGTGATCTCGATTTCAATGCTCCCTCTTCTGCTTACGTAGCAATAACCATAGCGGGAAATACTATTTGGGAAACCAACATCGCTATACCCAGCAGGGGAGCCATTATCAAGCAGTTAGTGGATTTGCCATTTGCAGTCAGTTCCGGCGACCCCATCGATATACACTTGACAAATCACGGCCAGAATACCTATACACTGCATGCCATTGATGCCCTGGTTTCCGAGGAGTTAGATCTGGAGTTCTGTGCTTCTTTTGACAGTACCTGGGATGCTATCGAGTCTGTCGTGATTGAGCAGTCAGGCTGTAACAATGCTCAGTGTCATGGCGTTGCCGCGGCTGGCGGGCTTGACCTTTCCTCTGGCGTCGCCTACGACAACACGGTTGGCGTTTCTGCCACTGCTTCAGGCCTGCGGCGGATTTCACCGCGAGAACCAGACAAGAGTTTTCTTTTCCACAAATTGTCTGCCGCGACTTACCCCGGCAGTTACGATATCTCTGGCAGCCCAATGCCTGGCCCTGCCGCGGCAATATCGGCCGGCGCCCTGAAAGCGATCAGACTTTGGATCGAGGCAGGTGCGCCTGAAACAGGGTCGGTAGGGGATACTATAGGTCGCGGAGAAGATGAGATTGAGCGCCTACTGGGCGTTTGTCTCCCGGAAGCAGAGCCCGTGAATACTTTACCCCTGCCGCCGCCTGAACGAGACATAGGCCTGCAGTTTGTCATGCCCCCGCACGGTATAGCGGCAGAAAGCGAGAAGGAATTGTGCTTCGCCGTTTACGAAGATTTCCGCGATATCATCCCGCCGCAATATATGTCTGCGGATCGCGAGTTCTTTTATGTGCAAGGGGATGAGATACGGGAAGACGCCCTTACACATCACAATGTCCTCATGTACGCGGGCATACCGCCGGAAGATATTCATGACCCCTCATTAGGTTCATGGACTTGTGTTGGTGGCGAACGGGCAGGAAGTGTCTGCGAACCGACCGACTTACAATCCTGTGGAGCAGGCAAGTGCCGCAGTGAGTTGCAAGAAAGCGTGGCCTGTATTGGAGTTGGACCTGGCAATGGACCCGTTGCCTCGCTAGCATCCAATGTGGGGTCATACCTCACTCAGGATGGTTACTTCGAAACCTTCCCAACCTACGGCGTTTTCTACTGGAATTCACATGTGTTCAATCTGACGACAGAAGATGCCTCTCACCATGTCTGGCGCAATCTGTTTTATACCGATGACCGCCGATTTGACGCGGACTATTTTACCTATAGCACTCATATCAGTGCCGCCGCGGGCACGCCTCCGTTTGAGCGCCAGACCGTCTGTCGCGACTATCAGCTGGACCAGGGCGACGGGCTGATCTATTTATCCTCCCATACCCATCAGCGAGGGGAATACTTTAAAATCTCTCTAAAAGGAGGTGAGCAGCTATACGAAACTTACACCTACGATGAGCCTTTGAACAAACACTTTGATCCACCGATAGTGTTCAACACTGTCGATCCGGCAGAGCGGGTGCTGGAGTATTGCGCGACCTACAATAACGGCCTTAATGCGGATGACTCCATTAATTTGGACAAAGTGACGAGAGCCTCTGATAGACCTGTCAATGCGAAGCCATGTGAACCGGTGGCCTGTGTCGCTGGCAATATCGGCGCGGCCTGCAATGGTGTCGATGACGATGCAAGTTGCGACTCTGTGCTGGGCGCCGAGGACGGCTGGTGCGATGCCTGTGCAATCACGCCCGGCATAACAAGTGACGATGAAATGTTCATCATTCTCGGCGCCATACTCGCTAACCATGATGAGCAAGTTAATCAGCCCGCTCCAGCTGAGCCGGCCGCGACTGCCTCAAATTAGGAGTAAGAGGCGGCTTGGGCCGCTCTTTTATTCACCGATTTCAGGGGCGTGTCATTAATTTTCTTATCTGTGTTGTAAGGGAATTTCCGCCAGTCGATCACCAGAGAAAGATCCCGCATACAGTTTTCCCTGATATTCTATAGCGACAGTTGCTGGACCAAACGGCCCGCCCTGCTCCGCTCGAAAGAGTACCTCAGTGGTGCCTGCTTCTGTATCTGCGGCTACCAGCTCATAGGGTGACCCGCAACTTCCCTTGGTCAATCCGAAGCAGGATACCATCGTGAGCGGAGATGTATGAGAGGCTAACAGTAAACGACCATCACCTAACCAGGCTGAATTATCGATATTGGGTACACTAATTGTCGCCAGCAACTGTTCGGTCACAAGATCGTACTGTCGCAGTTCCTGTTCTATGTAGTTGTTTACCCAAATAGTCTTGCCATCGGGTGAGACCTCTATCCCGTTCGGCATTCGCGCTGAAGTGTTGGCCATTACTCGAATACCCGAGCCCGGACTCCACCGCCACACATGGCCGTTATTGAGCCCGAGCAACGACTTGATTTGCGCCAGTGTTTGGTTCTCGCGGTTATACATATGGGTAACAGCAAAACCTCCGTCCGGCAGGGCAACGACGTCGTTAATTACCGCATGTTCGGGGAGCGCGACACAGCCGCGCCAGAAAAGCGTTGGCGCAGTCTTGTTGCCCGCAGAAGACTGAACCTCATAAAATAAAATATGCTCCCGGCTGCTGTGATTCACCACCAGTAGCTGGAGTGAATCACCCCGCTGTGAAAGATGAATTCCATGGGGTGAAAGCTGATCAGGCAGTGGGCAGTCTGCATCTCCCCAGTTTTTTTCACCTGCTCCTTCTGTCATATTGCTGCTATCGACGAGCCGGGTAAACGCGTAACCCTCAGCAGGCTGAAACCAGGTGAGCGCACCGGGTATTTTCCCTCCGTCGCCATACTCACTAATTAATATTCCACCGTTGTCGGGCAAGGGCGCAAGATCCTCTGGCATCTGCACCCCGCAAATAGGTATAACGTCGCCATGCGGATCGCAACTGTATTCGACATGGCCGCATGCTGTGATCGACAAAAAAATGCATGAAAAAGTCAGACGCTGAAGGGAAAATAACATGTGGGCATTCCTGATTTTTTATAATTCAACGGCAGTATAGCCCCCTATAGAGACCATCGCTCAATCCACTCCCAACATAGAGTGGCCGTCGATCGGCCCCCGACTGACCACCTACCAAAAAAATAGCCGCGGGGCATCGCCTTCGCCGAACAGGCTAAATCGTCAAGCATGAATGCAGGCCGCTCGCCGCAGAATAATTAGCATAGCTGCTTAAACCGAAAAGACTATAGTCCTGTAGGTATACATTTACTAATCGAACCGGGTTTAGAATTTGGTGCCACAGATGCAGCTGACGTTTCAATGGAGAACCACCACCTCTGAATGGACCCCAAAAGCCAGCTTTCTCAATCTTTATATCCTGGAAGCTAGCCAGTTTGTTCAGTACATTTCGAGTCTTTTTTATCGCTTCTGGCAGGGCGACTGGTGGGCGCCAAGTGCAGTGTTAGCAGAACGCGATTTTAGTGAAGTAAAACTGACCTGCATGAGTGCTTCTCAAAATTGCATACCAAGGCCATTGTCTTTGACGATAGCACTTCTAGAAAATCCCGAGAGTAATTTGTGAGGCCTTTAACACGAAACTATGAGTCGCTAAAAGTACTATGAATCCTCAATTTCGTTGCGCAGCTGTTCCCTTCGCCCGTTATCTGAGTTGGCAGAGCAGCCACAAGCTGTGGATATCAAGTCTTGCAGGTCCGAGCCGCTGTAGCTCCCTTCGGGGCCATTGCAGGTCAAACGGGTAGATTCTTTTCCGTCACTAGCGCATTGAATGGGTAGTGTGTTGTTAGAGCATTTACCGGCAATACCCTCACTAACGCCAACGCGA
>PKCY01000263.1 GCA_002862985.1 Haliea sp.
CTAATGGTGCGTAAGCTGAGCTACGACACCGCCAGAGCCTATGGTATGGAAGATCGCGGTCTGCTGGCGGGGGGTTATCTGGCCGATGTTAACGTTATCGATCTCAAAGCACTGCAACTGCGTCGACCCGAAGCAATCTACGATTTACCCGCCGGTGGCAAGCGTCTGGTACAACGGGTGGATGGCTATCGCTATACACTGAAATCCGGCGTGGAAACGTTTATAGATGGCGAACCTACCGGGGCATTACCAGGACGCTTGGTGCGCGGCGGTAAGGCGGGTAATCAGGGCGCAGCGCGTTTGTAGTCACTGAAGGCAATATCCACCAGCGAGTCAAAGCTTTTGAGGAATCCCGCTTTGCCGACCGCGTGAGATTGCAATGTGTGGATTAGGTTCTCGCCTTGCTCCGGCGCAAACGTGAGTGCCAGTCGATACGTGTCTACGGTGACCGAAAATGCGGGGGACAGTGCTCCGGTATTATGCAGTGCAATTTTTTCTATTTGTTGTGTCTCAGTGTTTAACTGCAATGTACCTCGCAGTAAATCCTGGGACTTCTCCAGCGCTCTTACCCGTGGGGTGAAAGAAAAGTTCAAATGGGCGTCCCCATGTGCCGATTCCTGCGCAGCCCCTCGCTCCAAGACCTGCAACGTTTCAATATTCACCATGTAACTATAACCGGCGGTATCGGGGTCGATATCATCAATGCGCTTTTTTTCCGCCTCACGGAACTCTTCCAGACGGTCTTCGTCCGGTGCCTCACCATTAACTGAGAGCAGCTGCCGCCGAACACTTTGTTCACGCTCAGGGTCGCTGTGGACTAGGCGCAGCTCTTCTCCCTCAGTCACTGTCATAGTGAACGACCAGTCATCATCCAGAGAGGTCGCATCCAGCTTTTCCAGCGCGGCTTTTACTAGCATTTTCGGATCAGGGGTTTCGGCTATGGCGCCGGGATGCCAGAGGAATAGGCCACAATAAATACTCACGAAAAAAACAGTCATCAAGGTTTTGCAAAAAACAGGTTGCCCCTCGCCCAAACGCTGCAAACCAGACGCTTGAGCTGACAATGGAGGCCGACTAGGCTGATCAGGCAATTGTGTGCACCACTGCCTTACTGCAACGCTGGACGCAGTTTACTTTGGCGTATCTGCAGGTTATATCTGAACAGTTGAAATCCCAGTGTCAATTTCTTCCACAGAGACGGGCTCTCGGCAGATTCCAGCAGGTCTGGTGGAAACACACTTTGATAGGTGGGGATATTGTACTTGTCGCGTATCGACTCGAGTGAGTTATTCCATTCAGCCTCCCATTCAATATCCATCATATAGGGGGTTTCACGACCATGCTGCCAGGCCTCGGTGACTATTTGCATTAACACCGTGAAACCCCGGGGCTCACTGGTGCTGCTCAAGGCCATACCAAACGCCAGGAACATCCCAGAATAATTATGACCAAATTGGGCCAGTTGGAATGCAGAGATCGCAATCTCGTTCGAGGAATGCGTGGTGTATCCCGCAACCAAATGCCACACATCGTGCATTTGTAGTATGCGAGCATTCAAGTAATGCAGAGAGTGTGGCTTCGCGTTCAACTTGATGCCTTCCCGGTCGAGCACCTCCGGGTCGTAGCCATTCTCCACAATCATATTATTCAAGGATTTCCCGAGACTACCCTGCGGACAGTGGGCCAGGGCATCCATGTCTGTAAATCCTGGAATCGGATTGGTCAATGCAATGGCAGCGCCGAGATGGTTGCGGGCATTGCTCTCGGCAATAGCTTCATAATCGGGATGCACTTTATCACCCAGTGCGGCTACCGCAACAGTAACGGTGTAAGCGTCATAGCCCTCAGGCGGTCCTTGAACAACCTCCCAGAACGCCTCCCAAAAACTGTCCTCCAACGGTGCTTCAGCCAAACCCGTGGGAACTTCCGGTGCAGAACCAGAGCCAAGCCAGGCGGTGGCGATATTGTCGTATACGGCTTCGATTGCATCGGGACAGGAATACCCGGCCCAAATCATCGCACCCGTTATCGGAATGAAACCGGACCGATCGCCGCGCTTTACCGCCGCGACAGCCCCGACGAGGGTTGCTGCGTCAGTTCTTTTGGCGGCCTGCTGAATTTTGTCACGCAATGACATTATCTATCTCCTTCCTGGCGAGCCAAAATGCCACAGCGAGCGAAGTCCCGCTGCTGTGTGCCTGTCTAATATGTACAGATGTCAATTATACGACATCCACAGCCATTGACCAGCAGATTGTCGGCATAACCGAGCAAAGTAAGCTCACTTGTCGCTCTGTGGATATGCAATTACACTCACCTGATGCGATTTACTAATACCCCTGGGCGTCTGACTAGCCTCGCGATGGTGTGGGTAGCATGCTTGGCTGCCCCGGTATTTGCCTATGAGATCTCCAGCTCTGCCATAGTCAACAACGATGGTAGCCTGCGAATAAAAGGGAAAACTGTTTCTCTTTATGGCATCCATATCCCCGAGACCAATCAAACGTGTAAGACTTATAGAATCCCACCGGCCTGCGGATCGCGAGCGGCAGTAGCGCTAGACTTCAAAATTAGTGGCTTTGTCCGCTGCGAAGTAATGAGTGAAACCAACAAACGCAATATTGTCGGCCGATGTCGTGTCAACGCCTCAAAATTCGATGACGGTGACGACCTTAGCGCCTACTTACTCCAAAAAGGATGGGCCGTGGCACTACCCGATGCGCCATTCGAATACCAAACTCTCGAAAAAATAGCCAGAACCCGCGGGTTTGGTGTCTGGGGCATGCCCGTCGACCGGATCGTCAATCGTCCTTGAGGCGCGACTCTCTCCGCTGCACCGCCCTCCCCGGTCATTGCACACGCACTCTACTTGCCCTATAAAGAGCGTTCATAATCAGGTGGAGATCCCATGGATAACTACTGCACCCTTGCATTAGCGTTAATCCTCTACTCATTTGGCGCCAGTGCGCAAGATAGGCAATTACTTTGGGGCGACACTCACCTGCATACTTCTTTTTCTTCCGATGCCTACACCAATAACAATTTGACTGCTGATCCGGACACCGCTTATCGCTACGCGACAGGCTTGCCAGTGATTCACCCTTACCACAAGTCACGGACGCAGATCGGAACGCCTCTGGACTTTCTGGTGGTATCGGACCACGCCGAGTTTCTGGGAGAAATCCGCAACATCCACATCAACGGAGTAGACACCCAGGGATTGGGTCCCATTGATACCATTAAGGCGTGGGTTGCTGCTTACATGTTGAATGAAGCAATCGATACTGGCGAGGGAAGAGAGCTATTCGTTCGAGTGCTCCCCGATCCAGACCTGACGCCACTGGAAGATGCTGAGGCCAGTGGTCTCCAGAACAGTGATCTGGGCATTCTGCCCATGCCCAAGCAAGTTGAGTTTGACACCTGGCGCCAAATTACCGACGCCGCTGATTATTACAACAAGCCCGGTGAATTCACTGCCCTGATCGGCTGGGAGTGGAGTTCAATTCCCGCAGGCGCCAATCTGCATCGGGTGGTTATTTCAGACAGCGATGCCCCAACCGCACAGCTTTACGACCCCTTTGGCCTGGACGATAGCCCCTTTCCGGAAGACCTGTGGGCCTGGCTGGAAAAAACCAGCAAGGAGACGGGAGCGCGATTTACCGCCATCCCGCACAACTCCAATATATCCAAAGGCTACATGTTTTCCGATAAATCGCTGCGCGGTAAGCCCTTTACTGAGGACTATGTAGCACTGCGCAGTAAATGGGAGCGCGTAGCCGAGATTACACAAATCAAAGGTGACTCGGAAACACATCCCAAATTTTCACCTGACGATGAGTTCGCCGATTTTGAGACATACCCGTATTACATCCAGCGCAAGTGGACCGAGTATCAACCACAGCGCGGAGACTTCGTTCGCGAGACGTTAAAGCAGGGACTTGAGCTCGAATCAAAACTCGGACAAAACCCGTATATGCTCGGCGTGATCGGATCAACCGATTCGCATACCGCGCTCTCCTCTGCCGAGGAGGACAACTTCCATGGCAAGTTGGCGACCGATTCCATCCCGGCGAACAAGCAGAGGAGATTCACCGGGGAAGGCCCAGGCTCCAGCGGCTGGGCAATGTCGGCCTCGGGCATGGCCGCAGTCTGGGCTGAAAGTAATACCCGCGAAGGCATCCTCGATGCACTGCAGCGCAGAGAAGTCTATGCCACGACAGGCCCGCGTATCGCAGTCCAGTTTTATGGCGGCAGTGATTTTACAGAAGCAGACCTGGAAAGCGCTGACTTACACGCACTTGCCGCTGAACGCGGCGTTCCTATGGGGGGTGAGCTGGTGCAGGCAGAGCCACCGTCCTTTCTGGTACTCGCAGCGAAAGACCCCAAGGGCGCAAATCTTGATCGAATACAGGTTGTGAAGGGTTGGCTCGGACCTGACGGGAAGTCCCACGAAAAAGTATTCGACGTTGTCTGGTCGGATGAACGGGAATTCGGTCCCGATGGACAACTGCCCGCCGTCGGAAATACAGTGAACCTGAAAACCGGCGAAGTCGATAACAGCATTGGCGCGACGGAACTGGCTACCGTCTGGACGGACCCGGAGTTTAAACCACAGCTATCTGCGTTTTACTATGTCAGGGTTTTGCAGATACCAACAGCGCGACACTCTCTGCTGGACGCCATTGCACTGGGGATGGAACATGCCGCAGATCAACCGGATACGATTCAGGAGCGGGCCTATACATCGTCCATCTGGTACCGACCCTCTCCCGAGGCGTCTGCGGGTTAACCTGGATTACTCGGAGTCGCGGGTTTTTTTACGCTTCTTAAAACCCCTTATCATCGTCCGGCGAGACTGCGTTACAAGGTCCTGCACCAACATATAGTCCTTGAGGGCCTGCGGGTTTTTTCGGTCGAGAAACGTGGGAAGCATAGGATCGTTCGTGTCGCGCATCGATTCCTCAAGTGCATTTCTTAATTGCGTTATCTCCGGCTGATATTGGGGGTCAGCTATCAAATTGACCAGAGCGTTCGGATCATTCTGGATATCATAGAATTCTTCCAACACCCGGTGTTCCAAAAAATCCATGCGATCGGCCAGCGGTGGATTATCCTTGGCCAACTCCAGCATGCGCTGATGAGTAGCGGTACTTGAAGTAGCGGACGTCATTGTTCGCCGTCCATCGGACCATGGATTGAAGACATAGAGAAAGCGTTGACTTTCTATCGCCCGCATCGGGTTGCGGTCACCACGGGAATTTTCGTTGTACTCCTTAAACACCCAGTTACGATCACGCTGCGACTCGCCTTTGAGTAGGGGCAAAAAGCTGCGCCCCTGTAAGCTTTTGGGAGTATCGGCACCAATACTGTCAAGTAGGGTCGGCAGGATATCGACGGCAGACACCATGTGCTGTGCATCAATAGCGTTGGCTTTCGTCACGCCCGGCCAACGGACAATGAGAGGCGTGCGCGTACTGTGGTGATAGAGTTGAGTTTTCGCAAAAGGAAAAGCCATACCGTGGTCTGAAAGGAAAAGGGTGAGGGTGTTGTCGGCTTCACCAGACTTATCAAGCGCCTGCAGCACCTGTCCCACTGCATCATCAGCGCGCCGCACCGAAGAGTAGTAGTGGGCCAATTCCTGGCGGATAACCGGGTCATCTACAAGGTAACCGGGAACTGCGAACTCCTCTGCCGTGTAGACGCGCGAAGGAAAAAAAAGATCATCAATAGGCTCACCTTTTTTATCCAAGCCAAAATAGGGCCTATGAGGATCCGCAATATTGATCAATATACAAAAAGGTTTACCCGCTGCTTTGGCATTGCGAATCCCCTCGGCAGTGGCAATACCATAGGACCCTGCATCTTTTTTGTCGTACTTGGCACCCTTGGGCACATTGTCCAGCACCAGATCCCATGGATAAGGCGTATACGGTGTCGAATCCTTGAGTTTGTGGCGAATTGCAGTGAAGTAGCCCGCTTGTTTTGCCAGATCGGCAAGGGCCGGGTAGTCCGGCGCCCTGTTCTGGAAAAACCCCTCTACTCTATTACTGTGCGGATAGCGCCCTGACCACATAACATTGCGAGATGGCATGCAGTTGGCCACCTGAACATGGGCATATTCAAAGCGCAAACCGTCTTGCGCAAGTTGGTCAATATTGGGCGTAATTTCGGCTACATCGGATCCAAGTATGCCTACAGAGTCGGCATTCATATCATCAACAGTAATTAGCAAGAGGTTCGGCTTATCGGACGCGCCCATCGCGACGCTGCACCAACCAAACGAAGCCAAAATAAGTAGGGGAAAAAACCAACGAGACATATCAATCACCTTTGGATCATAGGAATACCATAGTATGCCTACCCATTTTTTCCAAGCCCGGAAATAGACCGCTATGTGAACCCCATCGCAATGGAATCGACTGTGGAAGAACGGAGCGAGCTCTGCTAGTGTTCAGTCTCACTGCTAATCCACTACAATTTTTACGGTGGCGCCAAAAAAGCTCTATGTCATCCTATCTTTTTGTTCTCTGCCCACCCTATAGTGGCTCTACACTGTTATGGAAATTAATCTCGACTTCCAACAATGTGTCAGCACTTCCCTCAGAAGGCCAATCGCTGCCGGAGCTGAAAACCTTGATGCGAGGCAAGCCCTGGGATGCCACACAGATTCTTCCCTGGCCGGACATTAAGGCTGTGTGGGAAACCTACTGGGATACGAACAAGCCTGTACTACTGGAAAAAAGTCCGCCAAATTTGATTCGTGTGGATGATATTCTGGACCACTTTCACCCAGTCAAGTTCGTTGTCATGGTCAGAAATCCCTACGCTCATGCCGAGGGTCTCATAAGACGTAATGAGATGAAGCTACGACGTGCGGCAAATTTTTCCATGATGTGCCTGCGCACACAGATGGCCAATGTTCGAAAACTTGACGACGCACTGGTTCTGACTTACGAATCCCTCGTCGAAGATCCGGTTAAGGCCTGCCAACAACTTGCCGCGTTCATACCCCACCTGGACGACATGGACCCTGCAGCAAACTTTGAAGTGCATTCTATCGACGGCACGCTTGAGCGTCCTATTACCGATTTTAACGCCAAGAAAATTGCCAGTCTCGATGCCGATACAATCGCTGCCATGAACGAAGTGTTTGTCCAACATGAGCAGACTTTTGAAGACTGGGGCTACACGTTAATGGTTCCAGATTCAGCATGAGTCTCGCAAAGTTTACCGTGAGAAACCGCGGGACAAAGATCTTGCAGTGGCTACAACCCAATAGATTGACCACAGCTGAATTGAGAGGAGTCTTCACATTAAAAGAAACACTCTCAGCCGCGTAAAAATTTCCAAGTTATGCCCTGCCTGCAATTGGATATCCTCTTTGACATGCTCTGGATGGATACCGTCGGCTGTGTATAACGTTAATCGCAAATGAGCTGTGGAGTCATGCGCCCAAAGGGCATCGTTATCGTCTGAGAGAAATACCATGGTAGCAAACAGTCATAACCAACAATTTCAACTCGCCGCCAGACCGCAGGGCGAAATCAAACCGACGGATTTTAAGTTAGTCGATGTCCCCATGCCTGTTCCGGGAGCGGGAGAGGTTCTGGTCGAAGTCCAATACCTCACCGCGGAACCTGCCATGAAGGGCTGGATGGAAGCCCGGGTAGATTATGTAGCACCAATAAAAATCGGTGATGTCATGCGCGGCCAAGGGGCCGGCATAGTTCTACAGTCAGATCTTCCCGACTATCCCAAGGGTACCTTGGTATCCGGGCACTTCGGTTGGCGCCGATATCTTGTCAGCGATGATCGCTCCATTCCCCTGCGGAAGATCCCCGTGGGAGTTCCATCCACCACCGCACTGAATGTACTGGGTATAACGGGGCTCACCGCATGGTTTGGTATGCTGGATATCGGCATGCCGCAGCCGGGTAACACAGTGCTTGTATCGGGTGCCGCCGGCGCTACCGGTTCTGTAGCGGGGCAACTGGCACGTATCGCCGGCGCCCGAGTCATTGGTATTGCTGGCGGCCAGGAAAAGTGTAATTGGCTAGTGTCGGAGCTTGGCTTTGAAGCCGCTATTGACTATAAATCTGAAGACACATCGGCACGTGTTGCGCAGTTGTGTCCCGATGGGGTGGATGTGTACTTTGATAATGTGGGCGGAGAGATACTGGACGTAGCTCTGAACAATCTTGCAGACCGGGCGCGCATCGTATTGTGCGGTGGCATTTCCCGCTACAACGAGAGCGGACCAATTGCCGGACCGGCGAATTACTTTAATCTCGTTTACAGGCGGGCGCGCATGGAAGGATTCATCGTGCTCGATTACGCATCGCGATTTTCAGAGGCGATCTCAGGCTTGACCAAACATCTGGATAGTGGCGAGCTGCATCATCGCGAAACTGTCTTGCAAGGTTTCGAACAATTGCCTCAGGCATTGATGGATTTGTTTCGTGGCAGCAATATGGGTAAGCAACTGGTCGCCGTGAACCCTTGAGCCACCCTTATGAGCATCATCAACTACAGCGCTACGCAACGCCTACTGACCCTTGCCCGGGGGCATCCTTACGACAGGGCCGCTTTTCACACCCTCTTTGACGGGCTGGATGAATTCGATGCCTGTCACGCGGAGCAACCGGTGGCACAACGTTTTCTTGGACCGCAGGCGGCGCAGGATTTTGATGCTATCGTCTGCTATGACATGCCGGGAGTTGATTTTACTGCTGCCGATGCGCCCCGACTATTAAGCCCCGACCCTGTGTTTACAGAAAGTTATCTCGCTATGCTGGAAGCAGGTATTGGCATGGTGTTTATGCATCACTCCATCGCGGCCTGGCCCGCATGGCCTGAGTACGCAGAGATTGTCGGCGGACGATTTCACTATCATCCCGCGCAATTGCGCGGTCAGTCATGGCCAGATTCAGGCTATCGACATCAGGTGACGCATACAGTGAGCAAAGTTAGCTCGCATCCCGTCACGGAAGGTATCCCCGCGCACTTTGAAATCACTGACGAAGTCTATCTGTGCCCTATTTTCGAAGACGATGTAATACCCCTGCTACGCAGTGATTATCAATTTGAGCCAGACAACTTTTATTCAGCAGCCAAAGCGGTTGCAGGTGAAATGAACTCCCGCGGTGGCTGGACTCACCCCAAGGGTTCCAATCTGGTGGGCTGGGTCAAGCGCTGTGGTAGCAGCCCTATCGTCTATTTGCAGGGTGGAGATGACGCCCAAGCGATGGCTAACCAGCATTTCAAGCGCCTCATACATAACGCCGTCAAATGGGTGAGCAGTACTGAGGCCCGAGACTGGGCGAAGTCTGGCGGCGGTCGATAAGGGCTAATGGAGATCAATCAAGACACCTTTTTTTGAGAGTGTGTGGCGTAATCCACGATGCGGCAAGTAGCGACATCACCTGACTTAAAAGCACTGCGAAGTGATTTCACACCAATAACTTTTCGCGCGCAGAAGAATTCGCTGTGAACTTTTTCACAGTCTGCATTCTTTGATTGACCCTGCGGCCGATGAAGCGCATTATCCGCGCGCCTTAGGGTATACCGACTTTTTCAATACTTACGAGAACACAATGACCACCTTATTCCATCTACAGACTAGTAAATACGCGCGCCACGGCTCGATTGCCGTGATGCCGGTCTGTCTTTGGACAGACAGCGTGGTTTTAGGAAGCACTTGAAGTAAATACACTTTAACAAAGGCCTCCGAGAATCCTGATTTCGGAGGCCTTTTTTTATTCTCACAAGAAAGCACCTCCTCTTTTCAGGGTCCCGGAAAAACAAGGGACCAGAACAGTGAACAGGTCACTACACAACAATATTCGAACCCTCTACCTGCTGGGATTTTTCAACAGCTTCATGGTGGTGAACCCTGTCTTCGTGCCGCTGTTGCAGGGCTATGGCCTGTCCATGAATCAGGTACTACAAACCCAGGCCCTGTTTGCACTGACTATCGCTTTGTTTGAAGTGCCGTCAGGCTACATTGCCGACATGTGGGGCCGACGCCGCGCAATCGTAATTGGCTCTGTGTTCTATGCGGGTGGCTTTCTCTGCCTGTTGGGCGCCGATAGCTTTGCCGAGTTCCTGATTTACGAGGTCGTGCTGGGCCTGGGCTTCAGTCTTATTTCAGGCGCCGATCTGGCACTGCTGTACGACACGGAAGTGTATCTGCAGAAACGTGGTCTGCCGCATGGTGTGGGGCCAGGTAAATCTCTCAGCCGCCTGATTTCTATTGAGGCAGCCGCCTCCGGCATCGCCGGGATCGCTGCCAGCATCCTGTTGCTGTGGTCGCTGGAGGCTGTGGTTGCAGTGCAAGCGTTTCTCGGACTGATGCCGCTGATCTTGGCATTTACACTGGTAGAGGTACCCCGGCCTGCCAACGAAGTCAGTCACCGCAACAACGCTCGCACTATTTTGGAATTGCTGCTGTTTGGCAAACCCGTTGTGCTGTGGACGGCCTTCGCCATTGCCGTATTTGGGCTGCTGGCAGTTTATATGTTCTGGATCTACCAAAAATACTGGGAGTTACAGGGTATACCCATAGGCTGGAATGGCTACATCTGGGCAGCTTTTGCACTCACCGTCAGTGTCGCAGCGCGCTATGCCAGTGCATTGGAACAGCGCCTGGGTACGGCGCGCATATTGTGCCTAATTGGAGCCCTGCCGTTACTGGGGCTGCTTGGCATGGCATTGGGTGCGGGCTGGATCGGCGTGATTTTCGGCTTTGCCGTGCAGCTGTCCCGGGGGCTCAGCATGAGCCTGTTCTACGAGGGGTTAAACCGGCGTGTCCCGGGCGATTTCCGCGCCACGGTAAATTCGTTGGTAAGCCTTGGCGTGAGGGCTGTTTTTATCGTCACTGGGCCAGTCTTGGGTTATGCGCTGGATAGCATAGGTGTGGATACCATGTTGCTGCTGCTAGTGGCGATCTTTACTCCCCTGATCGCAGTGGTGTTGATTCCACTGGTGATTCGCATCTCACGCGAGGACGTTCCCCGCGACTCTCAGGTCGTTCCCGCCAAATAGGCGGGAACCCTTCCGCGCTGCCTGTGTCTTATATTAGAGTGGGCAGCGCCATTTTTATTGCTTAAACTGTTTTCCGCCTGATCCAGACCTGGGCTTGCTACACTCATGAACGCCTGCAACAGCGTAGGCGCTACATCACCTTACCCATCGAGGACACACTGTTGAACATTCACCCGCTAGCAATCGTACTTGCCGGATTACTTTGGGTTACCACTAGCGGTGCCGAAACACTCAAACCTGCGAAGATCACGATGTCCACGGCAGTAGATGGCTGGGACTTCAATCTCCCTGCCACTAAACTGACTGCGCTTTGCGATAAAACAATAGCCGAAGCCAGGATCGCTTTTACCGCCATCGAGCAGGACGAGGCACAAGCCACACTGCAGCGAGTATACGGTGCCTATGACGCGATGAGTATTAATCTGCAGGCAATTCAGCAAGTCTGGTATGTGAGTGCCGTTCACCCCGACCTGACAGTACAGGCCGCAGCTGAAGAATGTATCAACCAGATTTCAGACTTTAGCGCAGCGATTGAATTATCCCCACGGTTTTATCAACGCGTTGCCTCCATCGACTTACAAAACGCCAGTGACCCGGAGCGTTTGATGATTGAAAAAAAGCTGATCGAGTTCCGGAAAGCGGGCGTGGATCAGGATCAGGCAGTGCGCGACAAGGTGCGGGCATTGATGGCCGAAATTACAGAGCTCGGCAATGAGTTTGACAAAAATATTCGCACCGACAAACGTACTATTGATGCCACACCAGATCAATTAGCCGGGCTGCCACAGGACTATCTCGATGCCCATCCGCCTAATGAAAAAGGCATCGTCAGTATTTCGACTGATTACCCCGACTACTTCCCTGTACTTAAATACGGCACCAATGATGACCTTCGCCGCCAGCTGTTTGTAGCCGCGAAAAGTATTGCCACACCAGCAAACAGCTCAATTCTGAAAGCCCTTATCGCCAAACGCCATGAACTGGCGATCTTGCTCAACTATGACAGCTATGCCGCACTGGCCATGGACGGCCTGATGGCGACTTCACCACAGACCGTCGATACATTCCTCAAAGAGTTAGGCGCGGCCGTGAAGACTCCCGCCGCAAGAGATATGGAGGTACTTCTTACCCGCCTGCGCCAGATCGATCCTAAAGCACTCCAGGTTGAAGCGTGGCAGGTCGACTATTTATCCAATCTACTGCAGCAGGAAGTCTTCGCACTGGACGCCAGGGAAATACGCACTTACTTCCCATTCGATAAAGTTCAGACAGGCATATTCCAACTCACTGAAACTATGTTCGGGGTTGAGATCGTTCCCTGGCAGACCGAAACCTGGCATCCGGATGTCACTGCCTGGGAGATTCGTGAACAAGGAAAGCCTCTCGGTCGCTTTTACCTCGATATGCACCCGCGCGAAAACAAGTATCGACACGCCGCGCACTGGACTCTCCGTACGGGCCTCAAAGATGGCCAGCTACCCATGTCGGGTATGGCCATGAATTTCCCCGAGGGACTCATGGAGCACAGGCAAGTAGAAACGTTTCTGCATGAGTTTGGTCACCTGCTGCACAATATGTTTTCCGGCACACAACGCTGGCTGGACATCTCTGGCATGACTATGGAGCGGGATTTTGTCGAAGCGCCCTCACAAATGCTGGAAGATTGGGCTTGGGACTACGACACACTGCGCGAATTTGCCATTAACGATAAGGGGCAGCCGATTTCTGAGGAGCTGGTTGGTCGGATGAACTCGGCGCGGCATTTTGGAGAAGCCGCCAAAACTGCCGGGCAGCTTTTTTACGCCAATTTGTCGCTAAACTACTACAACCGCGATCCTGAAAGTTTTCAATTGTTGCCCCTTCTCATAGAGCTACAGGCACAATATTCACCCTTTCCATACGCGGAAGGCACGCATTTTTACAATAACTTTGGCCACCTTAACGGCTATTCCTCAAACTACTACATCTACCAGTGGTCGCAGGCGATTGCGGTGGATCTTCTCAGCCGATTCAGCGATGGGCTGCGCAACCCGGCGATAGCGCAAGCCTACCGGGAGAGGGTACTGGCGCCGGCGGGGAGCAAACCCGCCTCAGAGCTGGTGAAGGATTTCCTGGGCAGGCCATTTACGCTCTCGACCTATATCACCTA
>PKCY01000065.1 GCA_002862985.1 Haliea sp.
TGAAAACCAAAGGGAACGCGCTGGGGTAATTCCACACTGGCAACCGGTCCCTGCGGGATATCAGTGGCATCAAAAACCAGACACTGAGAGGTCCAATCATTGCTATTGGTTACCAGCGTTATGACATAGCCGTCATCCTCGAGAGAGTCACGGTCAGCACCAGGTTTGGGCGCAAACACCGCCTCACTGCCAAACACACCACGGCCGTAGTCCCACTGCGTAGATTCCCCGGTATCATTGTTGTACTTCACCAGGCCGGTAAAGCGCAAGGTATGGCCACCCTCATGCAACAGTGGGATTCGCTGATGATAAGCATACTTACTTTTGACGCCGTGAAAAATCGGGTTGGACTTATTGAATTCAGTATTGAGATCGTCGATGTCACCTTCGCGCACTTCGCCGGTTGCTAGGTTGAAGCGCCAACGATAGGCGTTTGCCTCCAATCGCATGTAGGCCAACATCGAGGCGAGCTCGCCTTCCCCTGCCTGGACATCAGGCATTGGGTTGAGCGAGCGGCAGCCGTCCATAACCACCCAGTCACCCTCTTCCCAGCAATTAGTAACGTGCAAAATGTAACAGGGCTGGCATTCGAACCAGCGTACATCACTGCTTTTCCCTCTGCGTGGCAGTATGCCGAATCGTGCAGGAATATCACGATGAAAGGTCAATACACGGTAGTTGTGCTTACGGAGCACATTCATATCATGAAAGAGCGGCAGGTCATGAACAATGGCGTAACGACTGGTAAAGCCGATATCGTGCGGCAAGCGTGGCCCGGGAAGATCGATGGCCACTTCATGGAGTAGCTTGCCACTGGAGTCGGCGACACCGTAAGTCAAATACGGCGGCTCGTCACCATAATCAAAAAATAGCAGCTCGCCTGTATTCCAATCCACTTTAGAATGAGCCGACATGCGTGACGTTGGCCTGCCCTGCAACTGAAACTGCGACCGGGTATCCAGCGTTCTGCCGTCCAGGCGACAGGGGTCTCCCGCATTATACCATAGCGTCACTAGATCGCCGGCGTACCACAACACATCGGTGTTAGAGGTATCTTTGATGCCATAGCGAGAGACACTGTAATCGAAAGGGCCCATAACGCCAGGCGAAACCGAAATCCCCTCTGCCATCTCACCACGCGATGCGGCGGTCTGTACATAGCGGTTGCAGTAACTCACATTGCCGTCTTTAAAGTACACGCCGTGTACCATGCCATCCCCGTCGAAGGGATGATGACGGTTCAGTGGCTTGAAGCGTGGGTTCGGGCCATTACGAAAATACGCGCCTACAAGATCAGCCGGAAGTTCGCCGGTCACCGGTAATTTCTCTAGGCGTATTTCATTCAGCGTGGGTGCATACATACCGTGCAAATACGGATTATCCAGTTCGTAGATCCAGTCGGGCACACCACTGAGGGTGTGAACCGGGCCTATACAGTGGTCGGTGGTTGGATATTCGCGAAGCAACGTCATTGAGAAACCTCCTTCAGGTACTGCTTTATCTTGAGTTATTCGCGCGTCGATTCTTAACCTCAACAGATACCGGCATTCTCAAAATGCCGGTATATCCGTTTGCGTTCGACCGAGAATCAGAGCATGAATGTCGTGCGTACCTTCATACGTGTTGACAACTTCCAGGTTCATCATGTGCCGCATGACCGGGTATTCGTCGGAGATGCCATTTCCCCCGAGCATATCTCGGGCCTGTCGAGCGATGGCAAGGGCTTTGCCACATGAGTTGCGCTTGATGAGCGAGATCAGTTCCGGCGCAATCCCGTTGGTATTCATCATCTGCCCCGCTCGGTAGCAACCTTGTAGTGCCAGACTGATCTCTGTCTGCATATCAGCGAGCTTTAACTGCACTAGCTGATTCGCCGCCAGCGGCCGACCGAACTGGCTGCGCTCCAGAGTGTAGTCGCGCGCAGTATGCCAACAGGTCTCCGCCGCGCCCAGTGCGCCCCAGGAAATACCGTAGCGGGCCTTATTTAAACAGCCAAACGGGCCTTTGAGCCCTTCTACATTGGGCAGTAGCTGCTCCTGGGGAACAAACACATCCTGCATCACAATTTCACCGGTGACAGATGCGCGCAGTGCTAACTTCCCTTCAATTTTAGGTGCGCTCAGTCCCGACATATCGCGCTCCAGAATAAAACCGCGAATTTTTTCGTCGTCCGTTTTGGCCCACACCACGAAGACATCGGCGACCGGACTGTTGGTGATCCACATCTTCGCACCATTTATCTGGTAGCCACCCTCTACCGCTCTGGCGCGCGTTACCATACTACCCGGATCGGAACCGTGGTCTGGCTCGGTAAGGCCGAAACAGCCTATCCATTCTCCGGTTGCGAGTTTGGGCAAATACTTCTCTCGCTGTTCCTCTGTCCCATAGGCATAAATAGGGTGCATCACCAGGGAAGACTGCACACTCATCATGGAGCGGTACCCGGAATCCACCCGCTCAACTTCGCGGGCGATAAGGCCGTAGGAAATATAATCCACGCCGGGGCAGCCATAGCCGTCAATGGTAGAACCCAGCAGCCCCAAAGCACCCATCTCGGGGTAAATCGCCAGATCGGTATCTTCATTTCGAAACGCCTCCCGCACACGCGGCAGCAGCTTCTCCTGCGAATATTGACGTGCTGTATCACGCACAAGGCGCTGTTCATCGGTAAGCTGTTGCTCCACACTGAAAGGGTCCTGCCAATTCAGCCTCTGCCAGTTGTCCTTCTTTACCATTCCTGTGACCCTCCTCACCAGGCGCCTTTTATTACAAATGAAAATAACAGAAGCAATCTCGTTCCCCAGCGGGTAGATCAGCTGCGGCTGGCTCTCATATAAAGAAACTCAAGCGCCAGTGAAGCACCCGCCAGCGCGGTGATTTGAGCCGAATCATAGGCGGGCGATACCTCAACCACATCAAAACCGACAATATTCATATCCGCTATGCCACGCAGAATCTGCAGCACCTTAGCGGTGCTTAATCCACCTATTACCGGGGTTCCTGTTCCTGGAGCAAAAGCCGGGTCCAGACAGTCTATGTCGAAAGTCAGATAGGCCGGAGAATCACCCACCTGGGCGCGGATGGTGTGGACAATGTCCTGCACTGACTGCTCGTTAGCCTGATCCGCATCAAGAATCGCATAGGTATGATTTATCCGATCATAGTCCGTGCGAATACCAATCTGAATCGAACGGGCCGGATCGATCAGCTCCTCTTTTGGCGCGTGATAAAACATGCTGCCATGATCGTATTGTTCGTGTTCGGCATAGGCGTCGGTGTGGGCATCAAAGTGGATCAAGGACAGCTTACCATGCGCTTTAGCATGGCCACGCAACAACGCCAGGGAGACAAAATGATCGCCACCAAGACTGATCAGCGTTTTACCCGCTCCAGTAATTCGCGCCGCATGAGCTTCTACGCGCGCCAGCATATCTGCACTATCGCCAGGGGAGAATTCAATATCGCCGTAATCAATTACCCGCAGACGATCAGACAAAACAAAGTCCCAGGGCCAGCGTTGCACCTCCCAGCGCAAATTGGAACTTGCTTGACGAATGGCATTGGGACCACTGCGTGCTCCGGGCCGACCACTGGTGCCCAGGTCGTAGGGAATACCCATCACCACCGCATCAGCTGGATCAATATCACGACTTAGCGGCAGGCCCACAAAACTGAAGACATTCGCGTAGGCAGAAATATCAGCCAAAGGAATGGACTTGTCATTCTTATCACTCACCAGAATCTCCGGGCGTCCCTACACAGCTATACATTTGGCCAGGGAGCCACTGTAGAACTAATCTCATAGGATGCCAATATGCCACACTATCGAGCATCGCTGCCCAATTTTCTATAGTCGCGTTACTATCACAATAGAGCTGCGCAGCTTCACTGAATCGCCCAAAGGGAGTATTGCTCAATGAACACCAAAACCGACACTACTCGGCTGCGTCAGCTCGACCAGGCGCATCACCTGCACCCCTTCACCAATCTGCGCAACTACAGTAAGGAAGGAGGTCGCATTGTCTCCCGTGCCGAGCATGTGTACATCTACGACAGCGACGGTAACAAAATGCTCGATGGCATGTCGGGCTTATGGTGTTGCAACCTCGGCTATAGCCAGTTCAGGATTAAGGAAGCGATTTTTTTGCAGCTTCAGGAGCTCCCCTTTTACAATAACTTTTTTCGTTGCTCCAATGAACCGGCGGTAGAACTTGCCCGCGCCTTGGTAGATGTCACGCCAGCCCAGTTCAACCGTGTATTTTTCACCAACTCCGGGTCGGAAGCCAACGACACTAATCTACGCCTGGTTCAACGCTACTACGACCTTTTAGGAAAGCCCGAGAAGCATTTTATTATCAGCCGCAAGAACGCATATCACGGCTCGACCATTGCCTCATCCTCATTGAGCGGAATGAGTGCGATGCATAAGCAGACACAGGGCCTGAATTACGTTCATCACATCAATCAACCCCACTGGTTTGAGGAAGGCGCCGATGAAAACCCCAATGACTTTGGCATCCGCATCGCCCGCGAGCTAGAGCACAAAATCGATGAGTTGGGCGAGAAGTATGTAGCTGCCTTTATTGCAGAGCCAGTACAGGGTGCCGGAGGCGTCATCATCCCGCCTGACTCCTACTGGCCGGAGATCAAGCGCATCTGCCGGGAGCGTGACATTCTGCTAATCATGGACGAAGTAATTTGTGGTTTTGGCCGCACAGGAAACTGGTTCGGCTGCCAAACCTATGACCTTGAACCCGACCTGATGACGTTCGCCAAGGCGGTGACCAATGGATATTTTCCGCTGGGAGGAGTGATGGTCGGTGACAAGGTAGCCGATGTACTGCTCAGCCAGGATGGCGAATTTGCCCACGGTATGACCTACTCGGGCCACCCGGTCGGGTGCGCAGCGGGCATCGCCACACTGCAGGTATTACAAGATAAAAACATCATCGAATCGACAGCCACAGAACTTGCCCCCTATTTTCAGGAACGCCTGCAGACGCTGCAGGGCCACCGTATTGTAGGCGAGGTGCGCGGGCTGGGAATGCTGGGCGCCGTGGAACTGGTCAGGGACAAGCACTCGCGAGAGCGGCTGGCGCCTGATGCTGCCGGCGCGATTTACTGCCGTAATCAGGCTAATCAGGGTGGTTTAATGATGCGGCAAACCGGCGACGCCATGATCACTGCACCGCCGTTGGTATGCAGCCGCGAGGAAATTGATGCTCTGGTGGATATGTTGGGCAAGGCGCTGGATCAAACGGCGGAGGAATACGGTGTCACATAACGGCCTTGGCTTGCGACGCCCTGAAGAAAGGGCACGGTTTCAAGCCGATCTTGGGAGCCTAAAGGTTCTAGCAATCGCGTAGTTTCGTTAAACCAGCTATCTAGACAGAAATCCTGTAACACTCAGCCCAATACATCATCCGCAACAAAATACTTGGGGTCTTCAATCACGTTGACCTCTACCAGGCTGCCAGCATTGCGCAGCAACTTACGACACTCCTCGCTGAGGTGCACCAGGTGCAATGTCTTGCCAACACTCAGGTAACGTTCCGCCAGCGTATCTATCGCCTCTAGCCCGGAGTGGTCTGCCACTCGTGAGCGCGCAAAATCGATAACAACGTCATCATTGTCCTCAGCCGGGTCAAAGCGCTCCAGGAAAGATGTCACCGACCCAAAAAATAACGGCCCGGTGATAGCATAGACGGTCGAGCCCTTATGATCTTCACGGCCGTCCACTCGAATATGTTTTGCATGTTCCCAAGCGAATACCAAGGCCGAAACAATGACCCCCACCACGACGGCTATCGCAAGATCGGTCGCCACCGTGACAGCAGACACCAATATCAGGACCAACGCATCACTGCGCGGCACCTTACCCAGCACTCGGAAACTACTCCACTCAAACGTGCCGATAACTACGATAAACATCACGCCTATTAGCGCAGCGAGGGGAATTTGTTCTATTAAGGAAGAAGCCACCAGTATAAAGAGCAACAAGCTCAGGGCTGCCGTGATGCCCGAAAGTCGCCCCCGCCCGCCCGAGTTCACGTTAATCATACTCTGGCCGATCATCGCACAGCCACCCATCCCACCAAAAAACCCCGTCGCAGTGTTGGCGATGCCTTGTGCGACACACTCTTTGTTTCCGTGCCCCCGTGTTTCAGTAATTTCATCCACTAAACGCAGTGTCAGCAGCGATTCGATAAGACCAATAGCCGCGAGAATAACGGCATACGGGAAGATAATTAACAGTGTTTCAAAGCTGAACGGCACTGAGGGAATACTAAAGCCGGGAAGACCACCTTTGATAGAGGCGACATCACCTACCACACGCGTGTCCAGATCGAGTCCAAGAACCAGACCACTAACCACCAAAATCGCCACCAATGACGAGGGCAGCACGGTGGTGAAACGCGGTAAAAAATGAATGATGAACATTGTCAGAGCTACCAGCCCCAGCAACATATAAAGTTGGCTGCCTTCCATCCAGGAAACATCAAGAATGGAGCCCTGCATGAAAGTGCCCTGCAACCAGCCAGGCTCACCGGCCACACCAAACTGACCCAACTGGGCCAGAAAAATCACAATGGCGAGGCCATTAACAAAACCCAGCATGACCGGATGCGGCACCATGCGAATAAATTTTCCAAGTTTCAGAGCACCAGCGGTGATTTGCAGGACTCCCATCAACACCACGGTGGCAAACAGATACTCCACACCATGGTCGGCGACTAATGCAACCATCACTACCGCAAGCGCACCCGTTGCTCCGGATATCATGCCGGGTCGACCACCAATGCAAGCAGTGATTAAACCGACCATGAATGCGGCATAAAGGCCTACCAACGGCTCAACGCCGGCCACGAAAGCGAAAGCTACCGCCTCTGGCACCAGAGCCAGGGCCACTGTCAGTCCAGACAAAATATCGTTTTTTGCACTCGCTACTTTACTGGGCTGGATCTCAAACATCACACTCACTCGACATCAGATCGCTTCTAAACCTCGATTGGAACCGGCTAGTGGATCAAATAGATGGACCAATCGGCGAGGGTGTTCTTGTTATGCGACGACAGGAAAAGTCGCGCATTCTAGTGGATAGGTAAAGTCAGTACAATCACGAGAGCACTGACTGTGAAGATGTCACAGTTTGTAGCCGATAACCTATACTCGACTCAGAATGGTAGAAATAGTCGATCTCCCTTTTTTAGAGGAACGCAGCATGAGCGAACGACAGGTATTAAACAAAACAAATATGGGAATCGAACCCGGCCTACCGCTGGAGGCCAGCGCTGGTGGTATCGAAGAGTTGCGTCGTGATATCCAGCGTCTAATGGACATCGAAGCGATCAAGCAGTTAAAGCATGCATATTTTCGCTGTGTCGATACTGCTAATCTGGAAGAACTGGCCACTTTGTTTCATAAAGACGTGACGGTGCATTTCGTCGGCGGCAACTACGAATGGAATGTGCAGGGAAGAGAAGACTATGTGAACAATATCGCTCAATCTTTCAGCACCGAGTCCGTGGGTCAGCACAACGCGCACCACCCCGAAATTCAAATGATTAGCGACACCGAAGCCACCGCCATCTGGTACTTGGCGGACAATATGTGGATTCTGAATCACAAAGTAAAAACCCACGGCACCGCCCTGTATTGGGACCGCTACCTGAAGGTAGATGGAAAGTGGTCGATCAAAGAAACTAACTATGAACGCCTCTACGAATTCAACGATGTGTTGGAAGAACGTCCGACGCTAAGCTCACACTACCTAGGCGTGCACGGTACCGAACCACAGTTCTAAAAAGTAAGCTGACAAGCATTTGCGGCGCCGCTGGGTACAACACTTCGGGATATAAGTAGACAGAAGCCAACTACAGCTGCTAAGGCAACAGAAATAACGTTTACTTAAGCTCGATAATTGTTATGGCTTCAACTCCCTTGAGTGTTGGGATATCACTCAATGGGTCTACCAGGTGTGCATCCACCGCAAACCCGTGCAACGTACTTCCGATCATCGAGGGATCAACCTCTATGGGCGAAAGTCCCGCACCGGAATCAAAATTTATTTGCTCGCCATCCACCCATACCGTAACTGCGCCCGGCTTTTCGACTCTGAGCTCCACCTCACGCGGGGTACCGGGAACATGCGGGCCCGGCTTATGTGCGATCGCAACTATATCGAAGTCTTCCGGCGGTGACCCGATGTAACCTGCAAACATAACCGTTCGTCCATAGAGCTGGGAAAACCACGCACCAAATCCGAACCTCGAGCTTTCCGGATTAACAAAAAGCAGTGGAGTTGCCTCAACATGCGAAACCGGTACCGGTTGCTTTACACCGAAATTCCCACTCCAGATTACTTTGACCGCGACTCTGGTTGCGCCCGTTTCTGTCCAGGCGCATCCAATCCCAGGATGTATCTGGTTATCAGGGAGTGGATGAGGCGCCGGCGGCCTAGAGTCATAGACGCCCGGTCGCGCAGTTGGGTTAGTGATTACAACCCCATTATCAAAAATGCCCAACGGTTCAAAGTGCGCGGGACAATGGTGATGGGCGTCCTCCCAACCATCCCCCAGATCGTCCGAGTTTTCTCGCACAAACTCGTCGCCAAACTGGAATAACTGGGCATGACTGGCAGGGTCTTCCAAGGAATTCACAGTAGCGGATTTATCCGCGTTACTATCGCTTGTCATAGTGTTTGAGATCCGCGCATTTCGAAAAGATTAGCAAAGGTTACCGCCGGCAAACGTACCATTTTTTGTGCAGTCCAGTCAAAATCAGGAGCGCGTCTGCGTCACACTTTGAACGTTTCCGTGAAGCGCATCACGGTACTCTTGGAGACGCTCTTGGGCGGCGTTTCCGAACAGGATTTCACAGGCTTCAAGGAGACCGGGTGCATTTACAATATCTTCGGGACGCACGACTTGTTCGATCTTTGAGCGACGCCGCATAAAGTCCTCCAGCTTTACGATCATTTCACGGCGTGCCGCCAGCTCGATTTCGCAACGCGTGTACTCTGCATTCTCAATAAGCAATTCGGCACCATGCTCGTTTTCGCGAATGCTTTCAAGCAGGCCAAAAGCACTTTCTCCATAACGACGCCAGAAGCGTTCCGATAATGGCTCGGAAGACGAGGGATCAGTTAATGCGTCAAGTCCTATAAGCCTTGCCTGCAACATAAACTCCTTGTGCAAATCTTCGCCGGGCTCGCCATACCATCTGTTAGTAAGCTTGGGCACTTCGACACCCAAGCGTTCCACCCACTTCGCAACCTCGTCTCCGACATTAATGCAGTCGGTCAGTTTGCCACCGAAGATACTCAGATGTTGCTGGTGTTCATCCGCTTCAATGACGTGTTTGCGGGACAGCTGTACCCAGTCCGCCGCGTCGCCCTCGCCACTAATTGCGAGCGGTCGTACGCCAACCCGCTCAGCGATAATACTGTTGCGGGTAAGTGGCGGATCAAGAGCCAGTAAGGCGTTGGCATTTTTTAGAATAAAATCGCGATCTTCATCTGTAACCCCAACTTCGGGAGATTGAACCTGAGTATCTGTCGTACCGATACAGGTTTTCGGCCCCATCGGAATCAGAAAAAACAATCGGCCGTCACTGGCAAAGAAAGTGAGCACGCGTTGGTTGTCAGTAATTCGATCAACAATCAGATGAACGCCTTTAGAGAAAAGGTGACGATATTCAGTCACCTCCCCGATCCTATTGTTCTCCGAATCTACCCAGGGACCGCAGGCATTAATTAAGGCCTTTGATCGAATCTCAAAGCGCTCCCCGCTTATTGCGTCTCGGGCGCTGGTAATCCATTGGTCCTGACTGCGGTGGGCATCGGTGGACTCCACATAGTTCGCCGCAATACAGCCGTAGTTGAGGCTTTTGCGAATAAAATTAAAAACAAAGCGGGCATCATTGTCATATAGATAACAGTCAGAATACTCCAACCCACCGGCCGCAGTTTCGATGTTGATAATGGGCTCTGCTTTTTCAATTCCGCGTGCACTTCGATAGCGTGGTGCCCGTGTGACAAATCGCCCCATCATCCAGTACAGCACACTTCCCAAGTACACAAAAAACGGCGGAAACCGAAAGCCGCGCTGTATCGTGGTGAGAAATCGTATTTCTTTAACGGTAGAGGGGTAAGCTCGCATCAGCCGATTTCGCGAACCGCACAGTTTATTAACCAGTAGGTACTCATGGCTTTCGAGATATTTGATGCCGCCCCAAGCCAGGTTGGATGAGTTTGAGCTAACTCCGCCCGCAAAATCTCCACGATCGATTAGAGCCACTCGCACACCGCGAGCGGCCAGTGACGCAGCCGAGACAGCACCATTAATTCCACCGCCAACGATCAGTACATCGAATACAGATTCACTGAGTTTCTCAATGTTATTGTTGCGCAGCGTTACCACCATGCAGCCGGACTCCGTATTACACCAGAACGCTTTCTAACCACCACGCTCGCTTCACCTCATTGTGTATGACATTGCGTTGATCCACCGAAATGGAGTCTAACTCTACAAGCTCCAGAAGCTCTGGCAAAGAGCGATGAAATTTCTCGCACTGTCACTCAGGCTTTTGCCTGCACGATAGTAGAGCCCGACCTCCTTGTCGATACGACCAAAAGAGACATCGTCCATAATGCGGAAATTGGCACAACTGGGGTGCTCCTCCAGTAGTTTTCGATCGATGAAGGTAACGCCCATTCCCTCCTCTACCATGTGAATTCGCAGTGACAGACTACTGACCTCCCACACGGTACTGAACTGATCACGCAGGCGTTGGATGGACGGACGCATATCGGGATTATCCAGTGCAGAGGCAATCAAAGGCGTGAGTTTGAGCGCTTTTTGATCACCATTTATCATGTCTTCGTAACGCGCGTGTTTGGGGCTTAACACCAAATGCCGGGAATCTCTGTACAGCGGTATGGTGTCGAAGGCAACCATGTCTTTCTGGAAGGGGCCAAGGCCTAACTCCACATTGCCCGACAGTACCGCAGAGATAATACTGCGGGAGGGCATCTCTGCCACTTTCATTCGGGTGTGGGGATTATCCCGATAGTACGCATTGATTAATTCCGGCGCGTCAAAGCGGTTTATGGATGCGCTCAGGGCCAAACTTAAAGTCTCGGTCTTGCCCTGTTTCAGCTGCGCAATATCTTCAAGCGTCTGCTGTTCCTCTTGCAGGACATCCACTGCGTACTCAAATAGTCGCCTTCCCACGTCGGTGAGCCTGAGTTCCTTCCCTCGTTGTACCAGAGGGGCCTCAAGCTTGAACTCCAGACCCGCAACGGCCTGGCTGACCGCCGATTGACTGATATGTAGGGCGTCTGCGGCACGCTTGAAGCCACCTTCTTCAATCACTGCACGAAATGCTCGCAACTCACTGTTTTCTAAACGCATATTAGCTCTCCTAATACGCCGATAAGTATAATTAACTCTACTAATTAAAGTATTGCCCTATAATGTGAAAAATTACCAATTTAGGGGGAAGTAAGATGTCTACCGAGCAGCCTATTTATTCAAAAGACTTAGCCGGCGTGATTATAGGAGACACCACGATCTCCGACGTGAACGGCGAAATTGGCCTGCTGAGCTACCGCGGCATCGACATTAACGACATGGTCGGTGTGCCCTTTTTACATGTGGTGTGGATGATTCTCTTTGGTGATTGGCCCGATAAACAGGAAAAGAGCAAGCTCAAGGCCTTCATGTGCAAACACTCTCGTCTCACTCATTCTGAAATCGACTTGTTGCAACATGTCTCACGAGACCTTCACCCAATGTTGATGCTCCAGGGCCTGGTTCCGCTGTTAACGCTCCCCGAAGGAGAAACGCTGGAAATCGGTCCCGACGCAGAACAAGGCCTCTTTCTCGCAGCCAAGATCTCTGCGCTCATCGCAGCGCACCACCGACTGGGGCAGAGCAAAGTCATCCTCGCGCCCGTGCCGGGAAAACTGTTTCATGAGAACTTTCTAACCATGTTCCACGGCAGCGCGCCTAACCCCGAACAGAGAAGCATGCTGGACGCGGCCCAAATTCTGCAAATGGAGCACAGCTTTAACTGCGGCACCTTTGCCGGACGCGTTTGTGCCAGCAGCCTGGCGCCCATCCAATCCTGTATTTCCGCCTCCATCGGCGCGCTGTTTGGCAAATTGCATGGCGGCGCCGACCAGGCCGCCCTGGAAATGGCCATGGAGATTGGCAGCCCGGAAAAAGCCGAAGCCTATGTTACCGACTGTCTTGCAAACAAAGTGAAAATTATGGGCATGGGCCACCGGGAGTACCGCACAGTAGACCCTCGCGCCAGGGTACTCAAACCTATGGCGGTCGAATTATGTCAGGATGACGAGAGCAAAAATCTGTTGGCCACGCTAGTCGCGGTAGAAGAAGCCTGCCAGCGCGAGTTCGCGAAAAAGGACAAGGAAATCTGGGCGAATGTTGAGTTTTACAAAGGGGCGGTCTTTCATAGCCTGGGCATTCCCACACATTATTTCACCGCCATGTTCGCCATGTCCCGCGTCTACGGCTATATCGCCCACTTCCTGGAATTCCAGCGCGACAGCCGCCTAATCCGCCCCCGCGCCCAATATACGGGGCCCGCAGTTGGCACTCGAAGTCAGTCTGCCGCCTAATTACACGCCGTTGCCGCCACGTCTGGCGGCAGGGGCTTTCCACATCCAACTTGGTAGCAGGAGTAAACGCACAGGGATAGGATGCCAATCCAGAAACGCCAAACCAATTTGACTTAAGACCAACTTATCCTCACAGATACAGCTAGCATCGAGCCTCCCAATACCTTCTGTCAGTCGGCTTTTACTGCCATAATGCGGGCACTCTGTCACCAGCGCTTCTGCAATTCCCTGGATTAAACCGACCACATGCGATTAAGCGCGTTAAGAATTCTTTTACTACTCATACCTAGCCTCGCCCTGGCGGCCTGCGGCAGCGGTGAGTCCAATGTGGTGCAAGGTAACCGCGCGGGTATTTTGCATTTTGGCAATGGCACGGAGCCACAGGGTCTAGACCCGCACGTGGTCACCGGAATTCCGGAA
>PKCY01000192.1 GCA_002862985.1 Haliea sp.
CGGACCCTTCGCAGGCGGTATGGGTGCTGAGCTCATACCGTACATTGATCCAGACAACGCGGGACTTAAGTGCCCGCGTAGTCATTTCAGGAAGTGCTGTAAAAAAGCCATAAAAGTTTATGTCAAAACGTGATTTTTACGAGATTCTCGGTATTAGCCAGACGGCCAATGAAAAAGAGATCAAGAAGGCGTACCGCCGTGAGGCGATGAAGTATCACCCCGACCGCAATCCCGATGATCCCGACGCCGAATCCAAATTCAAAGAAGCTTCCGAGGCATACGAGGTCCTCATGGACAGCCAGAAACGGGCTGCCTACGACCAGTACGGTCATGCCGGCGTCGACTCCAGTATGGGCGGCGGCGGTTTCGGCGGCGGTGGCAATTTCAGCGACATTTTTGGCGACGTGTTTGGCGACATCTTCGGCGGAAGCGGTGGCCGCGGCCAAGGCGGCCCGCAGCGTGGTTCCGACCTGCGCTACACTCTGGACATATCCCTGGAAAACGCCGTTAAAGGCAACACCGTAGAAATTCGTGTGCCCAGCCTGAGTAGCTGTGACACTTGTGATGGCTCCGGTGCGAAAAAAGGCAGTGCACCCACCACGTGCGGCACCTGCGGCGGTGCCGGTCAGGTGCGCATGCAGCAAGGTTTCTTTCAGGTGCAGCAGGCGTGCCCTACCTGTCGCGGGCGCGGTAAGACGATTTCCGATCCCTGTGTGTCATGCCGAGGCCAGGGACGCGTCGAAAAAACCAAGACATTGTCGGTGAAAGTGCCTCCGGGCGTTGATACCGGTGATCGTATTCGACTCTCGGGAGAGGGCGAAGCCGGGCCCGAAGGTGGGCCGCCCGGAGATCTGTTCGTGCAGATGTCTGTCAGGCAGCATCCCATTTTCGAACGGGACGGTAAAAACCTGTATTGTGAAGTCCCGATTACCTTTGTCGATGCCGCCTTAGGTGGCGAGTTGGAGGTACCCACGCTTGATGGCCGCGTGAAACTGAAAATACCGTCCGAAACCCAGACCGGAAAATTGTTCCGACTGCGTAGCAAGGGCGTCAAACCCGTGCGCGGGGGCAGCGTGGGCGACCTGTTGTGCCGGGCCGTAGTGGAGACCCCAGTAAAACTTAACAAGGAGCAAAAGACGCTGCTCGAAGACTTCCGCAAGAGCCTGGGCGGTGATGGCAATAGTCAATCCCCGCGCCAGACCAGTTGGTTTGAGGGAGTGAAAAGCTTCTTTGATGATATGAAACTATGACCACAAGAATTGGAATCACCGGCGCAGCTGGTCGCATGGGTCGAACCCTTATCGAGGCGATCAGTCAGGTCGACAGCTTGACGCTCACCGCTGCCATTGAGCACCCGGAAAATTCTCTGCGCGGCGCCGACTCTGGAGAGTTGTCCGGGTTTGGTAAAAACGGTATCGCCGTGGTCGGCTCCCTGGCGGAAGTCATCGCAGACATCGACGTACTAATCGACTTTTCAGTGCCCGACGCCACCATGGCAAATCTCATACTGTGCAGCGAGGCTGATGTCGCCATGGTCATTGGCACTACCGGCTTCACATCCGAACAGCAAAGCGACATCGACAGTGCAGCGGTGAAAAACCCTATTTGTAAAGCGTCAAACTTCAGTACCGGCGTCAATCTCTGTTTCAAGTTGCTGGACATGGCCGCCCGCGTGCTGGGTGACGATGTTGATATAGAAGTGTCCGAGGCCCACCATCGCCACAAAATCGATGCACCTTCCGGTACCGCACTGAGTATGGGACAGGTAGTAGCCGATGCCCTCGGTCGCGATCTGGACAAAGTCGCCGTCTATGGCCGAGAAGGTCAGACCGGCGCAAGAGCGCGCGAGACCATCGGTTTTGCCACCGTGCGTGCGGGGGATATTGTCGGAGACCACACCGTCACCTTCGCCGCGGATGGCGAGCGAGTGGAAATTACGCACAAGGCATCCAGTCGAATGGCTTTTGCGCGAGGTGCAGTGCGCGCGGCGGGTTGGCTAGTCAAAAAAGATGCGGGCCTCTATGACATGCAGGATGTTCTGGGATTATAGGGTCCCGCATAGTGCCCCCGTTCTCACGGGCGAGGTCGAATCAACCAACTACATTCTGCCGAAAAAACTAAATTGACCAGTCACAGGGGGACAAATTGACCGACTACATAGTCAACATCGACGAAACCAACGCATCAGCACTCCTCATCGAAGAATCCCACAAACGTCCAGTAGTGGTCGATTTCTGGGCCGACTGGTGCGAGCCGTGCAAAGTCCTCATGCCCATGCTCGAAAAAATTGCCACCGAATACCAGGGCGCTTTCCTGCTGGCTAAAGTGAATGCCGATGAACAACAGGGCATCGCCCAGCAGCTGGGCGTCCGCAACCTGCCGACCGTTATGGTAATAAAGGATGGTCAGCCCGTCGATGGCTTTGCCGGCGCGCAACCTGAAACAGTCGTGCGAGAACTGCTGGCAAAATACTTGCCCAAACCGTGGGATGCGCTCGTGCAGAAAGGCCTGGAAGCTATGGAGCGCGAAGAGTACAGCGAAGCTCTTCAGCCGTTACGCCAAGCCTGGCAGGAATCCAACCAACTTCACGAAATTACCATCACCTACGCCCATGCCCTGATCGAAAGTCTGCGATTAGAGGAAGCGGAAACCGTGCTCGACGGCGTGCGCATGGCGGATCAGGATGCCGCCTACGATCAGCTTCGGGCGCAGCTGGAGATAAAGCGAGAGGCCGCAAAATCACCCGAAATAGAAGCGCTGGAACAACAGCTGGCAGGCAACCCGGACGACCTGGATATTCAGCACCAGTTGGGCGTGCAATACACCAATGCCGGGCAATTCCGGGACGCCATGGACCACTTTGTCGCTATTTTGCGCAAGGATCTGGATCACGGTGACGGCGCTACCAAGCGCATGTTGCTCGATACTATAGCCTCACTGGGTAAAGGTGACCCGTTGGCCGTGGAATATCAGCGCAAGCTCTATTCGCTGTTGCATTAGAGGGGCGCAGCGCAATGGCCCTTCCAAAACCGTGCGCCGCGGGGTCAATAATTCTGTCATTCACGATCCTTGTTTTGCCAGCTCGGAATCGCTAATGTACGTGCCCTGAAATTGAAAAACATACCCCAAAGTCAAAATGATATTGGGCAACCGTGCTTTCACTACCTGTCAGCTACCTAGCTGACATCAGAGGAGATTATCTATGAAATTGGGCTTTCTGTTGGGCTATTCCGGCAAGCAAATTCATATCCCCATGGAGCTGATTAAACAGGCTGAATCCATGGGTTACGACTCTGTTTGGACAGCGGAAGCCTATGGCAATGACGCAGTTTCGACAGCCGCTTGGATGCTGGCGCAGACCGAGAAAATCCGCGTGGGCACCGCCATTATGCAGATGCCGGCACGAACGCCGGCGATGTGCGCAATGACTTCCATGTCGCTCCACCAATTGTCTGGCGGACGATTTATTGCTGGCCTGGGTGCATCCGGCCCACAGGTCGTTGAGGGCTGGCATGGCGTGCCTTATGGCAAGCCGGTTACCCGCACCAGAGAATACATAAAGATTATGCGCAAAATTATGGAGCGCGACGGTCCGGTGGAATTCGACGGCAAGGTATACCAATTGCCGAACAAAGGTGAGGGCACCACCGGTCTGGGCAAGCCGCTGAAATCGATTCTCAACGGGTGTCCTGAACTGCCTATTTATACCGCATCCATTACGCCTGCGGGTCTTAGTTGTGCGGGTGAAGTTGCAGACGGCGTATTCCCGGTGTGGATGGACCCCAACAGATACGAGATTTTGGGTGAGCACCTGGAGAAAGGGTTCGCCAAGGCAGGAAATGGCAAGAGCCTCAAAGATTTTGATATTGCGCCGTTTGTTATGGTTTCACCCAACGACGACCTGCCCGCGGCTTTTGATGCCCTGCGACCTTGGCTTGCGCTTTACATCGGTGGCATGGGTGCCAAGGGTAAGAACTTCTACCACGACTACGCCACGCGACTTGGTTATGGTGATGTCGCCACGCGCATTCAGGATCTGTATCTCGAAGGGAAAAAAGACGAAGCTACAGCACTTGTTCCCAACGACTTGCTGGATGAAGTAGCGCTGGTTGGATCACACGGTCGTATCGTTGAGCGGTTGGCACCTTGGAAGGAAGCAGGTAAGCGTGGTGAGGTAGGGTCCATGTTGCTGAGTGTCGCGAATCCTGAAATTCTCGAGCTCTTTGCGCGAGAAATGTTGTAGCACCAAAGGCGGGTTCTTTCGAGCCCGCACATTTTGCGCTGCTATTTCTGTTACCCTGACTCCAGCATTTGAATTACTTGAGGGTTTGAGAGTTCACCGTGGACACGCGAGAGCGCTTTGTGCGCACCATACTCAATGGATTCGAATCCTACTTTGCGGAATTTCAGAATATTACCCTGGCGGCCAGTACGCGCTTTGAAAATGCCGATTGGTTGGGATTGCGGCACACGTCGATTCAACGTATAGACCTATACAAGGCCAAGGTCAAGCAGGTCTATGAATATGTCGAGCTGATCGCCGGAGACGAGCTTCATAATCATGAATTCTGGCGCGCGGCGCGACATAACTACGCTGAGTTGATCTCAGGACACAATAAGTTTGAGATCGCTGAGACATTTTTCAACTCTGTCTACTGTGCGGTATTCAAGCATCGCAAGATTCGTGATGAGTACGCGTTCGTATTTTCACCTCATGGAGATATTCCGCCTGTAGATGTTAGTCAGGTTTATCGTACGTATAAGGTTGATACATCGTTGAGTGCGGTTCTGGAAAATATCCTCAACGATTATGCCTTTTCCATTCCGTATGAGGATCAGGACAGAGATATCGAAAACATCCGGATGGCGATAGAGACTTATCTCGCGCCGCGTTTTGATCTCAATGACGCTGACGCGGAATTCCAGATTTTGGCGCACCACTTCTTTCGGAACAAGGGCGCCTATATTGTCGGCCGTATTTTGGCCAACGGTGAATCTATGCCGATAGTGCTCCCCATTCTGCATAACGAGGCTGGCGGCGTCTACGTTGATACCATTCTGTTCGGTTCCGACAAGGTCAGCGTTCTGTTTAGTTTCACTCGCTCATATTTTCTAGTGGATGCCACCATACCGGCCCAATGGGTTTTGTTTTTGCAGCAACTAATGCCGGCCAAACCGATTTCGGAAATATACAGTGCGATGGGTCACAACAAGCACGGCAAGACCTACTACCACCGCTGTGCCTTCCGTCATATGACAAGTACCGATGACAAATTTGATATCGCTCCGGGTATTAAAGGCATGGTGATGAGCGTATTTACGCTGCCATCTTATGATTTCGTATTCAAAATCATCAAGGATAAGTTCACGCCTCCAAAAGAGATGACCCGTGAGCAAGTGAAGCAAAAATACACGCTGGTGAAACGCTGGGATCGGGCTGGACGCATGGCGGACACGCAGGAGTTTACTAACTTGGCGTTTGCGCGGGAGCGATTTTCAGACGAGTTAATGGAGGAGTTGCGCAAGGTGGCGCCCTCCGTGATAGAAGAACATGGCAAGGCACTCATTATAAAACACGTGTACGTGGAGCGCCGTATGACGCCGCTCAATCTGTATTTGCGTGATGCAACGGATGAGCAAGTACAGGATGTAATGGATGAGTACGGTAATGCGATCAAGCAATTGGCCGCAGCCGATATTTTCCCCGGTGATATGCTGCTAAAGAATTTTGGTGTGACGCGTCACGGTCGGGTGGTTTTTTACGACTATGACGAAATCATGCCGCTTACCGATTGTAACTTCCGCATAATTCCCCAACCGCGCACAGAGGCAGAGGAGATGGCCAGTCAGCCCTGGTATACCGTTGCCTCGAATGACATTTTCCCGGAAGAATTCCGCCTGTTTTTCTCAGGAAACCAGCGCGCGCGACAGGTGTTCGACACCTTGCACAGTGAAATTTATGATGCATCGTACTGGCAGGGATTGCAGGCCAAAATACGCAGCGGACATGTAGAAGACTTCTTCCCCTATCGGCGCGAATTGCGCTTTAACCGACAGCCCAAACTTGTTTCGGAGAGTGCCTGATGGCGACCCTTTATCTCATACGCCATGGTCAGGCATCTTTTGGCGCGGAAAATTACGACAAGCTTTCTGAGTTGGGTTGTCGTCAGGCACATGTTGCGGGGGAATATTTTCGTGATTATGGAATTCAGTTTGACGCGGTGTACAGCGGCGATCTGTCGCGGCAGCGCGAAACTGCCCGCTTGGCGATTGCCAGTCAGCCTCAGGAGGTTCCTCATCATATCGACGCTCGCTTCAACGAAATAAAAAATGACGAGCAGCTAAAATATCTTCTGCCAGAAGTCGTGAAACGCGATCCCAAAATACAAGCGTTGGTTGAAAACAACCTGAAGGCCAGCAAAGACTATCAGAAACTGATTGAAGCGGTGTTCAATTACTGGGTAACGCCTGCCTGTGATGATGCGCGTATACAAAGCTGGGCGGATTTCTCCGGCGGCGCTCGTCAAGCGTTGCGGGATGTTATGCAGGAGCAAGGGAGTGGAAAGACTATAGGGATATTCACGTCCGGCGGCACCGTGGCCACCCTCGTCGCGCAGATCCTTGGGCTGAGTGGTGAGCAGACCTACCAATTGTACGAACCCATCTTTAACTGCTCAGTAACCCAATTGTTTTACAACGGCTCTAAAGTTTCTCTGTCTTACTACAACGATCGCTCATTTTTGCAGGTTTTGGGTAAGCAGCTGGATGAAAACCTGATTTCGTATCGCTAGACGGAGGCGACCGCATGGAGCTATTTCTGGTAAGGCATGGGGAAGCTGCCTCCAGTTGGGGCGAATCGGCCGACCCTGGCCTCAGTGAGCTGGGACGGCAGGAGGCCGAAGCAGCGGCGGGGCAGCTCATGCGGTATGTCGATCCCGACGTCCTGCTGATCAGTAGCCCTTTGCAACGTGCGCTCGAAACCGCGCAGCCTCTCGCGAAATTATTAGATCAACCGGTGTGCGAAGAGGATGTGTTTCGTGAAATTCCTTCGCCGGTGCCCCTTGAGCAACGCCAGGGATGGTTGCGCCAATTTATGCAGCAGTACTGGCATGAGCAGAGTAATGAATTGAAGGCATGGCGAACTGCAACGCTGAGTCGCCTGCTCGAGCTACGTCAGCCCGCTGTTGTGTTCACCCATTTTTTGGTAATTAACGCGGTAGTCGGGCAGGTTCTTGAGCGTCCTGAGACGCTACACTGCTGGCCGGCAAATGGCTCGATTACCCGGCTTCGATTGAGTGGCGACCGTCTGGAACTGGTTGCTCTGGGTGAGCAGATTGAATCGTTAGTGAATTAGGTTTCGCGGACGCGCAACAGGGACTCCTGCGCCGTTGAGGCAACCAGTTCGCCCTCGCGTGAGTAGAAGCTGCCCCGGCTGAAGCCGCGGCCTGCAGCTGCGCTGGGGCTGTCCAGACAATACAGTAAGTACTCGTCTGCTCTGAAGGGGCGGTGAAACCATAGTGTGTGATCCAGGCTCGCAGCTTGCAGGCCATCGCTCATGCCATTGTAGGGATGCGGCAAAAGCGCCGTACCTAAAAGTGCAAAGTCTGACATGAATGCGAGCACCGTCTGGTGTATTCCAGCATCGTCACCCAAATCTCCCAAGGCCTTAAACCAGATTTGTTGTTCGGGCTCCTGGGGTTCCGGGCTGATAATGTCGCGACGGTTCACCGGTCTGCGTTCAATCGGGTGCATGGTTGGCGCGTCAATCTTGCCAGGGTTTTCATCGGCCAGCCGCTGCCAGAAGTCGCGGTCGGTCTCAAGTTCTTCGGGTGGCGTTACCTGCGGCGCATCAAACTGGTGCGACATGCCGGGCTCTTCGATTTGAAACGATATCGAGGCGTTGAAAATTGGAACACCGTCCTGCTTGGCTATCACGCTGCGCGTGGTAAAGCTCCTGCCGTCACGAATAGGGTCTATTTCGAAAATAATCTGCTTCTTGGGGTTTCCAGGCCGTAAAAAGTAGGCGTGAATGGAGTGAGCTTGCCTCGACGGATCCACGGTGTTGATGGCCGCATTCAGTGACTGGGCGAGCACCTGCCCGCCAAAAATTCGTCCAGGCCGTTTTGGGCTTCTGCCTACAAACAAATACTTGTCTATCTGCTTCACTTTAAGAAGTTTGACCAGTTTGTCCAGATCCGTGTCCACAAAAACCTCCTGAGAATTAGAAATCTAAGCCTGACTGCGCGGTAACAGGCCGTTGAGGAATACGTCAAAATAGTCGATGGCTGCGAGGTTGATATCATCAACTTTTCGCCAAAGCTTGATGTCCATAGAGGCATTGACTGCACCTGCAATCAGATGCTGTGCGACAAAGGTATTGATGGGGCGCACGCTGCCGTCCTGAATGCCCTGATTCAGAAACTCTCCGAAGTGCGTATTGCCGGCCTCGGTGCGCTTCAGTATTTGGCGGCGGCGCTCTATGGGTAAGGACGTTATCGTATTGTACCGAATAAGCGGACCTTCATCGGAATTTTGGACCTGGAAGGTGCGCCTGCAGGTCAGTTCTGCTTTTTCCAGCCCTGAACCCTTCGCCTGCGCTGCCAACGCGTGGATTTCTTCCATGATATCCAGTGAGCGGATGTAGCAATGGAACAGCAAGTCTTCCTTGTTCTTGATGTGGTAGTAGAACGCGCCTTTGGAAACATGTAGCTGTTCAGCGATTTCATCCAGAGAGGTGCCATTGAACCCCTGCTTATTAAAAAACCAGGTTCCTGTTTTAAAGAAGGCCTCTTGCTTGAGGCGGTTCTGTTCTTTGCGATTGAACCCCTGCAGCGCACTGGTCTCGCTATCGCCATCACCGATATCGACCGGCTTATAGGCTGCCGCGCCGTTGGAGATGCCGTGGGCCAGAATGTCCAGAGCCTCTTTGCCTACCGTCTGCAACTGGTCAGGGGGTACATGTTGCAGCCAGGAAAATGTCCAGTCCACCGAGCCCAGTAAGGCCAGGGTGGTTGATGTCGGTTCCCCCTGCCTCAATGAGCCCTCGGCCATACCTTGCTTGAGATACTCACGCAGTCGCTTAAACAAGGCGATATACCGTGCTTCAACTTCCTCGCGGTGGGTTCCCTTGAGCGCTGCAATTTCCAGTAGAACGGCGACATGCGATGCGCGGCCCTCCTGTGCGGCCAGCCATGTGTCAAAGTGAGAAAGGAAGTAGCCGGAAGCGCGCTCTACCGCACTGGAATATTTCTTTTCAACTTCGTCGAGGTTGGTGTGGTGGTGTTCCAGGGCCGCCATGTAGCATTGGTAAATGAGATCTTCTTTGGTTTTGACGTAGTAGTACAGGCTGGTTTTGGTCAGGCCCAGGCTTTCAGCGATATCCCGCAAAGTAGTAGCCCGAGACCCTTTGTGGTTAAACAGTTTGGCTGCCTGCGACAAAATCGCAGCGCGCTTGGCGTCGTGCTGGACCGTGCGATTGAAGGGCGATGAGGCATCGCCAGGGTCTGGGTTTCTGTCGGTTGTCATAAGGGACGGATTCCGGTCAAAAGACCAATGACCTACTGATAATTCTATAGTTTCAACTTTAAGTATTATTTTTGTCGCTGTCTACCGTTGTGACCTCAATTGTCAGCCGTAATCGCGCTACTTATGCCACGGTCTCAATTTTTATATCCAGCCACTTGCGTGAGCGGAACCGGTGAATGAGTAACGCCGCCTTGATGGCGTAGTCAAGAATCATCACCGCAAAAATCCAGTACACGGAGAACTCCAGCCACATGAATATTAGGGCAGGAATCAGTCGGCCCACGATAATGCCGAAGAAGGTGGCGATCAGCGGAAACCGCGTATCACCGGCTCCGCGAAGAGCGCCTCCCAGCGTGAATTCGCACGCCATAAGGGGTTGGGCCAGCGCAATCATGTAGATAAAGAAGACAGTGAGGTGAATCACTTCTTCATCCGCTATCATGAATCGCGCGAGGTCATCTGCGAACCAGGCCAGCAGCACCGACAGAAAGGTCATTGCGGCCAGGGACATTCTGAGAGAGCGCGCTGCTACCAGCACGGCTTGCTCAGTGTCGCCGGCGCCCAATTGCTGCCCGACCAGGGTTGCGGTGGCAATGCCAAAACCAAAGCCGATCACGATAGAGAACGCCACCAGTGTGATACCGATACCGTAGGCGGCGTAGGCCACCGTCCCGTAGTTTGCCAAAATGGCAAAAAATGCAAGGAACGCCAGCTGTACGATGCCCTGCTCCAGCACGGAAGGACCGCCAATAGTGATCAACTGTCGGCTGGTTACCCAGTCCAGTAGCAGCCGCTTTGCTGGTTTGAGATTAAAATTTCCGCGACACCAGAAGATGACAAAGGCCACGGTAATGAGTGAAGCACCCACGCTACCCCCCAGGGAAACGCCCGCGACCCCTAGCTGGGGCAGGGGGCCAATTCCAAACGCCAGGAGATAGGCAAATAGTACGTTGAGGGTGGAGCTGAAAATGAGAAACCAAAGTGGCGTCATGACATCACCGGTCGCTCTTAGTGCTGTCCCCAGCATCATGTTGACGGCGGCGAACACATTGAACAGAGCCCCCCAAAAAATGAAGGTTGCCGCCAGTTCGGTGGTCTCCTGGTCAAGACCGAACAATCCTGCAATAGCTTCCGGAGCGATCAGAATGGGCACACTGAGCACTGCGGCGAGCGCCACAGATATGACGATAGAGGCCCACGAGACCAACTCCGCCTGTTCGATCTGCTGCGCACCCCAACTGCGCGCGATCATAGCGGTAGCCGCCACTGAGACGCCCATGAGAATAGCCTGCACCAGGAAGAACACCCGGTGCCCGGTGGTAACAGCCGCTACCGACGCGGTGCCTAGTTGAGCTACAATCTTAATGTGGACAAAACCCACGGTGGTGAAGAGTAGGTTTGAGATAATATTAGGCCACGCCAATTGCCAGACACGCTGATTGGTAGCGACGGGTTTCGTTGGAATGGTGGCAGACAAAAAGGAGGTCCCTGTGGGTAGCGACCGCGCAGTCTACCACTGTGAGGCGGTATTGGGTGAGCTAGGCCATCTGCTGGCATTCCCGATGGCGAAAGCAATCCACGGTGTGGTCGTTTATCATCCCCGTGGCTTGCATGTGGGCGTACATGATCGTGGAGCCGACAAACGTAAAGCCGCGCTTTTTCAGGTCCTTGGCCAACTTATCGGAAACAGGGCTGGACGAAGGCACATCGTGCATCGATTTGGGCCTATTCTGCAGAGGTTCCCCATCCACAAAGTCCCAGATGTAGTCAGAGAAACTACCTCGCTCTTTTTGCACCTCGAGAAACGCGCGGGCATTCTTGCGCGCACCAAATACCTTGAGACGATTGCGGATAATGCGTGGATCCAGCAGTAATTGCTCCAGCTTCTTGTCGCTGTAGCGGGCAATTTTTTGTGCCTCGAAGTTGTCGAATAATGCCCGGTAGCCCTCACGCTTGCGCAGAATGGTAATCCACGCGAGGCCAGCCTGAGCACCCTCCAGAATAAGAAACTCGAACAGTGTGTGGTCGTCGTAGACCGGCACGCCCCATTCCTCATCGTGATAGGCAACATAGAGTGGGTCATCTCCACACCAGGTGCAACGCTTGATCATTCTGTTAAGTATCCCGGTTTTGGTTGGTATGGTGTTCAGCGTGCTGTGCGGGCAGTGGCCGGCTCCGCTGGCCTGTGCCACACTAGCGGCTTCATACCCCAGCGTACATCAGATGACAGAAACTATCCTTTACAGCTGCCAGGGGCCTGTAGGCCGACTGGTGTTGAATAACCCGGAGCGACACAATTCTCTGGGCAGCGAACAATTGACTGCACTTGTGCATCACTTGGCTGATGTGGCCACTGATGAGCAGATTCGCGTTCTAATAGTGACGGGCGTTGGTGAGAAAACGTTTTGTGCCGGTGCTTCATTGCAAGAGCTAGGCAGTGGGCAAATGGATGACGACGCTTTTCAGCGTGTTCCTGGTCTGTTGGCTGCTCTGGAGATTCCCACCATCTGCGCGCTTAACGGCAATGTGTTTGGCGGTGGGGTCGAGCTTGCGGTGAGTTGTGACTTTCGTATTGGTGTTCAAGGAAGCCGTATGCGAGTGCCAGCGGCGGCGATTGGACTTTGCTATCCGCTCAGTGGCATAACCCGGTTCATCGAGTGCCTGGGAGTGAATGTTACAAAACGGATACTCGTTGCCTCGGAGGAATTCGATACCCAGGCTCAGCTCGACATCGGGTTTCTTGATCGTGTGGTTGCGCAACACAATCTTGAGGCGACAGTAAATGACTTTGCTCTGCATATTGCGGGCCTCGCGCCATTGGCAGTGCGGTCTATGAAGAACCTATTAAGGCAGGCCGCCAGGGGTGCGATTGACCCTGATAAGGCAGCAGAACTATCGCGCGCGTGCCTGAGGTCACAGGATTTAAAGGAGGGATTCGCAGCCAAACGAGAAAAGCGTAAGCCACAATTCAAAGGGTGCTAAGGCTGCCCACTTATTTGGACAAGGGACCGTGACATCTGAGCCGCCGGTCAACAGCCATCCACGGTAGCCCGAGTTTATCCAGCCACTTAATTCCACTGGCTTCCGTTTTAAGCCGTGCCACACTGGCGGCACTGCAGGCAGTGAGGCAATTATCTGCTATCACGGCAACGCTGAGTAAACCGGGTATGGCTTGGCCGTCCACCGGGCTCAGTGCGCGGCCAAAGCGCTCATCGTTCTGCATCATCGCCTGTTCAAAGTCCCCGCGCATGGCAAGGCCCTTGTTATTGGCCTTTAGTCGACTTATTGCCGTATGGGAACCTTTTGGAAAGCGCACACCTATGAGCCAGTTCGCGCCGTCGGGCTGTTTTCCGATGGTAGCAATATCCTGGTCCATCTCGATCAGGGCATGTCCGACGTTTTGTTTCAATAAGATTTTGCGTACTGAATCGATGGCATAGGGACGAATGCAACTGTTTAAATCAACTAACATGCCTTTGGCAGCGAGATGTGCCCCTTCGGT
>PKCY01000044.1 GCA_002862985.1 Haliea sp.
CGCGTCATCATGTCCATCATCGGCGTCGCTCCCGAAGAGGAGGCCATGATGCTCAAACTCACCCAGGAGTTATTCGGCGGTCAGGACCCGACCCAGTCCCGTGGCGTTAACATCGATGATGGCCTTGCAGTGCTGATGGATTTTTTCAGCTACTTCACAGGGGTAGTGGAGGATCGAAAAGAAAACCCCACTGACGACCTGGCATCAGTACTTGCAAACGCCCTGATCGACGGCGAACCCATGGAACAGCTCGATCAGATCAGCTATTTTATTATTACGGCAACGGCAGGCCACGATACGACTTCAGCAACGATTAGTGGCGGCATGAAAGCGCTGCTGGAACACCCCGATCAACTCCTTAAGCTGCGAGAAAACCCTGGCCTCTCAATGCAGGCAGCGAGGGAGATGATACGCTGGGTGTCGCCAGTACGGCATATGATGCGCACAACCACCAAGGATATTGAACTGCGCGGCAAAACAATCAAGGCTGGCGATAGCCTATGTCTTTGGTATCCGTCTGCCAACCGCGACAGCGATGCTATAGAGGATCCAGATACTTTCAATATTGAACGCGACAACCGCAATCAAATGGCCTTTGGCTTTGGTGGACACATGTGCCTCGGTCAGCATCTGGCGGTGCTGGAAACAGCCCTGTTTTTTGAAGAATTGCTTCCACGACTTGAACACATCGAACTTGCGGCAGATCCTGATTGGGTGCAGGCGATTTTTGTCGGTGGTCTCAAGTCCATGCCGGTGCGCTATACATTCCGCTAATTTGAATCCAGCAACCAATTTGCGAAGGGACAGCCCCTCGCAGACCGTTGCATGTAGCGTCACGCCATAAGTACGCGGCGGACCGAGAAACGGGCCCTGCTATAGGGCCAAATTATCGTCGAAGTAAAAAGGTGTATTACGGTTGGCCGTGGCGTAATTTCCATCGAAACAATTATCATCCCAGGTGCGTGGAGTGCACCTTAAGCTGATGTCATTGCAGGCTATTGAACTCTCTGCCGCTGATCGATCTACGCGCAGTTTTTGCCGCCGGAAACAGCCCCGCAATGACCGAGATGCGGGCGTTTCGATTCGAATTCGCTGGCAGGCGTATCCAGCTCGAACCCCTTCAACCTAAATAGCCTTTAAATACAATAGCTTATAAAATTGAGTTAAGCGGTTTAGAAGCCCAAACCCTTGACTTTACGCGGCCTGATGGTATTGTTTTCGCCCCGCTGAATCCTGCACCAAATAGCGCTTGCCGCTGGTAGCCGATCGAGGAGCAAAAGCTACCGATCGTGCCACCTCATGAGTGATAGTTTTTGCTGGGCCAGACAATCTGGCGGTTTGATATCTCACCACCAAATGAGTTGAAAGCATGATGAACAAAAGAGTCGACGGCAAAATCGGGTTCCCAGCAAAACACGGCCTCTACGACCCCGCACTCGAGAAAGATTCTTGTGGCGTAGGTTTTGTCGCGCATGTCAAAGGCATACCCAGCCACGAAATCCTGACGGATGCCTACCATATCAATTCCAGGATGGATCACCGCGGTGGCTGCGGATTTGAGGAAAATACTGGCGATGGCGCCGGCATTATGACCGCCATTCCCCACAAGTTCATGCAAAAAGCCTCCGCTGAGCTCGGTATCAAACTGCCAGAAGTAGGAACCTACTCTGTCGGCAATCTATTCCTGCCGCAAGACGAAACTAAACGCAGTATCCTTAAGGACAGTCTCAAAGCAATACTCATCGAAGAGGGGCTCGAGTTTCTCGGATTCCGCGAAGTTCCGATCAAGCCGGAAGAGGCCAATATAGGACCGGCAGCCCGCGATGCCATGCCCTTTATCGAACAGGTTATCGTCGGCGGCGGCAAAGCGGACGATCACAGTTTCGACCATACGCTTTATATGGCGCGAAAGCGGTTCATTCGCGCAGCCAAGAAGAGCTATCCCCAGGATTTGGTCTATGTATGCAGCCTGAATTCGAGGATTCTTGTCTACAAAGGCATGCTCACCCCAGCTCAGCTCTTTCCGTTTTACCCGGACCTTGAGGATGAAGACTACGAAAGTCATCTGGCCATGGTTCACTCCAGGTTCTCTACTAATACCTTCCCGTCTTGGGACAGAGCACAACCGAATCGCTTCATGAGCCATAACGGCGAAATTAATACGCTGCGCGGTAACAAGAACTGGATGACCGCTCGTCAGGGCGTTACTAAAAGCGAGCGGTTTGGTGACAGGATCGAGGATCTTTTCCCCATCGTAGAACCGGAGTTCTCGGATTCAGGCTCCTTTGACAATGTACTGGAGTTTCTCCTGATGACAGGCCGGACGCTACAGGAATCCATCATGATGATGATTCCTGAAGCCTGGCAGTCCGACGTCAATATGCCCCAGGTAAAGCGCGATTTTTACGAATACCATTCAGCGCTTATGGAACCATGGGATGGGCCCGCATCCATCGTCTTTACGGACGGCCATTATATTGGCGCAGTGCTGGATCGTAATGGCCTCCGTCCCTCAAGGTATTACCTTACCCACGATGACAAAGTCATCATGGCCTCCGAAGTTGGGGTATTGCCGGTAGATCCTGCCAACGTGAAAGAAAAGGGTAGGTTGCAGCCAGGAAAAATGTTTCTGGTCGATTTTTTCGCTGGACGCCTGGTTCCCGACGAAGAACTGAAAATGGAGTTCGCCAAAAAACGTTCTTACGGCGAGTGGCTGGAGCAGCACAAAGTGGAACTCTCTGATCTGCCATCCGATCATGCAGAATTGCATTATGAACCAGAGACTCTGTTACATCGCATGCAAGCCTTCGGCTACACCGTCGAAACTATGCAATTCATGCTACTGCCTCTGGTTAACGAATCTCGTGACCCTCTCGGATCTATGGGCAACGACAGCGCTCTCGCCTGTTTGTCCGACAAATCGCGCATTATCTACGACTACTTCAAGCAGTTGTTTGCACAGATTACCAATCCACCCATCGATTCCATTCGCGAAGAAGTCGTGATGTCACTGGCTTGCTTTATTGGCCCTGAGGGGAATTTGCTGGAGACAACGCCAGAGCATGTCCACAGGCTTGAGCTGCAGCATCCGGTAATCTCCAACGATGAGCTTAGCAATATCAAAAATATCGACCGCGATGGCTGGAAGTCGAAAACCATCGATATTACGTTTGAGAAGTCGACTGGTTCCGATGGGATGCTGGCCGCACTCGACCGAATTTGTGCAGAAGCATCGCAAGCAATCGAAGATGGCTATTCGTTTATTGTATTATCAGATCGCAATATCGGTGCCGAGAGAATGGCACTAAGCGCGTTGGTAGCCTGCGGAGGTGTGCACCATCATCTGGTGACCCGGCATGAACGCACCCGTATTGGCATCATCCTGGAGACAGGTGAAGCCAGGGAAGTGCATCATCACTGCCTGCTTGTTGGGTACGGTGCCGACGCGATCAACCCGTATCTGGCTTTCGAAGCGGTCTGGCAAGCTCTACAAGACGGCTTGCTGGATAAGGATGCGTTTCCCAATACTGCTTCAATCATCAACGCCTACAAGAAAGCTGTCCGCAAAGGCATGCTCAAGGTGATGGCAAAGATGGGTATCTCTACCTTGCAATCCTATAAAGGTGCACAGATATTTGAAGCCGTAGGCCTGGCCGATGAGATTATTAATCGATGTTTCGCGGGAACTGCCAGTCGAGTTCAGGGTGTCAATTTCTCTGTACTCTTTGAAGAAATGAAGTTGCGCCACGAGATCGGATACCCGGTTCGAGATCAGCACCTCATTCCCGTACTGCCAAACCCTGGCGACTTCCATTGGCGCCGTGGCGGTGAAAGCCACATGTGGGATCCTGAAACGATTTCAAATCTACAGATTGCGACCAGAACCAATGACGAAGAGGCCTACTGGAAGTTCGCCAATCATGCGAATTCAGAGTCCACCCGCCGTGCCACGTTCCGAGGGTTGATGGAGTTCAAGGACGTCAACGAGCCCTGTGATATCGGCGAAGTGGAAGCCGCATCCGAAATCGTCAAGCGATTCTGCACGGGCGCTATGAGCTACGGCTCCATCTCTACAGAAAGCCACGAAACACTGGCCATTGCGATGAATCGTCTGGGCGGAAAGTCGAATACGGGTGAAGGCGGCGAAGACGTTGGCCGTTTTACACCTATGGCCAACGGTGATTCGAAGCGCTCTGCCATCAAGCAGGTTGCATCGGGTCGCTTTGGAGTGACTATCTGGTATCTGGCGAACGCCGACGAGCTGCAGATTAAAATTGTTCAAGGTGCAAAGCCCGGTGAAGGGGGCGAACTACCCGGCAAAAAAGTCGATCAAATTATTGCCAGCATAAGGCACTCTACTCCTGGAGTTGGCCTCATCAGTCCTCCACCACACCACGATGTTTATTCCATCGAGGACATTGCCCAGCTCATTCATGATTTAAAAAACGCCAATCCAGACGCGAGAATCAGCGTCAAGCTGGGTTCCGAGATTGGCGTGGGCACTATTGCCGCTGGCGTTACCAAGGCGAAAACGGATCATCTTGTAATTGCCGGGCATGATGGCGGAACCGGTGCGTCACCGCTGACGTCTATCAAGCACGCGGGACTGCCCTGGGAGCTTGGCATTGCAGAAACCCACCAAACCCTGGTGAAAAACAACTTGCGCTCGCGCGTAGTGCTGCAAACCGACGGACAGATCAAGACAGGCCGCGACGTTGCGATGGCGCTATTACTTGGCGCAGAAGAAATAGGCTTCGCTACCGCGCCATTGGTAACATTGGGTTGTATTATGATGCGCAAGTGTCACCTGAACACCTGTCCGGTGGGTATCGCCACACAGGATCCTGAGCTGCGCAAAAAGTTTTCCGGTAGTCCTGATCATGTGGTCAACTACTTCTTCATGGTTGCGCAGGAACTGCGCCTGATCATGGCAAGTCTGGGTGTGCGCACTGTCAATGAAATGATCGGTCGCGCTGACCTACTCGAAACCAGCAGGGCGATTAACCACTGGAAAGCGAATGGACTCGATTTCAGCAGTATCCTGACACCTGCAGAAATCGTGTACGAAAGCACTGAGGTCTATCAAACCATCGAACAGGATCACGGACTGGACAAGGCACTTGATAATATTCTCATCGAGCGCGCACAACCGGCACTAACACGTGGTGACAAGGTTTATATCGAGCACGAGATCATTAACATCAATCGCGTCGTGGGCACCATGCTGTCTCATGAAGTCGCCAAAGCGACCGAGGGCAAGCTGCTACCCGATGACACGATCCACATCAAACTCAACGGTTCTGCCGGGCAAAGTCTCGGTGCCTGGTTAGCCAAAGGCATTACTCTGGAGGTTGAAGGCGACGCCAACGACTACGTAGGCAAAGGTCAGTCCGGTGGCCGGATAGTCGTGTACCCACCGACTTCCAGCACGTTCAAGGCCGAGGATAATGTCCTTATTGGCAACGTTGTCATGTACGGTGCAACCTCAGGTGAATCCTATTTCCGCGGTATTGCAGCAGAACGCTTCTGCGTCCGCAACAGCGGTGCAAGCGCAGTCGTAGAGGGCATTGGCGATCACGGTTGTGAGTACATGACGGGTGGGCGCGTGGTGGTTCTGGGAAAAACGGGCAGAAATTTCGGTGCCGGTATGAGTGGCGGTATTGCTTACGTCTGGGATAGGGACAGCGACTTCGAAGGGATGTGCAATACAGAGACATTTGAGCTCGAAGCACTTGAGTCTACTGACGACATCAATGAGTTACTTGCATTGATCACCGATCACCAAAAGTACACGGGATCTGCCGTCGCGGAACACATTTTAAACAACTGGAAAGCTGAACTCACCCGATTCGTTAAGGTCATGCCGACTGATTACAAACGAGTCCTTGAAGAAATGGCAGGAGAAAACGTAGTAACCGCAGCAGTCGGTTCCTAGGAAAAATATCACATGGGAAAACCTACCGGATTTAAAGAGTACGATCGAGAAACCGAGCCCTATCGCGATCCAGCGGTTCGCATGATTGATTTCGATGAGATTTATACCGAGCATAATGAGTCGCACCTACAGACTCAGGGTGCCCGTTGTATGGACTGCGGTGTACCCTTCTGTCAATCCAACAGTGGCTGCCCCGTTTACAATCTTATCCCCGAGTGGAATGACCTCGTTTACAACGGCCGTTGGAAAGAAGCTCTGGATCGATTGCATACGACTAACAATTTCCCGGAATTTACCGGCCGTGTCTGCCCGGCACCATGCGAAGGTGCTTGTGTACTTGGCATCACCAGTCCGGCGGTCACCATTAAGAATATTGAGTGCGCCATCATCGATCGCGGCTTCGATGAGGGCTGGGTTACCCCAAAATCAACAGCGCAAAGCACAGGCAAGAAACTCGCCATAATTGGTTCCGGCCCCTGCGGCCTCGCCGCCGCTGAACAGCTCAATACAGCCGGGCACAGTGTTACCGTCTACGAACGTGCTGACCGGTTGGGCGGTTTATTGATGTATGGCATTCCCAATATGAAACTCGACAAAGGAATTGTGGAACGCCGCGTGCAGTTGATGCGTGATGCCGGCGTGGAATTTGTCGTCAACGCTGACGTCGGTAAGAACGTCGATCCGGCCGAGCTTGTTGCAAACAATGACGCAGTACTGCTCGCTACAGGCGCAACACTTGCGCGTGACCTACCCATTCCAGGACGGGACGCCAAAGGCGTTCACATGGCAATGGAGTTTTTGACCGCCAACACCAAGAGTTTGCTTGATTCCGGACTTGAAGACGGCAACTATATTTCAGCCAAAGGTAAAAAAGTGATTGTTATCGGAGGTGGCGACACCGGCACTGATTGCATTGGCACCTCTTTGCGCCACGGCTGTGAATCACTTGTTAATTTTGAGTTAATGCCACAACCACCGAATGACCGTGCCTCTAATAACCCCTGGCCGCTTTGGCCGAAAATTTATCGGGTTGACTACGGGCATGCAGAAGCTGCAGATAAATTTGGCGACGACCCACGCGTCTATTCCATTATGAGTAAGGAATTTCTCAAAGATGACGAGGGTAACCTGACCGGCATTGTCACTATCAACGTCGACGAAAATATCAAAGAAATTCCAGGAAGCGAAAAAACCTGGGAGGCCGACCTCATTATGTTGTCCATGGGTTTTTTACAGCCTGAGCATTACATTAATGAAGCCCTGACGATGGAAACGGACGGACGCGGCAACTTCCTCGCCACCAAGGAAAACTTCCGCACCAGCGTACCCAAAGTCTATGCCGCCGCGGATTGCCGACGCGGGCAGGACCTTGTCGTGCGCGCGATCAATGAAGGCCGGGAAGCAGCCCGCGAAATTGACCGCGATCTCATGGGCAGCACTCAACTGCCCTAACGGAAGCCGTCCCGGCCTATCGGCCGGGGCGTTCAAAAGCTTGCTCTACCTCTGCTGCGCAGGCGCTAGCACCCTGTTGCGAGAAACGCTGGCATAGACCAATAGCGTGAAGAAAGCCACAACCGGCATCAACTGCAAGGCCACCCGGTTCAGTGATGTCATGCGCACGGCACCAAAAGAATACCGAGTAAATAGGTAAAGACACAGATACAGTGCCAGCGCTGACAGCACAATTGCGGCAACTGGCGCCAACATCGGTGCCAACTGACGCGCGTGCCAGATGAACATCGCAAGGGCAGCGAGGAACAGGTAGCTGAGGAAGTGCCAGTTATCGTGCTTCAAAAAACTGACATAGACCGCTGTCCATGCCTCTGGACGATATCCCAGAGAAAGTTCCTGCAGGCTATGCCCTGCAATCACCCACGTATCCGGCATCAGCCATAGCACCAGCAACAGGCCAAGTAGTAGTGTGCCACCGACCAGTAACCCCCGCTTAACGCCTAAACTCGCCAACAGCCAACCTGAACCAAATGTCAGAAACCAATAAAATCCTTCGTTCTTTACTAACAATCCGCACAACGCACAAAGAATACACAGTAAAGCTTGCCAGGCTTGGCGATCGCAGCTCCAATTATAAAATGCGGCGAATGCAGCGAGAAAACTGAGCGCCACCAGCAGGTCGGCATACCCCGGCAGTGCCACTTGCACATTGAGGTAAGGGAGTGACAAAGCCATGTAAGTAGCTGCAATGGCGGTTGTGCTGTCAATCTTTGCAACGCGCGCCTGCGCGTAAAAGACCAACCCCAATGAGACAAAAATAAGCAGCCACGGAAAACTCATCAGGCTGTCATGCCAACTTCCGAGTGCCACATTGGTCCAGGTCTGCAGTAGGGGCGTGGTGATGGCATAGTCAGGGTGCATGTTGGTATAGACGCCCTTACCACCCATCGCAAGCCACTCGTTCAGCGCTACATAGGGCGCAGTACTCCCTTGATCGAAGAACACCTTCGCCTGCTTGGTCCAATGTTGCAAGGCATCCCAGGCAAACAACGGCCGAGTACCTATTTCCAGACCCAGCACCAGCACTCTGCCTGCCAGCATGGCCAAACAGATTCCAAATACCAAACGATGGATACCTGCGATCTGACGATTCAATACCGGTGCAGGTTTTGACGGCAATGCAGTCATGCGCCAACTGCGCGGTGCCAGCACTCCTGCGAAAAAGACGAACGCGCCAACGCCACCAATACTCCCAACCGAGAACGATACACCGATAACGCTCAGAAAACGCATAATCAGCGTCACCAACATCATTCCCAGAAACAACGTATATCCCCCAATCAGTAAGCGTCTACAGGTAGTCCCCATTGGAACTAACCGCTCAAGCCAGACCCAAACCGGAAGGCAGGTAAGTATCAGAGCCAACAAAAGCTGAAGCGTGAACATCTACATTACCTTCAGCAGTGTGCCTGATGCGCTGTCGTACTCAATACTCACCTTCAGACCAACTTCCCCTGCATAGCGGAGTGTCCCACTGTCTAGGTCAACCTTCACGGCCGATGGTGCAACAACGAGAATGTAGTCTCCACTTACAAGGGAGTCACCTGCAGGCAACTCGGGTCCACCCCGGTGCCAGTAGGTATTGAAGGGCGCCATGAAGTAAGCAGATACCATACCGGTATAGTCGCCGGCACTGGCGATAAAAATACGGGCATCCGAATTCTGAATGTGATCTTTTGCCTGTTGCGTAAATCCCACAAAATTGGCATGTGCAGAAACCAACAGTTTTTCCTGCGTAGTCTTACCACCGAAGGTATCCCAGGTTACCCCAGCCTGGCGCCACAGCCGCAGCTGCCAGAATGAGTCGGAGAGAATCCATATGCAAAGAATGACGCCACCAGCGACTTGCCAGTTAAAAGCGCCCTTATCCCGGCGCACAGCCCGAAAAAAAACCAGTAGCGCCAGCGCCAGCGCCGTTAGCCCGGCGAAAAACGGCACAGGATAGGGGCCAGCGTCGGCATCAACGGTGCCTGTAACGCGATTGATCTCTATGTTGTGCCAGTAGCGATTTCCTGCCCAGTGATACCAGTAATTTTTTAGTACATCAGACAGGGACAGGCTCGATAGCGAGACATTGGACAACTTGAGTTGTTGACCGGGAAGTAATCGAAACTCAATTCCCAGAATTTCAGCGTTACCTTCCCAGCCCGTAAATTCAGCGAGGTCAAGGGTGCTGGTACCCGGAGCGGGGGCAGCCACCTCAACGTGGAATAACTTTCCAGCGATGGTGTCACTTTGCCAGAATATAAGAAAACGCTGTGGCGAGGGGCCCTCAAAGCTAAGACGCAACAGATGCTGGTTATCTAAGGACTGTCCTGCGACTGGAAAAGTTAACGTCAATACGCCGGCGTTGTTAGGCTTAAGAGCATTGCTACCGCCAGCGGAGACCACAGTGCCGGTTTCAAGCTTGAAATGGTCGGGCAACCACTGCGTGGATGATGCGTCCGCAGAAAAAGTTATCCCAAGCTGCAACATCAGGAACAGAAGGATTAAAAACAGCTCCGTTACGCCCTTTCCTCCGTGCTTGTGCGCTATTACAAAAATGACTTATTCCCGCCCCTTGTTCGCACTTTGTTACAGCACCCTGAGAAATCCGTGAACCTACGGGGCAACGGAAGTAGCGATTTCTCCCACACATCGAGGTATTCGGGAATAATCTCCCGACCCGATTGGATAATCTCACGTCATAAAAAATATGTCACGCCCACCTTTTCCATCGGTCGACCCACTGCGGTAATAACACTAAAAAACGCCAGTGCTCAGGTCTCCGCAGTCTCCGAGCGCTGCGCCTTATTCTCCCACCAGTTATCAAATTTAACCAATAGTGGAGGCAAGAAGAGCAGATCTAAAAGTAGAGCTGCCACGATGATGGGGGTCAACAGCAGCGCTACGTTCTGATAATAGAAAGTATTAGAGGCCACGAGTATCAACGTTCCAAGCGCTAGAGACAGCGTAGTAATGGTGATGGCTGAGCCCGCTTTTTCCAAAGAGTATTGCACAGCAACCTCCGGCGCCTCACCTTCACGACGAGCAAAGATGTATTTACTAAGAACATGTACCGAGTCATCTACTACCAACCCAATACTGATTGAAAATAACATCAAGATATAGGGACTTAATTCGCCAACGAATAAGCCCCAAAAACCAAAAACGATGGTCGCGGGAAAGAGATTAGGAATCATGCTTAACAATCCGTAACGCACACTCTTAAGTCCAATCAACAGGGTTAAGGTAATAAGCACAAAGCTCAGGGTGAAACCCTGCAGCAACTGCAGTGAGATGGACCTGTCGAGGCGCGCAAACAATATGCTGTTATCGCCGTGTTTGACTTCATAACTGGAGGGCATATTCGCTTCGATCCATTGCTCAATCTTGTCGTTTAATCCCAACAACTCAATATTAGACAAATTCGAAGTGCCAACCATCAGCCGAATCGCCGAGTAATCGGGATTAAAGAGTGGCTCCAGGTTAGGTTCAATCTCCTGAACAAGCTGATATGTGACCAGGTAATCGACAATCTGAAGATTGTCTTCGGGCAAAATTTCCCAGCGCTTGTCGTTATCGTGCTCAGCCATGTTCAGATTTTTCAATAGGTCCGTGTAGCTGGTCACAAAACTTACCTCATTCTGGGTCTCAAGCCAGCGCGAGAATTCATCCACTTTGCCCAGAAATGCCAACTGGGTTATCCCGTAATATTCATCGCTCCCAATGCTGTAAACAAGGCTTTGATCATTGCCTATTTTCTCAGAGAGCGCCGTGATCACCTGATGAAAATCGGAGTTCTTATCAACAAAGCTGAATCGGTTGAAATCCACTTTATTCAGTGGCAGCAGCGCCAGTGTCGTCACTATCAACAGCGCACACCCCCAGAACAATGGGTTTTGGCGTTTCGCAACGAGGCTACCGACCGCTGCGATAAAACCACGAACCCCCAGGGGCTGTGGGATTTTTCGAACGGGCACCAGTAGCGTGAGTGCGGGCAGGAGCGTGAGCGTGACTAGAAACGCCCAGCAGACGCCGATAGCCACCACGTTTCCGAATCCATAAATGCCGGGGGAAGAACAGTAGTTCAGGCTTAGAAACCCCATCCCTGTGGTCACGGTTGCCAGCGTTATCGGTTGAATATTAACCGCCAGACTCTGCCGCATCGCCTCCTCTTTATCCAGGCCTTTGTGTAAACCCTGCAGATACACCGAGACAAGGTGAATGCCATCCGCCATGGCAATCATAAACACCACCAGAGGTCCCATATTGGAGATTTGGTTGAAGGGTATTTTCGCCCAACCGTAGACCCCCACCGTAAGGCCAATGGTCACAAACGATACCGCGAATAGACACAGAGCAAAGGTCAACGATCGCAGACAGAACCATAGTAATAAAACAATAATGCCCCCAACAAGCGGAAACAAATACTGTGTATCTTTTATTTGGGCTTTATAACTGTCCAATTCAAAAAGCGAGCGACCGAGAACATAGATGGTCTGATCTGGATATTGTTCCCGTAGGGAATTTCTAAGATCGACCACCGACTGCGCAATACTCAATCTCTCTTCCTGGTCCTCCGTATTTGTCCGGTATTTGATGACGGCCAACGCCATGTCACCCTCGGGCGAGAGCATACTTTGAGTGAGGTTCTCATCCTGCAATGCGATCTTCTTGATGGAACTCATATCTTCATCGGTGAGAGTCGACAGTTCCGGCACGAGATAATCACGATCGTGGATATCCGCATCGACCGCATTTAATCGTCGATTAAGCAACGAACCCACTGAGACCGCCGACTCCACTTCGTCGAATCGGTTGGTAAGATCCTCCATGACGTGCAGTGTGTCGAAATTAAAGACGTCCTCACCAGGAGAGATAAAGGCAAAGATGACCGAAGTACTGGGTGGGAAATCCTTATGAACCTGATCTACCTGTTCACGGTAGGGGTCATCCTCGCTCAAAATAGAATTAAAGGAGCTATCAATGCTGGTATAGCGGGCGCCCCAACTGATCATTCCCCCCACTATGATGGTGAGTATGGCCAGAAAATAGCGTTTCTCCAGCAATTGATTGATAAGTGTCTGCATAGCGGTTTCGAAGATTGGCCGAGGGAGTTTTATACCATATATTGAGTATGAAAAGCGCTGTAATCCCCTCGGAGAGCAACGTCCATGCAGGCAACCACTCTGAATGGCAGCAGCCAAGTGGCATCCTAATGACGGTTTAAGCCTAAAAAGGGGCTTGTGGCACCAATAACAAATATTGGATACTTCGCACTCCACTCGGAGAGGCACTTCCCATGCGACTATTCAACTACTTTTTTCTATTCCTCGCCTGCACTCTCGCTGGCGCCACCAGTATGGCCGCCGAAACACCCAAAATCGGCGATTTCTCCCTGCTCGACCATCAAGGCAAGTTCCACCAGCTGAGTTGG
>PKCY01000203.1 GCA_002862985.1 Haliea sp.
AGTCGTGACAGCGGGTAACCTGCTGTTTATAGCGGCCACGCCAGATCAAATGATCAGAGCTTATGACAAGCACTCTGGCGAGTTGTTATGGCAGTCGAAACTGCCTGCGGCTGGTTTTGCCACGCCGATAACCTATGCGGTCGATGGACGACAATATTTAGTGGTCGCCGCCGGGGGTGGCAAGCTGGGGCAGGCCAGCGGCAGTTCCTATGTTGCTTTTGCATTGCCGGAGCAAATGGCCAGATTGAAGCCGCTGGTGCTAAATGCTAGCGCAAGCGATTAAAAAACACAGCGCATAAATGCCAAAGAGCGAGCACCCAGCGTGGTGTTGCGCGTGGGCCCCACCTTTAATTTTTGCAGCGCTGACCCTGAGAATGGTAGTTTTTCTGTTGCGGCTTAAACAGAGTTTGCTGCAAACATTTTGCTGCCTACAGAACCAATATAGCTTGAGATGGGTGTGCCGGCGGGGATATCTGCGTCACCACGGCGGAGTTCGCAAAACCCGTCGGTTACGCGCATGTCGGTGATCCAGTCTATCTGTAATCCGGAGGCGATTACCAGCTGACAAATCAAAAAACTCATGGGAGTATCGAATGCGCTTTGTGCTTTGCGAACGGTCGTCTGTAGCTTCTCGGCAACTTCGCCACTTGAGTCTGCCATCATAGTGTGGGTGATACCACGCTCTATCAGATGCCTGAACGACCAATCTTCAATGATATAGAGCCCGCCGGGCCGCAGTCTGGGAAACAGCATTTCGAAGGTCGCGGTCGTGGGTTGCAGTAAGTGACTGGCGTCGTCCACTACGATATCCAAAGGGTTGTCTGCGAACGTTGAATCAACCAGTTCAGGGACTCGGACCGGGTCAGCCTGATTGACGCCCAATTGCAGATTGATTTTCCCCTGGGGGTCATGCTGCGCAAGAAATTCCGTTAGCACGGGTAAGGGTTTCTTTGACAACTCTATGGCAAGCAGTGCCTCTGGCTGAAACAATTTGGTAAAAAATGATGTGCTACCTCCGCGGTCAACACCAACCTCCACCATCCGACATTGCTTAAACTCTTCCGCCAGTGCCAGGTACCGGTTGGTGAAGTTTCGGTTCTTCCTTAGGCATACTCGACCCGGCGTAGTTAAATTGGGCTTATGGGGGCGAAGTTCAAAGACTGTATCGTCTATGATCTCGTAATCAGGTGACTCACTCATACGGGTTCCATGCTAGTAGCGAGATAAAAGAGTTGATGTCCATGTTGTGGCTCTGGCTGGTGGTTTCTAAGGTTTAGTAGCTTTCCTCCCATTCATCTAAAGGCATACCTAGTTAGAAGTCAAACACATGAAGGCTATGCTGGCTTTACCACTGCTTTGCGCCGACTCCATTAATAGTAATGCGCTAACGACCTGATTGATGTTCGTACTGCGAGTGCTACCTATTATTTTTTGTATCAATCCAAACGAGCTCCGCCGTCGACGTTGATCGTCTGTCCGGTGACATAGCTGGCGTCGGCTGAACACATAAACGAAACGACTGAGGCCAGTTCTGACACGTTACCCTGACGTCCCATGGGAATAAAATCTTCCAGTTGCGCCCGGTAAGAGTCATCCGGCATCTGGTACTTCTGTGTGGCTCTGGCAATGGTACCGTCCATCATGTCTGTGTCGTGTGACCCCGGGCTAACACAATTTACCCGTATGCCGATGCCGGCTAGTTCAAGTGCCAGTTGCTGGGTAAAACCAATCACGCCAAATTTGGAGGCACAGTATGCGCCGTAGTCCTGAAGACCGACCCGCCCGGCGAGAGAGGCGATCATCACTATTGCGCCGCCGTTGTCCGAGTCCCTCATTAATCGGCCACCATATTTGGTAACCAGAAAAACACCGTTCACGTTGACGTCCATGGTCTCGTACCAGACATCTTCTTTTGTCTCCAAGATGGGTGATGATCCTGCGTCGCTGGGGACGCCTGCGTTGTTGACAATGATGTCCAGGCGCCCGAATTCGGACTTAATGGAATCAATCATTGCGATAACTTGCGCTTTAGCGGTGACATCGCAATCAAGCGCGAAGGCCCTGCGGCCTTTTTCCCTGATTTCCTCGGCGAGTGACTCCACCCCCAGCCAATTCATCTGCTGTTCTTGGACTGGCTGTGAGTCGGACGATCGGGGGCGGCCACAGATGACGATATCTGCACCGTCATCGGCCAATCGCAAAGCGATCGCGCGGCCTATACCGCGATAGCGAGCGGCCCCGGTTATGAGCGCAGTTTTTCCTGCCAGGCTACTGGAGTTGTTCATCTTTAGGATCTCTTGCTTGAGTTCAACTGGAGGGATTCTGCATTGATTCCAATTTTCCCTGCCGTATAAACAGGAAAAGTGGAAACGCAAAAGCATAAGCGATGGAGAATGTCAGAATAATATAGATCCAGAAAAAGCGCAGGCCCAGTCGCCGCGACTCAAAGAATATCCAGGTAAGCCCGGCTATGCAGGCGATGGCCAGATCCCAGCTCAAGGACTGCGCCGCGGCATTAGTGGAGCCGGCGGCAACAAAGCTGGCGATGTCAAAACTGCCGCCGGAATCCGCAATAAATTGCAGATTGTAGTACCAGGTCATCACCAGGCCGATGATAGCGAGCAGCAGGTACAGAACTCTCGGAATACTCATAGTGCTTTCACCTTGGTAGATTACTGATTACTCTAGCCAGTATACGATCAAAACGAGCGAAGGAAACAGGGGTCGAGAGATGGAGCTTGGGCTAAAAGGCAAGAAAGTCATCCTGTCAGGCGGCAGTCGTGGTATAGGGCTGGCGATAGTGACGAAGTTTTTGGAGGAGGGAGCCCAAGTCGCTTTTTTTGCCAGAGGTCAGGAGGGGGTCGATGCAGCGCAAGAATCACTGAGCGATAAAGGTGTCATTTATGGCGCGGCTGTGGATGCGGCCGATCATGTTGCCGTTCGCAAGTGGGTGGCACAGGCAGCAATGCAGTTGGGCGGCATTGATATTGTCGTTAACAACACCAGCGCATCGGCCAGTGTCGAGTGGAACGAAGAAGCCTGGCGCAACAGTTTCGAGGTCGACCTTATGAGTGCGGTTACGATGAGTGACGCGGCGTTACCCTGGCTGGAGAAATCTGCAGCAGCTGCGGTCCTGCAAGTCGCGACGGTTACGGCATTTGAACATCACGCGATGTCAGTTTCTCCCAGTTATGGTGCGATCAAGGCGGCCACAGTTAACCACGCCGCTCAGTTGGCACAAAACTGGGGCGAAAAAGGGGTACGCTCCAATAGCATTTCGCCCGGTCCAATCTATATTGAAGGAGGGGCTTGGCAGGGAATAAAAGAGAATTACTTTGAGCTATATGAACGCGACCGACTGGCGCATCCGAGCGGCCGATTGGGTCGCGCCGCAGAGGTCGCCAATGTTGCTGTGTTCGTCTGTAGCAACGCGGCGAATTGGATTAACGGCGAGAATGTTGTGGTCGATGGCGGTTTCACCAAGCGGGTTGGTTTCTAGCATGCCGTCTGCTGGCACAGAAGTTTCACATACAACAAGGAGAGGGCGCGATGGGGAGATTAGATGGAAAGCGTATGGTGATTACCGGGTCATCGCGCAGTTTGGGCCGACATTTTGCGTTGGCCTGTGCTGCCGAGGGGGCGTCGTTGATAATCAACGGTACTAACGAAGAGGCGTTGGCCGGAGTAGCAAAGGAGCTTGCCGCATTGGGCACCCCAGTGCGCGCGGTAACTGGTTCTGTCGCAGATACACAAGTGTGTAATGCGCTGGTCGAAACTTGTGTCAGTGAGTTTGGGGGTATCGATGTGATGGTCAATAATGCGGGTATCGTTCGCGATCGCACCCTGTTGAAAATGAGTGATGAGGATTTTGATGAGGTTATCGCGGTAAATTTACGAGGTCCCTTTTTGTGCACACGGGCCGCAGCGCTGGCAATGCGAGAGGCGCAAAGCGGTCACATTATTCAAATAACCTCGGCGTCGGGTCTGGTGGGGAATTTTGGCCAGACCAATTACGCCGCCGCTAAGGCGGGACTGATGGGGATGATGTACACCGCAGCCAAGGAATTGTCGCGGTATGGAATTCGTTGTAATGCCATGTGGCCTGTGGCTCGTACCGATATGACGCAACCCATGATCGATAAAGCGGGTAAATCAGCACAGGCGCTTGGATTTGGAGAACCCCAGGATGTGGCACAAGGGCTGGTGTGGTTGGCGAGCGATGCGGCCAGCGCGTTCAATAGCCAATGCCTGACCTTCAATGGCTTAAAGACGGCACTCTGGCATTCACCCCGCGAAGACAATATCAAACAGGAGCAAGAGCCCATAAGCATCGAGGCGTTGGAGGGGTACTACGCAGAAATTGACCCGTTACCGCTGTATAGCAGTCGAGCGTAAGTGGAAAATCGATACAATAAGTCGTAATTTGGCAATGTGTTTAGGATCGATATACTGCCTGATGGCAGATGAACATGATCCAGAGTGCGACGCTCTTTAACTCGGTCTGCTATATCGGGCTGTTATAAAAGCGCTACCAGCCTGTGACTTGATGGCCGGATCGACCGAGACCGCAGTCGCCGTCAGCGTGTTGAATTATGGATTGGGCGTCAGCATCTGTGACGACTCTTTGGAATTGATCTCGGCCGGTCTGATATGCCTGTCCGCCGGCGTCCGGGCTCATCGCTCCCAACCGAATCACGTAGCTCCATGCCAGCCACAGATCAACTCTGGAAACACTGGCGACCTCTTTCGAGGCCAGACCCCCAGTGACGAAGCCTCTACAGTAGTTTAACTGTTCCTCGGTTGAACTCTGCGCGGGCCAGCCAGTTGTGCTTGCATCGGTTGCAGCGCTGGCCAATATCAAAATGAGTACAATTCTGTTCATACAAGTACCTGTTTCTAGGCTCGAGCTAGCGTTTATGGTCCATTACGCGCCTATCAACAACGCCCTGTGGCTCGTTAAAGTCTCCGACCGTATGCGGGTCTTCCGCATCCAGAACTTCACGCGGCGCGGCTGGGTTGATGGGGGTTTCGGCGTGCAATCCTTCGGGAATTGCATCGTGGTCAAGCGGTGTTTCGCGGTCTAGTTCTCTGCGCATTTGCGCAGGGTCATAGTTATTGTCGTTGTCGTAGTTGTCGTAGTTGTCGTAGTTGTCGTAGTTGTAGTTGTCCGGGGAGTAATCTCCTTCACTTTCGTTGTTGACAACATTGTTTTCGACAGTCTTTTGCGCCCTCTGGGTTTGCTCTGGCGGCTGAGGGATGTCAGGTGGTGCATCGGCGACGTTGGTTTGTGGCAGGTCCACGACATGCGCACCTTCTTTGCCCGGAGAATCTGAAAACACCGGATTTCCCTGAGCGTCCGTCGTCTCGTATATTTCAGCCCAGGCTGTGCCGGTCAAGGCCAGTGCCATCAGGCATATTGAGAAGCTTCTTAAATAAGTCATGTCCGTCTCCAGGTTGTGCGTTTTAAACCATGATAGTGTATTTTGCGTTTACACAACAGTTAGGCGAGCAGCACATTTAGCAGAGGCTTAGCCGCTGACTAGCCGCGTTCTCAGCGGGACGGCACACGCGAAAACTCCAGTAAATTACCGCTGAATGGCTGCGTCATGCGCTCTGACATTACGGCTTTACTGCGCTTGTATGAGAAGCCAAATGTGGCCATTTGTCGACAGAACGCCGGAACATTTCCGCGTCCTGGATCAATGATAATCGCCTCGGCTGCAGGGGCAGCATGCTGGTCAATAAATCCAGCCAGTAAACTGGCGTGGTTCGGCTCATACAGTACATCACTGCCAATAATAAGATCGAACAGGCCGTAGTCGCTGGATTTGGAACTCCAGTCGCTGCAAATAAAAGGAATATCCGGGGAATTATTGAGGCGCGTGTTATAGGCCAGAAATTCTCCGGCGTCAGGGTTGTAGTCCGATGCGGTAATATCCATCTGCTGCTGATTCATTATTAGACTTGCAAGGCCTATTCCGCAGCCTACTTCGAGCACTCGCCTGCCTTGCAGGTCGTAACAATCCATGAGATGCGCGAGCATCTCGCCGGCAGCCCAGACCACGCCGAACAGCGGCCACGAGGCCGGCGACACGCCTAGTGACTCGGATATTCCTTCGGGGTCATTAAATTGTTGTCTATCGCGCAGCGTGCGAAAGTGAATATCGGTATCGGCAAATTCCATGGTGTGGAAACGATATCGTACGGCTGCCATGAGGGGCCTATTGTGATCAGGGGATTTGCCAGTGTTACGAATCTTGCCTGAAAGATGCACCATACAGGATGTGAGTCATACTGGCACTAAACTATTGAGATATCCGCTTGAACTCGTTGTAACAGCCTACGCAGATGGCGTGCCTATGAGAATTGATCTGGGTAAGCATTACCGCGATCATGCACGTCGGTTTGTGGTTATGGCGAGAAAATGAGACGTGCGCTCGTCCTCCTCCAGTCTATATTACACATGCTTTAAATTGAGCCAATTCGAGATAGTCCGGTTGCTTCATTAATCAGATTCCTCTGCCTCACGCAATCGCTCCTTGCGACTTTCCTCCTCAGCGAGGGCCGCTTTAATCTCCAGCATCACCCCATCGACATCCGCGTCGTGCGTGTCGATCTCAAACTCGCCGGTCAGTTCCAGGTCGGGGTGTAGCTCCCCATCTTCATACAGTTCCCAGATCTCGTGGGCGTAGTGACTCTCGAGTAATTCGGGAGCGAACAGTCCGTAGTAGTCCGTCATGTTTTTCACATCGCGATCGAGCATGGCGCGGGCATTGTTATTGGACGCGGCATCGACCGCCTGTGGCAGGTCGATAATGACTGGACCGTTTTCATCGACGAGTACGTTGAACTCTGACAGGTCGCCATGTACTAGCCCAGCGCATAACATGCGCATTACAAAGTGCATGACCAGTGCATGGTCTTCGCGTGCCTGTTCCGCTGACATGGAGACGTCATTCAGGCGCGGTGCCACGTCGCCGTTTTCATCGGTGATCAGTTCCATAAGCAGAACGCCGTCAAAACAACCGTAGGGCTCGGGCACGCGCACGCCTGCGCGAACCAGCCGGTAGAGCGCATCAACTTCCGCGTTCTGCCAGGTATCTTCCTGTTGTTTGCGCCCGAATTTGGAACCCTTCTCAATCGCCCGTGCGCGTCGGCTATTGCGTACTTTACGCCCTTCAGTGTACTGGGCAGCCTTTTTGAAACTGCGCTTGAGCGCATCTTTGTAAATCTTGGCGCAGCGAGTTTTAGAGCCACAGCGCACGACAAATACGTCGGCTTCCTTGCCGCTCATCAGCGGGCAGATGACTTCATCTACCACACCGTCTTCGACCAGTGGTTGTAGGCGTGCGGGGATCTTCACTGATTGCAAATTCCGTTAATAAGAGGGAGGGTAGTGAGGGTATTTGGCTTGAGCTTAGCCATCAAGCTCTAGTCACGGTACTTATCGATATTTTTCCATGTGCATTTGGCCGCATGCTGGTTATCTTGGCTCGGCAATGAAAACCGGAATCTTACGCGCGGTCTTAGCCTGGTAGTCATCATAAGGTGGGTAGGCAGTCGCGCTAGCGGCCCACAGTTTTGCCCGCTCATCGTCATCGGTGACTTCCCGGACGCGCATGTCGAACACCTCGGTTTTGTCGCGAATCTGTATATCCGTGTCTGCCCGAAGATTATAAACCCACATCGGATTTTTGGGCTGGCCGCCCATGGAGCCAATCAGTACATAGCTTCCGTCTACTTCAACTCGCATCAGCGGGGTTTTCCGAATGCCACCGGTTTTGTTGCCGCGGTGGGTCACCAGTATGCAGGGCATGCCCGTATCCAACAGGGTAGTGCCTTGGGTGCCGCCGCTGCTCTCATACAGTTCAGCGTGTTCGCGAACCCAGTCTAATGCGGGGGGGATGTAATCACCCATGGGAAACTCCTCGGAAGGTAAGCCGCCGGTAGCACACCATAACGTGAGCGGGAGGGAGTCGTCCACACGGCTCCCAAAATACTCAGAGACCTTGAGATCTGCACTAGCGGCATACCGGTTACTGGCTACAACTTTTTGGGGTGCGGGTGTTTCGCTCTCCCGCGCCCCATGAGGCAGAAACGCGTGGTATGCTGTGCGCGTCCAACTATGGGAATCAAGGCCGTGCCAACTATAAAGATTGACGAACCGTTGAACGTCTTTGACGAAGAGCTGCTGGTGTGTAGCGAGGATCCGCTTACCGGGTTTCTGCGTGATGGTTGCTGTAATACTAATGACCAGGACGCCGGATCGCATACTATTTGTGTTCAGGTGACAGAAGAATTCCTGCAGTACTCGCGCTTTGCTGGTAACGATCTCAGTACGCCCATGCCCGAGTTTGGGTTTGCCGGGCTTAAGCCCGGAGATCGCTGGTGCTTGTGTGCCGCTCGTTGGCTGCAAGCTCACGAAGAAAAAATGGCGCCAAAAGTATTTCTCACCCGCACGCACAAGCGAGCACTTGATACGGTGCCGCTGGCGGTATTGCGCCAGTATGCGGCGGATCTGAACTGACAGTACGCGTTTCCCACCGGGAAGAATAAGGAGCAGTTATGTTGGCAGCCCCCCTGCCCACAGTGGAGATCAATCCACCGACCGACCCGGTGGCAGTTGTTATTTGGCTGCATGGACTGGGTGCGGACGGGCATGATTTCGAGCCCATCGTCCCGGAACTGCAGCTACCACCGGACTTGCCAGTTCGTTTTGTGTTCCCCCATGCCCCTGAGATAGCCGTTACCGCCTTTGGCGGGCAGCGTGCGCGGGCATGGTTTGATTTTGATCCCGCCGGGACCGACTTACCCGGCATGAAAAAATCCGTGTTGCAGATTCAGGACTTGATCCAGACCGAACTGGATAACGGCATGCCCTCTGAACGTATTCTGTTGGCAGGGTTCTCGCAGGGCGGCGTGATGGCATTCCAGACTGCGCTCTATTACCCCAAGCCTTTGGCAGGGATTCTGGCGCTGTCCACTTTCCTTGCCGAAGGCGAGAATTTAGCTTCAGGTAAGTCTCAGGCCAATGCGCAAATTCCTATTCTCATGTGTCACGGCCAAAGTGATTCCGTGCTGCCCTTGTCTTTAGGTAAATCAAGCTTGGAGACGTTACAGGCAGCGGGTTATGCTGTCGAATGGCATGAATACCCGATGGGGCACGAGGTAAACCTGGAAGAAATTCGAGAGATTAGTCGCTGGTTACAGCGCGTTTTAGTAACGAGTCAAAATCCATAAATACGCGCAGATAATTCACTTAATTCGATTCAGCGAGCATTAGTGTCACAGCACCTAGCGAGGAAATGCAATGTTTACACTAAAGAACTTGGGTCTGGCATTTGTTTTCTTATGGTTCATGGGGGGGGGAATAATGCATTTCGTTGATGCAGATTTCTTTGTGGCCATCATGCCGCCTTACCTGGGCTACCATCTGGAGATCGTTTATATCAGTGGTGTGTTAGAGATTTTAGGCGCAATAGGCATCCTGATTCCCTCTATGCGGCAATGGGCAGGGAATGGACTGTTGCTGCTCGTAGTGTGCGTGACGCCTGCCAATATCCACATGTGGCTAAACCCTGAACTATTTGTGGATGTCTCTGCGACGTTTCTGAATATACGATTGGTGGTACAGGTGTTGTTGTTGTTACTAATTTGGTGGTGTACCCGCACACCGCAAAGAGAAAGTGCACCCGCGTAGAAGCAGACTTCTTATCGCCACCTAAGGGTTCTGCCGCTATACGTTGCGCAGATACTGCAGCCGCTATCTGAGGCACTAGCGCAAACGTGACGGTTTACGTGCCCGTTTCAAATGCCTTAGGTGTGACTGATTGCGTGGACATAACTTCGAATGGAAGCCCAGGCCCGTGTTGCCTCGGGCACGCCAGCAGTCACCAGTCCGTGCCACCCCTGAATCATCCCCGGCCAGCTTTCCACAGTGACATTAACCCCTGCGCGCAGTGCATTGTTGGCAAGTGTAATGGCGCCCTCGCGCACCGTATCAAACTGGCCGATTTGCAGGTAAAGGGGAGGCAGGCCGTGTAAATCGGCATTAGCGACAGAGACCCGAGGGTCTTCCGGCGCCAGCTGTCCCCCAAGGTAGTCCTGCGCACGATTGCGCACCCACTGGGGGGTTAGAAAGGGATCGTTGCCCTCCACCGGTTCGCCCGACACCGCCAGGTCGAACCATCCTGTCAGGGAGACGAAACAAGCCGGTAGCGGCAGTAAGTTGTCGCGCAATCGCAGAAGCAGACCCACAGCGAGACTGCCGCCACAGGATTCTCCCATCACTACAATACTGGAGGGGTCTGTTCCCGTTTCCAATAGACCACAGTAGGCGTTAAAACAATCATCATGGGCTGCCGGATAGAGGTGCTCTGGTGCGAGACGATAATCGGGCATCACCACCCGCATTAGCGTCTGCCGTGCGATGATTTCCGCATAGAAATGGTATTCATCCAAAGGTGTGGATACAAAAGCCCCACCATGACAGTGAAAGGCGGTCCAGCGGTGGTCCTGGTCTTTGATATGGTAATCGCCGCAGCGAACACCCCCAATTTCCCTGATTTCTACAGCAAGGTCAGCGCCAGTCGAATGGCCGTGGAAGGGTGCAAACATTCTGCGCACCGCTGCGAAATTAGCTTTGGGGTCGGCAAAATCTGGTGGCACCAGTTTAATGATGTCCTGGAGCTCTTTGCTGGTGGTCACTCCGTTTCCTCGCTGTTAATACTGAGCGTGCTCTCCGCAATGGTGAAGATTACGTACGTAAAGAAGCATAATGCACCTACGAGTGTGCCCCATTAGAACAAGGATATCAGCATCGCGTCTGTCTCTGACTGGCAAATAATAGTGCGATTAGAGCCTAGGGCATAAAGGTCACGCAGCCCAAATAGCACATGGCTTCGTGCTGGCCGCGGCACATCGTTCGATGTTCTAATGAAGTATGGAGATCATGAGTGATTGCCGCAACACCTTGGCGGACTATTCATCGGCACCGTAGAATAGTACTGGCATATTATTTAAGTGGAATATCCTGATATTGAACCTGGCTACCGACGAAGTACATATTTGGTTAACCCAGATTTCTCAGGTTCCGAGGTCGGCGCTGGACGCTTGTTATAAGCTGATGAGCGCGCCAGAGCGGACTCGTAATCAGGGGTTTAGAACCAGGCCAATGCGGGATGCAGATGCCATTACCCGCTCGTTGCAACGTACAACCCTTTCGCAATACGAAAACTGTCCGGCCTCACAGTGGGTGTTTTCCAAGGAGAAGGGCGGCAAGCCGGTTATTGCTAGTCCGCAGACAAGTCTGTGTTTTAATCTTAGTCATAGTCGGGAATGGGTGGTGTGTGCGGTAGCGCAATCGGCATCTGTCGGCATTGACGTCGAAAATTGCCATCGCAAGAGTTCGGTCCAGGCGTTGGCGAAGCGATACTTCTCTAATCGGGAATACCTGGATTTGATCAGTTTGCCCGACAAACTTCAAAAAAATCGCTTCTTTGACTACTGGACTTTGAAAGAGTCCTACATCAAGGCTAGAGGTGAAGGAATAGCGCTTGGGTTGAACAAGTTCAGCTTTGAACTCAGTGCGGACGGGTTAATTGGCTTCAGTTGCGATGACGAGTTGCAGGACGATCCAGCGCAGTGGTGTTTCATGCAGTCGTCAAATCAGGGCGATCATCGAATGGCGTTAGCGATAAAGCCGGCGGAATTTTGTGGCGCGTTGAAGGTGCGCTATTTCCTTACCATACCGCAGCATAGCGTTGAAAGTTACACAGGGCCCCTCCTGCTTCAGGCCCACAGTGCCAGCCCCATCTTTTAGCTTATAGTTCTCCATGCCCGTTTTTTCAGGGTACCGAAAATTCGGGAAAGCTCTACGCGTAAGGTTTTTTCTGTCGTGCAATACTCAGGGCTGGCTGCAACTTCTAGAGGTATCTTACCTATTCTAGGAATCGCTTTAGCTTCTGCTCGAGGTATCGATGCTCTCTCTCGAGAGACTCGTTCCGTTTTAGCAACTCAATGATCATGGCAACCGCGACCCAGTCGATCTCCAGTTGAGAATGCAGGCGGACAGCCTTGCGGAGCCAGTGGACTGTGTTGGTATCAAAAACCCAGTCCGGCGCATTTTTCCCTGAAACAGGCTCCGCAATTCCATGATCTACCACCTCAAGGATGATGTACTCGCTGAGTTCTTCGTACTGGCACAGTTCATGAAACGAAATGCTGACGATCAAATCTGTCATGACGCGTTCCCCCAGGTTTCTCGTGGATCGAATTCTGCTTTATCTGCCAGCGACCGCCATAGTTCCTGAACCTCATCACTCGTCTTCACAGGCATGACCACTTTCAGTAGTGCATATAAATCACCGCTTCCGGTCTTCGTTGGCAGGCCTTTTCCCTTGATTCGCAGACGTTGCCCGGACTGGCTATTGGGCGCAATGGTCAAGTTTATCTTCCCGGTTAAGGTGGGCACCGTAATCTTTGTTCCCAACGCCGCCTCCCAGGGTGCCAATGGCACACTAACGACAAGATTGTGTGCTTCAATGTCGAACAGAGGATGTGGAACGAGGCGGATGTGCAGATAAAGGTCACCATTGGGCCCCTCGCCCTGACCGGCTCCTCCCTGGCCTCTAAGACGAATTCTTTCGCCGTCCTTAACACCAGCGGGTATTTTCACATCGAGACTTTTTTTAGTCTCTATGACCTGCCCATTTTTAAATACGGGAATTCTGTATTCGACGCGCTTCGATGTTTCCGCAAGAGTCTCCTCTAAAAACACGGGCATTTCGAGTTCTGCGTCTTGCCCGCGGATGCCGGAATGCTGGTTGCGC
>PKCY01000015.1 GCA_002862985.1 Haliea sp.
CACTTTTCGAGGAAAAATAAGTTAACTTGTCAGTACCTTTCGCCCAGGTCATACCCCCAGGCAATAAGGTGTCAGGATTTTTTACAACGCTATCGCTAATGGCGCACTGCCGAATTCTCAATAAACAGCGATCAGCCCGTTACTGAGACCTGGTTCACAGATTTACCACGAAATGTGACGCAAATCACACTTATTGAATAGCTGGCGTGATCGTTGCTTTATTTTTTATCACGGTAACGCGCAGAACTTTGTGGCTGATCGAGCTGTCTTTTAGCTGGCCTGCTTGGACGAATAACAACAGAAGGGAACAACATGAAGATGAAACTGACGGTTCTCGCTTTCTTTATCTCAATGCTTCTGACGGGTCAGGTGTTGGCATTTGATGTTGATGGCATCAGTTATTCCATCACCAGTGGGACGACTGTTGAAGTAACGGGCCGTGCATCGGGTAACACTGCCACTGATATAGTCATTCCTGCCACTGCTTCGGATAGCGGGACAACCTACAGCGTTACGATCATTTTGTCGGGTGCTTTCCAAGGCAACGCCCTCACCAGCCTGACTATCGGAAACAGCGTTACGAACATTGGGGAATATGCTTTCTACGGCAACGCCCTCACCAGCGTGATTATTCCAGACAGCGTTACGACCATTGAGCATAGTGCTTTCGCCGTGAACAATCTGACCAGCGTGATTATTCCAGACAGCGTTACGAGCATTGGGAATAGTGCTTTCGCCAACAACGCCCTCACCAGCGTGATTATTCCAGACAGCGTTACGACCATTGGAGATCTCGCTTTCTACTTCAATACCCTCACCAGCGTGATTATTCCAGACAACGTTACGACCATTGGGGGTGGTGCGTTCTTCAAAAACGCCCTCACCAGCGTGACTATCGGAAACAGCGTTACGACCATTGAGGATGAGGCTTTCCTACGTAACGCCCTCACCAGCGTGATTATTCCAGACAGCGTTACGAGCATTGGGGATATAGCTTTCGGTCTCAACGACCTCACCAGCGTGGCCTTTGAAGGCAACTTTGGCACCTTTAACCTCGGCATGTTTACCAATAATTTCACCCTAACGACGATCACCTACTGTAACGGGACAGCGGGTTGGCCGCAGGGCTTTAACAATAGTTCAACGATTGTCGTAACGACCCCGATAGTTTGCTTGCCGCCCGGCTGCTAGGCGCTTCTAGTGACTAAACAATGCCCGCCACCGTGCGAGCCTTTTTTGTCTGGGCGTATGACCTGGGTGAGGTGTGCAAGAAATACTAACCCTAAACTAACCCCAGAAAATTACAGGCGATTGCGCGGAAGTCTAGATATATGGGTAAGCTACTGATTATCAGGAGGGAAATTGGTCGGGACGGCAGGATTTGAACCTACGACCACCACACCCCCAGTGTGGTGCGCTACCAGACTGCGCTACGCCCCGAAATCGCCTGCGTGCAAGGGCGGCATTATACTCAATAGAGCGGACGATACAAAGGCTATTTAAACGGCTCGAGAAGCTTGAGCACGTCCTCCAATTCCTCGATGGTTTCCTGCATCAAAGACGGCAGGTCCACTGATAGGGATGCAACATTTTTCCCGCCCTCGTCTGTCATTCGCTGCCTGGCGCCACCGATCGTGTAGCCCTGATCATAAAGCAAGTCCCTAATCTGGCGAATAGTGAGCACGTCATCACGCTGATAATAACGGCGGTTACCGCGCCGCTTCACCGGTTTAAGTTGCGGAAACTCCTGTTCCCAGTAGCGCAGCACATGAGGCTTTACCGCACAGAGTTCGCTGACTTCACCTATGGTGAAATAGCGCTTACCTGGAATGGCGGGCAGTTCATTGTTGTGGGTCGGTTCCAGCATATTCTTCTACTCGGGCTTTGAGCTTTTGACCGGGCCTGAACGTCACAACCCGGCGAGCGGAAATAGGAATCTCTTCGCCCGTTTTCGGATTGCGACCGGGGCGCTGGCTCTTGTCGCGCAAGTCGAAGTTTCCAAAACCTGACAACTTCACCTGCTCATTGCTCTCGAGGCAACTGCGGATTTCCTCGAAGAAGAGCTCTACAATCTCTTTAGCTTCACGTTTGTTGAGCCCAAGCTCTTCAAATAGTCGTTCAGCCATTTCGGATTTCGTCAGAGCAGCCATGTTCCCTATAACCTAATTTCTAAGCTCGGCATTATAATTTTTTTCCAATAGATCAATGACTTGACCTAAGGCCATATTCACATCTTCATCTCCAAGAGTGCGCGATTGATCGCGGAAAGTCAAACCCAGAGTGAGACTTTTTCTTTTAGGATCAATGCCTTTGCCTGTATAGACATCAAAGAGCCTTAAGTCCTTGAGGTAAGTCCCCGCTGAAGTTCGAACATCATTAAGAAGTTGCGCCGAAACCACTGTTTTATCGACTAAAATTGATAAATCGCGGCGAACCTCAGGAAACTTAGATAGTTCCTGAAACTCGGGAAGCTTTCCTGCCAGCAGTGCGGCGAGCTCAATTTCACAGACATATAGGGGCTCATTCAGCCCCAGGGTGGACACCACTGACGGATGAAGCGTGCCTACGACGCCAACTATCTCACCCTTTCGAGTTATGTTAGCGGTCTGTCCGGAGTGCAGCGCCGGGTGCGTTGACGCCTCGAAGGCGAAACTCTCCGGCGACCGTGTCAACGCCAGCAAACTTTCTACGTCACCCTTTATGTCATAGAAATCCAACGCCTCATCTGGCACCGACCAGGCTTCAGCGAAACGTTGACCGGTACAGACCATGGCCAGCATTGGGGTCTGCTGCAAACCTGACTCGTTGGTAACGAATCGCAGACCGGTCTCAAATAAGCGCACGCGGGGTTGTTGCCGATTGGTATTGCGCAGAACGGCATCTACCATTCCCGGCAGTAAACTCGTGCGCATCACTGCCATTTCCGCAGAAATAGGATTACTCAATGCAACCGGTTCGCAGTCTGGGCTGAAAACACGCTGCAACTGGGGGTCAACGAAGCTGTAGGTAATAGCTTCTCTATAACCCCTGGCGCTCAAATGACGGCGCAGGTAGCGCACAGACAAGCCGGCTTCCGGTTTTGCCTGCATAACCAGGTCAGCGTGGATGTGAGTGACAGGTAACCGATTGTAGCCATACACCCGCGCCAACTCTTCAAGCAGGTCTGCCTCAATGGCGATATCGAAACGCCAACTGGGAACAGAACAGTGCCAGCCATCCGCAGTGGCGGTCACGCCAAGACCCAGACCAGAAAGGATGCGCTCGACTTCGGGGGCCTCCATATCGAAACCCAATACCTTCTGGATTCGAGCAGCACGCAAATGTACATCACCGCGCACTGGAAGATCGTCAGGTGAACTGAAGTGCACAATGGGCCCCGCATCGCCCCCTACGATATCCAGCAGTAGGCACGTCGCGCGCTCGATCGCCTCTACCTGCAATTGGAAATCCACGCCACGCTCAAAGCGATGCGAGGAGTCCGTGTGCAGGCCATAGGATCGCGCCTTGCCCGCTAGCAACGTCGGCGCGAAAAATGCCGACTCGAGAAAAATATCCGTTGATCCTGCACTGACCGCTGAAGACTGACCGCCCATAATGCCAGCCATGGCCACAGGGCCGTTGTGGTCTGCTATAACCAGCGTATCCGGACGTACCTCTACGGTTTGACCGTTTAACAATTCGATGGATTCTCCAGCCTTGGCGTGGCGCACAACGATACCCCCCTCAAGTTTCTGGAGGTCAAACGCGTGCATGGGCTGGCCCAGTTCCAATAAGAGGTAATTTGTAATATCCACAATGGCATCGATACTGCGAACGCCGCTGCGACGTAATTTTTCCTGAATCAGAAGGGGCGTTGGCCGGGAAACATCCACACCTTTGATAATGCGGCCCACATACCGTGGACACGCCTCTGCCGCCTTCACATCAATCGAAAACGTGTTGGTGATCGACTCTGTAGCCCTGTCATAAATTGGCACGTTCACCGTAAGATTGTTGAGCAGCCCTACTTCTCGTGCAATGCCAGAGACACCCAAACAATCTGCTCGGTTGGGGGTGATACTGAGCTCAATCACCTGGTCATCCAGATCGAGATAACTGCGCAGATCGGTGCCCACCGGCGCATCTGCCGGCAGCTCCATCAGTCCATCTGAGGCATCCGACAGCCCCAACTCCTGCTCTGCACAGAGCATCCCCTGAGACTCCACCCCGCGGAGCTTGGCCTTCTTTATCTTGAAGTCACCTGGTAGCACGCCGCCAATCTGGGCCAAGGGTGCCTTTAACCCCGCTCGCGCATTAGGGGCTCCACAGACAATCTGAACCGTTTCACCACCGACACTCACCTGACAAACACGCAATTTATCCGCATCGGGATGCGGCTCCGCGCTGAGAATCTCGGCAACGACCACGCCACTAAATGCAGCCGCCACCGGGTCAATCGCGTCCACCTCCAGGCCGGCCATCGTGATCTGATGCGCTAAAGCCTCAGTGTCCAGGTCCGGCGAAACCCATTCGCGCAACCATTGTTCGCTGATTTTCACTTTCTATTTCTCCCTTTAAAACTGTTCAAGAAAACGCAAGTCGTTATCAAAGAACAGTCGCAAGTCGTTCACTCCGTAACGCAGCATGGCAAGACGCTCCACTCCCATACCGAACGCAAAACCCGAATACTTCTCAGTATCGATCCCGGAAAACTCGAAAACTTTGGGGTGCACCATGCCGCAGCCCATTACTTCCAGCCAGCCGGTGTGACTGCACACACGACAGCCCTTGCCACCGCAATTGGCGCACTGGATATCAACTTCGGCGGACGGCTCAGTAAAAGGGAAATAGGAAGGCCGGAACCGAACCTCCAACTCTCTTTCAAAAAATACGCGCAGAAAATCTCCAACCAACCCTTTGAGATCGGAAAAACTGGAATGCTCATCAATCAAAAGGCCCTCTACCTGGTGAAACATGGGGGTATGGGTAAGATCGGAATCACAACGATAAACACGGCCGGGGCAAACGATACGTAAAGGCGGCGCCTGACTCTCCATCACCCTCACTTGCACGGGCGATGTATGGGTACGCAGGACTGTGTGTTCATCGACGTAGAAAGTATCGTGCATGGCTCTGGCCGGGTGATGAGCCGGGATGTTGAGCGCCTCGAAGTTATGGTAGTCGTCTTCAATCTCCGGGCCTTCCACCACTTCAAAACCGATAGCGGCAAAGAAATCTTCCATACGCTCAATAGTGCGTGTTACTGGATGAATCCCGCCAGTTGATTGACCACGTCCCGGCAACGTAATATCGATTTTTTCCTGCGCGAGTTTCGCTTCTACTGCAACTCCTTCGAGCTCAGTTTTGCGTGCACCGATCAGAGCCTGTAAGTCCTGTTTGACCACATTGATAAGCGCGCCAGCTTTGGGACGCTCTTCAGCGGACAATTTCCCCAGGCCTTTCAAAAGACCGGTGATCTGGCCTTTCTTGCCAAGATAATCGACACGCAGTTGTTCCAGCGTGGCGCCGTCCTGCGCTGCTGCTATGGCTGCCTTGGCCTCATAGGCGAGTGGTTCTAGGTTTTCCATTTGCACTTTCTCTAGTTCTAGGTCGGGCAATTCGTCTGTAGGTGCACTGTTCCCGCATCAGGGCATACCCTGCCACTTCCAATACACCATGTTCAAGATATCGCGTAAAGCATTTTACCGCACCAATGATAGCCCTCTCGCACTCTCTGAGCGTCGGCAGAAAGCACAATATCCCGCCAACAAAAAAGGGAAAGAGCACCGCCCTTTCCCTTGATATAAGACATACAGCCAGCGAACCGCCGAAGCGGTGGGGTGGGCTTAGACCAAAGCGGCCTTCGCTTGCTCCACGATCGCTGTAAAAGCAGGTTTATCATGCACGGCTAAATCCGCCAATACTCGACGGTCCAAGCCAATGCCGGCCTTTTTCAGGCCATTGATCAAGCGGCTATAGCTCAAACCGTTAGCACGCGACTGGGCGTTGATACGCGTAATCCACAACGCGCGAAACTGACGCTTACGCTGACGACGATCGCGGTAGGCATACTGGCCAGCCTTGGTAACAGCCTGCTTGGCAACCCGAAAAATACGGCTGCGGGCACCATAGTAGCCCTTGGCCTGCTTCAATACTTTCTTGTGACGGCGATGAGCCACCACACCACGTTTTACACGAGGCATAAGTCTTCTCCTTAGTTATTCGACAGACCGGTTACTTGGTACGCAACATACGATCGATAAGAACTTCATCGCTCTTATGAATCATAGAGGTACCGCGCAGCTGACGCTTACGCTTGGTCGTCATCTTGGTCAGGATATGACTCTTGTGGGCGCTCTTGCGCTTGTATCCACCGGCAGTTTTTTTAAACCGCTTGGCAGCCCCGCTGTGAATTTTTGCTTTAGGCATAATCAAATACTCCGCATTTGAAAGTTCATATTTGAAGAAACAAGGGCATTCACAGGCCGCTAGTTCTTCTTCTTGGGTGCGATAACCATTGTAAGCTGTCGACCTTCCATTTTCGGAAATTGCTCGACGGAACCCAATTCGACCAGATCAGCTTCTACTCGCTTGAGTAGCTCCATGCCGATTTCCTGATGCGCCATTTCACGTCCGCGATATCGCAGCGTGACTTTGGCCTTATCGCCATTTTCAAGGAAACGTGTCAGGTTGCGTAGTTTTACCTGATAATCTCCTTCCTCCGTCCCTGGACGAAACTTCATTTCTTTAACTTGTGTTCGCTTCTGCTTTTTCTTCTGAGCAGATTTCTGCTTTTTGATTTCGAATACGTACTTGCCGTAATCCATCAATTTACAAACTGCTGGCTCGGAATCGGCTATAAGCACCAGATCCATGGTTGCCGCCTCTGCCGCCGCCAGTGCCTCTGCAAGAGACACGATTCCTACTTGTTCGCCTTCGGCTCCAACCAGACGAACCGGGTCCGCCGTGATTTGGTCATTAATAAGCGCCTTCTTGCTGGCACCTTTGCCGCTATCTTTCTTAATACTAATTCTCCAATACGATGCGGCCGCGACATGCAACGTCATCAGTGAGGTGCTTTATAAACGCGTCGAGATCCATAGACCCCAGGTCCTCACCACGACGGGCACGCACGGCCACAGTCTGTGATTCGACTTCTTTATCGCCTACCACTAACAGGTAGGGAATCTTCTGAATTGTGTGCTCGCGGATTTTAAAGCCGATTTTTTCATTTCTCAAGTCCGAAAACACCCGAAAGCCCCTGTTTTTCAAGGAATCTTCCACATTTCGGACATATTCAGACTGTTTGTCCGTGATATTGAGTATTGCCACCTGTGTGGGAGCGAGCCAACTGGGGAAAACCCCCTCGTAGTGTTCGATGAGAATTCCGATAAAACGCTCAAAAGATCCCAACACAGCCCGGTGCAACAGCACGGGCACCTGACGGCTTCCATCTTCGGAGACGTATTGCGCATCCAACCGACCTGGCATGGAAAAATCCACCTGAATAGTACCCAGTTGCCAGACTCGCCCAATACAATCTTTCAGGGAAAACTCGATTTTGGGTCCGTAGAATGCACCCTCCCCGGGCAGCTCATGCCACGGAAGGTTTTGGGCATCGAGAGCATCGGCCAACGCTTTTTCCGACCGATCCCAATCTGCATCCGTCCCTACTCGCTGCGCTGGTCGGGTGGACAACCGATAGATCACCTCGGTAAATCCGAAGTCCTCATAGACAGCATGGAGCAAATCGATGAAGGCTGACACTTCGGATTGAATCTGTTCCTCCGTGCAAAAAATATGGGCGTCGTCTTGCACAAACCCGCGAACTCGCATGATCCCGTGCAACGAGCCGGAGGGCTCATTGCGATGACATGATCCAAATTCAGCCAAGCGCAGGGGCAGATCACGATAGGACTTCAGACCCTGGTTAAACACCTGAACATGGCAGGGGCAATTCATTGGCTTGATCGCGAAATCACGATCATCGGACTTAAGCGTGAACATATCATCGCCAAATTTATCCGCATGACCAGACTTTTCCCAGAGCGAAAAATCCACCAGTTGCGGTGTTTTTATTTCCTGGTAGCCATTCTCGTTCTGTACTTTGCGCATGTACTGCTCAATAGTCTGGTAGATGCTCCACCCAGCCGGATGCCAGAACACCATGCCGGGTGCCTCTTCCTGGGTATGAAACAACCCCAACTTTTTAGCTATCTTCCGATGATCACGTTTCTCTGCTTCTTCGATGCGCCTGAGATACTGCTTGAGCTGCTTTTTGTTCGCCCATGCGGTGCCGTAGATTCGCTGCAACATCTCATTTTTGGAATCGCCACGCCAGTAAGCGCCTGCCACTTTGGTCAACTTGAATGCTTTTAGTTTGCCAGTGCTCGGCACGTGCGGGCCACGACACAAATCTCCCCAGGCCCCTTGGGTGTATAGCGAAATCTCCTCCCCTTCGGGGAGCGCCTCAATGATCTGAACCTTGTAGTTCTCGCCAAGGTTGCGAAACGTATCGATCGCCTTTTCGCGACTCATGACCACTCGCTGTACGGTGATATCTTCAGATACCAGCTCTTCCATGCGCTTTTCGATCTTTTGCAGGTCTTGGGGCGTAAAATTATGTCCGGTGGCAAAGTCGTAGAAGAAGCCATCCTCGATCACGGGGCCGATGGTAACCTGTGCTCCTGGGAATAATTCCTGGGTCGCCATCGCCAGAAGGTGGGCAGTGGAATGACGAATGATTTCCAGACCGGCATCGTCCCTGTCGGTGATAATGGCCACAGTGGCGTCACTCTCGACGATATAGGAGGTATCCACTTCCCGTCCATCGATAACACCGCCCAGCGCAGCTTTCGCCAGCCCGGCGCCAATGTCGGCAGCAATATCATGAATTGAGATCGGTTGATCAAAGGGACGTTGGCTGCCATCAGGCAGTGTAATTACGGGCATGGGTGTTCCAATTGTCAGTGGTGGCCCCCACTAAAGGCCACTTGAAGATCATTAAGCTGTTGAATTTTATATCCTTTTGGGGCCAACCAGCAATGCTCGCATTGCAGCTGGCCTCATCGGGCTACGCCCCGTTCACGGGGCGCAAATAATGCCCGATTGGGAAGCAAAATGCTATAGAGCTTGGCTGCGGCCGGGACTGCGGCTACCGCGACATAGATTACAGTCGAGCGGACGAGGCACCTGCAAGCGCTGTAATCACACCGCCCTAGCCGAGCTTAGGAGGGGGAGTATCGTCCAATTCCCTGAGCTTAATACGCCGAAAGCCTTTAACCCGCAACGCGGCGGACGCCTTCCATTTGGAGCCATAGGAGCCCCTGCGAACAGTCTTGCCAAGTCCATCGTAGACCACAGTATACCCACCGGGCAGAACAACCGCCCATTCCTGCCAGAGGCTGCCGTGCTCGCGTAACCACCATTTTGAATTACCTAACCCAAACAATTGGTTTGGCTCCCGCTGGCATGCTGCGCATAAGAATAAGTCACTGTCCCGGCCCGCATAGGACCGCTCGTGCTCTGCCAAGCGCTATTGACGCAGAAGTGCCAACACGAACGATTCCAAGCCAACCTGCCCATTAAAGGGGTGCACCTGACGTTCAACCAAGATGTCTTTAGCTTAACGCGTCCTTCTGAGGTTTGATACCTTGCAATGCTAGGCCCTAACTATAAAAGGCCCGTTGCTTAATGTCAGTCATCTGGTCACGCAGAGCGGCCGCGTCCTCAAACTCCAGGTTCTTGGCATGTTCGATCATCTTCGCTTCCATCTGCTTTAACTTACGCGCCAGCGCAGCGGGCGATAGCTTGGCTATATCCGAGATATAATTTTCCTGACTCTCCGCAATTTTCTCAGCTTTGGATTTTCCGCGAGTGGGCATACGTCGCGCGCCTTCCATAATATCCTGAACCGACTTCTGAACTCCCCGAGGTGTAATGTTGTGCGCTTTGTTGTGTGCGGTCTGTCGCTCCCGCCGACGATCAGTCTCTGCTATGGCGCGCTCCATTGAGCCGGTCACCCTGTCAGCGTAGAGAACTGCCCGACCATTAAGATTACGCGCTGCGCGCCCCATGGTTTGAATGAGCGATCGTTCGGAACGAAGGAACCCTTCCTTATCCGCATCCAGAATGGCCACCAGCGATACCTCAGGCATATCCAGACCCTCGCGCAAAAGATTGATACCTACCAATACATCGAACTTTCCCAGACGCAAATCTCGAATTATTTCCACACGCTCCACCGTCTCGATATCAGAATGCAGGTAACGCACCCGAACACCATTTTCATCAAGGTATTCAGTAAGATCTTCCGACATACGCTTGGTGAGGGTCGTTACCAATACTCTCTCGCCGCGTTCAACAACAAGACGTATCTCACCCAGCAGATCATCCACCTGCGTGACCGCGGGCCGAATCTCTACAGGTGGATCTACCAAGCCCGTTGGGCGCACTAGCAGCTCTACCGTCCTACCTGCATGCTCAGCTTCATAATTCCCCGGCGTTGCTGATACAAACATAAGCTGAGGCACCAGTTGCTCCCACTCCTCAAAGCGTAACGGTCGATTGTCGAGCGCCGATGGAAGGCGAAAACCATATTCAACCAACGTTTCTTTACGCGAGCGATCACCTTTATACATTGCGCCGATCTGCGGAATACTGGCGTGGGACTCGTCTACGATGACCAGAGCATTGTCCGGTAAGTATTCAAATAAAGTAGGTGGTGGCTCCCCCGGTGCCCGCCCAGAAAGATAGCGAGAGTAGTTCTCAATACCGGTGCAGTAGCCCAATTCACGAATCATCTCAACATCGTAGCGGGTACGCTGTTCGAGTCGCTGGGCTTCGACCAGCTTGTCATTTTCTTTCAGCTGCGGAAGCCTCTCAGCCAGCTCGGCCTCGATGTGGCCCACAGCTCCCAACATAACATCGCGGGGGGTCACATAATGCGACTTGGGATAAATGGTCACCCGGGGAACCTTCCTCTCAACAGCGCCCGTCAATGGATCGAACCAACAGATGTTCTCCACTTCCTGATCAAAGAGTTCGATTCTCACGGCATCGCGCTCGGAATCTGCGGGAAACACATCTATCACGTCCCCGCGAACTCGATAGGTGCCGCGGCGAAAATCCACATCGTTGCGCGTGTATTGTAAATCCGCCAGCTGACGCAGGAGGTCGCGGTGATCAACCATTTCGCCGCGCGACAGGTGAATCACCATTTTAAAATAGGACTGGGGGTCTCCCAGGCCATAAATCGCGGAGACAGTAGCCACCACCAGGCAGTCGCGGCGCTCCAACAGCGCCTTGGTCGCCGACAAGCGCATCTGTTCTATATGCTCGTTAACCGAGGCATCCTTCTCTATGAAGGTATCTGAGGACGGCACATACGCCTCAGGTTGGTAATAATCGTAATATGAGACAAAATACTCTATGGCGTTATGGGGGAAAAACTCCTTAAACTCACCGTAGAGTTGCGCCGCCAGCGTCTTGTTGTGGGCCATCACTATGGTTGGTCGCTGCAGTTGCTCCACCACGTGAGCCATGGTGAAGGTCTTCCCGGAGCCGGTAACCCCCAACAAGGTCTGCGCTGCAAGGCCTGCTCGCGCGCCCTCGACTAGCTGTCTGATGGCCTCAGGCTGATCTCCGGCGGGCTGAAAAGAGGATTGAACCTTGAAGGGTTTAGACACAGATTTAACCGCCTCGTCTGGGTAGAATTGGGCCTGAATTATCATCTACATAGCATTGAATTGCAGCTTGTATTCCACAGCGCACTAGATTCCCGAATTAGCGGTTGACCGCAACTGTGTGCATCATTAATATACGCGACCTCCGGTTAATGCCATTCCGCCTTAGCTCAGTTGGTAGAGCAAATGACTGTTAATCATTGGGTCGGTGGTTCGAGCCCACCAGGCGGAGCCATATAATAAAAAAGCCCTGAGGCGTCGTGTTTCCGGGTTTTTTTTTGCTCATCTATAAACCGCCCGAACAGCCTTGCCTTACCGAACCTTGAGAGCACGCTCTGCGCGCGTCGGCGGCATCAGCAATGGGTTGGGTTGGGTGCGATGCACACCTAGATGAGACTATCAGCAAACCGGCGGCCTGTTAAAGCCTGATTACTTTCACCAATACGCAGGCAATAAAAAGCCCGCGCGGAGCGGGCCTGTTAATTCACAAAAGAGGTTCTTTACGCGTTCTTGCGCTTCGCACACCCCAGACCTATGAGTCCAAGCCCAAACAGTAGGATCGTGCCCGGCGCCGAAACGGTGCTCCCTGGGATATTGAAAATTATATTATCGAAGCCAATTCCACCTTTATCAGTGTTGTAGATTGATACACCGGCGATATTGTTCACGAGGGCACCGCTATCATCAACACTTTGAAAACCGATGGCCAGCTCAAGAGGTACAGAGACATCGGCGAAAGTGCCAAGTAGTGAACCATCGGAGCCCCAAAATTCAATAACCGCCAAACCTAGGTCACCCCCAACATAACCAAAGCCGAATTCTGCTTGCTCGTTGTCAAACAATATCGCAATGGCACCCTCTCCATAGGCGTCATAACCTGCCGCGAACCCTTCAGGCCCCAAACCGCTAAGTACGCTACCGAAAGTGGGGTCATCTAAGACAACCAGATTTTCACCCGGTGCACCGATAACTAAAGTCGGGGCGCCAGTTGGGGTGCCGCTAAGCACATCGGATGTACCCGAGACACTAAGACT
>PKCY01000094.1 GCA_002862985.1 Haliea sp.
GCCTTCGAACTCGGTATGCTTGTAATTAGTGTCAACAAACCGCACCTTGAATTGCTGAAAACCAGAGAACGGATTATTGCCGACCAGTTCAGCGTCGGTGCGCTCAGCGCGAAGGCGGATAGTGACGGGACCTTCTTCCTCTTCCTCTCCTTCTCCATGTTCATCACCATGATCTTCGTCATGCTCTTCGTCATGCTCTTCGTCATGCTCTTCGTCATGGTCTTCATCATGGTCTTCGTCGTGACCCTCTTCATGCCCATGTGCATGGCCAGCACCGGGAATACCATAGTCGGACTTGTATTCATTGTAAGCAACACCGACGCGCCACTCCTCACCAATCCAACTCAAGCCGATAGTGCCACCCTGATTATCTAGGAAGCTATTTTCCAGCTTTCCGTTATCATTGGATTCGTCACCATGCTCCTCTTCTCCCTCGTGCTCGCCTTCGTCATGGCCTTCTTCTTCATGCTCATCCTCACCTTCGGGATACAGCGATGCTCTTCCGGGAATCTCATAGTCATCGGTGCGACGGTGGAATCCATCAAGATGCAATGCAAAAGCGCCCTGACCCAGGTCTAGGCGTCCAGCGGCAAATTCTTCGTTAGCCGCTGTATTCCCTTGGACAGTAGCGCGTCCACTGTAGCCGTTTTCCGGAATGGCCTGCGGGATCGAGGACGTTACCATATTGACGACACCGCCAATGGCGCCGGAACCGTACAGTAGCGAGGATGGCCCACGTAATACCTCGATCTGGTCTGTTAGAAACGGCTCCACGGAGACGGCGTGATCTTGGCTGACCGATGAGGCATCAGCGACTCCCATACTATCGTTGAGTACTCCCACTCGTATACCTTGAAGACCCCGAATGACGGGGCGACCGACGTTCTCTCCAAAACTGGCGTTAGACAATCCGGGCGTACGTGCCAGAGTCTCGCCGATTGAATTTGCAAGTTGCTGCCGCAGAGCTGCTCCTTGCAGTACGGTGGTCGACTGAGACAAGTCGTCGGCCGCGCGATTCAGGGGATTAGCTGTGACCAGAATTTCTTCTATATTTTCGTGCGGGTGAGACGCTGACGCCCCCACCTTATCCTGCGCGACACTGTAGCTTGCACACAGGTTCCCAAAAAGCGCCATTGCGACGCCGTATCGTATTGAAGTATACATAGATCAAATCTCTCATAAGTCACCGGCCAAAGGCATGGTGATGACACCTAAAATTAGAACTGTCTTGAGTTTAAGCTGTCGTGAGAGTGACTGGGGGAGCGCGGCTGGAGTAAAAATTAACGGGACTAAAGGGACTTTCCCCGCTTGCATGGAACAGGATCTGTAACACATGGCTGTCGAGGCGCACTGCAGTTGAGCCTGCCTCAACCGCAGCATCCAAGCCCTGACCGCTTACGCAGACAGAACAAACGTCTGAGGAATCCGCTTCAAAGGCATCGTGGCTGTGCACAGACGCGATGCCCTGCGAGGCCAGCATCACTACCAACAGTAATAGGGTGCGCAGCTTACGATTACCAGTGGGAGAAACAAAGTCCATGTATTGTAGTCTTTTTAAGGCAACGAGCGATTGTATGCAACGGCACTCGCATTGTCCAGCCGGTGCCGTGCCCAAGCTTTGCTAAGTGTCCCGGTCGAAAAACAGCGTTCTGGACACTTCCAGTCCTAGACACCCCGCGCAACGTATTTTATGATATGATATAACATATCTTTTTTGAAGCACAAGCCTGCCGCACACAGGATAAAACGAGGGAAATACGTTAGCGGCATCTGGGAACATTGCCAGAACCGCAGTGGATATCGGCCAAGCATGGACACCAAAGCGAGTCGCGTTCAAGCCACTTAGCGCTGATCGGTCCACCGTTAAATTAGCAACACTGTTATCGATTCAACTGAACAATGAGGAAAATACTATGCCTAGCGTTACCAACAGGCTGCCCGTGACCGTCCTATCGGGCTTTCTCGGGGCTGGCAAAACCACCGTTCTCAATCATGTATTGAACAACAGAGAGGGTCGACGGGTCGCCGTAATCGTTAACGACATGAGCGAGATAAATATCGACGCCAGCACCGTGCAAAACGAAGTGCAGCTCAATCACAGCCAAGAAAAATTGGTGGAAATGAGCAACGGGTGCATTTGCTGCACACTGCGAGAAGACCTGCTGTTAGAGGTCCGTCGCTTGGCCGAGCAAGACCGGTTTGACTATTTAATGATTGAGTCCACTGGAATCTCGGAGCCGCTTCCGGTAGCGGAAACGTTCACGTTTGCTGACGAAGACGGCGTCAGCCTGTCTGACGTCAGTGAGCTAGACACCATGGTTACCGTGGTCGATGCCGTGAACTTTTTGGTCGATTATGACGAGGCCAAGTCGCTTCAAGAAACCGGTGAACATCTCGGCGAGGAGGACGAGCGGAGCGTTTCCGATCTGCTGGTTGAGCAGGTGGAATTCGCTGACGTTATCCTCATCAGTAAAACGGATATGGTTGCGAGTAGTGTCCTGCAGCGCCTCACAGCAGTGCTGAAAACGCTTAATACGGAGGCGAAAATCATCCCCATTGAGGCTGGAAAAGTGCCGATTGAACAGATTCTGGGGACCGGAAAGTTCAGTTTTGAGCGCGCTCAGCAGGCACCGGGCTGGCTGAAGGAGATGCGCGGCGAGCACGTGCCAGAGACAGAGGAGTTCGGTATCGGCAGCTTCACGTTCACAGCCCGCCGACCCTTTCATCCACAGAAATTCTATAACTTTCTTCACGGTGAAGACATTCAAGGCAAACTGATTCGCTCTAAGGGCTATTTTTGGCTAGCCAGTCGTCCAGAATTTGCGGGACAGTGGAGTCAAGCAGGCGGCATGGCGCGCTATGGTTTTGCTGGCATGTTCTGGAAAGCGGTTCCACGGGAACGGTGGCCCGAGGATGAGGATTATCTCGCCTCCATTGAGAAGAGTTGGCAAGAGCCGTTTGGTGATATGCGCCAGGAGTTGGTCTTCATTGGTCAAAATCTGAACAGGGATAAAGTTGTCGACGCACTTAACAGTTGCTTACTGGACGACGACGACCTGATGGCTGGCCGCGAGCACTGGCAAAAGCTGCCTGATCCCTTTCCGTCTTGGGAGGGGGCAGCATAATGGCAGCGGCGCAACACAATATAGCCAAAACACCATCAGACACAAACACGCCCCGAGCGGTGTTTGGAAATTCGCCCGAGACGCTTGCACAGATCTACCGAAGCGATGTGCACTTGGCAGTATGGCAGCGGCAAAAAGCGCCCTGTTTACCGAATGAATGGCAGCACCGTAACGGCGGCAAACCCATCGGTCACCGCACAATATTATCCTCTACCAACGTGCGCAATCTGGCGGGAGCAGTGCCAGCGCTTGCCCCCTATCCCGAGTTGAGTGAGGACATCGGGCTGCTGGCAGACATGTTTAGCTACCTCTTTGAGCTCAACGCTATTGGCCTGAGGATCGCAACACTGACACAGCCGATGTGCCCAAAATTCCATGTCGATAAAGTCCCCTGTCGCCTCATCACGACCTATGTCGGGCCGGGCAGTCAATGGCTGCCCCACCACTGCACGAATCGCAGCAAACTGGGTGCAGGCAGCGCGGGGCTGAGCGATGCGGAGAGCGGCCTTTATCCTTCAACAGACGCGATTCAGACCCTGGCAGCGGGCGATGTGGCGCTACTCAAAGGTGAATCCTGGGAGAACAATGAAGGCGCAGGGCTTGTTCACCGTTCGCCCGCTGTAAAATCAGGCCAACAGCGGCTGCTACTGACCCTTGATTTCGCCAGCGACTAGCGAAGCCGGCGTTTTGGCGGCACTGCCATCGTAAGCCGCTCATCGCCTCAGCACTTTTATGTTGTAGTGGTGTCACCAGCAGCATATCCAAGCAGCAGCTGTATGTTACTAAGTGTCCAAAATAGTGCGCCAAGGCGCACCGCGCCTCCGTTATCGCGGCAGTTGCGGAGTGTACTTTTGACAATGATATGTTATATCCTATGCGCCGTTTTGCAGGCAGGCAATGGATCGAGCTAATGGGTGGTCGACTCTGTGACGAAGAGAGAGCGGTTATGAACGGCATACCATCTCAACGATGGCGACTGACGGTGATTGCGTTAGGGCTAGTGTTTGCAGCGGCATTATCAGTCAGTGCAACGGGCCAGCATGATGCGCATGTTCACGGTGTCGCAGAAATTACCCTAGCCGTTGAGGGTCGCGAGGTTGAAATCGCGCTAATGGCTCCCGCCATGAGTGTCGTGGGTTTTGAGCACGAGGCGACAAGCGAGGTTCAGGTGGATGCCGTTTCCAGCGCACGTGAACTGCTGAAAAATGGCGCGGCTTTGTTCGATTTTCAAGGCGCTCGGTGCGAGTTGCAGCAGGCAGACGTTGATGTATCTGCTGTTTTGAATAGCGCCGAGACCGTTCATAACCGCCACGATGACCATGACGCCCACAGATCCGAAGATAAATCCCACGGAGACGATGAGTCTCATGGGGCTGATGACGGTGAACAGTCGCACAGCGATATCAGCGCACACTACACCTTTGTCTGCGCGCAGGGTGAGACTCTGCAAGCGGTAAGCGTTGGCGCACAAGCGTTGCCGTTTGGGCTAGAGACCGTCAACGCGGCATGGGTGTCCGACACAGCGCAGGGCGCGGTCCAGTTGACCGCAGCGAAGCGGCTGATACAGTTGAATTAAGGTGCCGTTCAGGGCGAATTTTAATGACAGTGAAAACAGCAAACATGTCTAGTTATACAAACACGCTGCAATCTATTGCCGACAAGGCATCCATTGGCTTGTCTGTCTTGTGCGCGTTGCATTGCCTTGCCCTGCCCCTGGTGGTCGTTCTACTGCCGTCTTTGGTGGCACTCGGGCTTGAGGACGAAAGCTTTCATTTGTGGCTGGTTATCGTCGTGATTCCGGTGAGCGCCTACGCGCTGGTTATGGGCTGCTCTAAACACCGTAGGATGGGTGTGCTTTACACCGGATTTCTTGGCATGGGTATGCTTTGCCTAGCGCCCTTCGTGGGACATGAGTTCTTGGGCGAATTCGGTGAAAAACTACTTACCTTGGCAGGAGCCGTGATAATCGCTGCAACGCATGTTAGAAACTTTCGACTCTGCAGGCAAAACACTAGCTGCAACTGTGCTGCGTCAGGGTAGATGTCTGCGGAAGGTTTTCATTGTATGTATTCGGGTTTCCAGAAAGCCCTGAGCCGAGCCGACCAAATAGAGGCTTGGAGCCGCCCGACACGCATTTTTATCAGTGGCCCCTAAAACCAAGCATGAGCAGGCTAGGCGAGGCCAGGGCATATCATAATGGACAATGACAATACGGCTATTCTTGCCGTCCCTACCAATATTATTACGGGGTTTCTTGGCGCAGGGAAAACGTCGGCCATTTTGAATTTGCTAAAATCTAAGCCTGCTGATGAACGATGGGCAATCTTGCTCAATGAATTCGGTGAAATCGGAGTAGACGGCAGTATCGTTCAGGGGCAGAGTCACGAAGGCGATGGCGTATATATTAGCGAAGTGCCGGGGGGCTGTATGTGCTGCACTTCGGGGCTGCCCATGCAGATTGCACTCACGCAGCTGCTGCGCCGCGCGCGACCTCACCGCTTGCTCATTGAGCCAACGGGGCTCGGTCATCCGTTAGAGGTGCTGCAAACACTGTCCTCGGATTATAATCGTGATGTTCTCTCGATTCAAAAAACACTGACCCTTGTGGATGCGCGCAATCTTTCAGATGAACGATACACCAGCCATGCCACGTTCCGGCAGCAGCTCTCTATTGCCGACATTGTCGTCGCGAATAAAGATGACCTTTACTCGGACGAAGACCGGACCGCACTGCGGTCTTTCGTGACAGACGTCTGTCGACCTGACATGCAGATTGTTTATACCCAATATGGGGACCTGGAAGTTGCGTTGCTATCGGGCGCCACCGCCACCGAAGTCGACCCCGATCTTTATGATGATGGAAAGCCCCAGCCGTTGCTGGCAAGCGAACTACCGATTCCCGAGTGTGGGTACATTACCGCAGTAAATGAAGGGGAGGGATTCGAAAGTATCGGCTGGCGCTTCGGCGCTGAGAAAGTTTTTGACCGCGCCCGATTATGTACTTTCCTGCGCGGTCTCGATGTTGAACGTATGAAGGCAGTATTCATCACCAGTGATGGCGTATTTGCCTACAATATGACCCACGATGGTTTAATGGAGGGCGAGCTGGACGACTGTGCAGAAAGCCGAGTTGAGATTATAGCAGACCGAATTGAGCCCGACTGGTTGCACAATATTATAGCTTGCGTTGCCGGTGAAGCTGACAGTAGCAATTACCCCCCATAGAGTTCGTAGTCCATCATCTCTAGAGAATAACTCGACATCGCCATGTCATTCTCTGTCACTTCAGTGGAAAGCCTCCCTGATATCCACAGAGGTATAGATAACTCGTCTACCGTCAGCCCTTGAGCCGCGTCAACCAAAATAATCTGATTGGGCGGAGGCGGGGGCATGTGCATGCAGGCGCCGAAGTAAGGGACTAGGAAGAACTGAGTGATGACTTGATCCTCGTTGAACTCAAGAGGGACGATAAACCCTGGAAGCCTCACCATTAGACCGTTCATTTCAGGTCTGACCTCGGTCGAGATGAGTGCCTGCTGATACGGGTCATTGCTGGCAGCTGCAATGGCGCTTTTGATATTGCTGCCTATCTGATCCTCTGCTGAGCCATCTTCAGTTTCTGAAATGTAGGCCGGCGGGTTCATAAGAATTTCAAGGACGTCGTCAGGCATGAGGTCTGGCCATTCGATTGTATCGAACTGTTGCCCTTCCTCCGCACTCTGGCCCGCTAGGCTTTGCACTGGAAGCGAAGATAATGCCGACAGTAAAAGCGTAATAAGTGTCGTAGAATTGCAAAAAGGTAATCGCTTTGTCATATCTACTTCCCGAGTTGAAGATTGAAACCGCCCTATCGATGATATAACATATCAAACGTTAATTACAAAAAGCGGTTTTCGCTGTCCTGGTGTAATCTAACCATGATGATAGAACTCAGCGGGGTAAGCGTTACCCAGCCCAGTGCCCCTGATTTATCTATTTTGGAAATTGAGAATTGGTCTGTCGCTTACAGGCAGACAGTATTCGTGCACGGTCCGTCCGGATCAGGCAAGTCGACGTTACTCAATCTAGTCAGCGGTTTACTGGAATGCCGAAAGGGAGGCGTCTCGGTTCTCGGCGAGCGATTAGATCACATGAGCCGACGTCGGCGAGACCGTTTTAGAGCAAATCATATTGGATATGTATTCCAACGTTTTAATCTCGTCCATTATCTGAATGCGATCGAGAATATTGAGCTTGCCCGAAGTTTTTCCGAGCGTGGCGATCGCAGGACGGGGGCAGATTCCATAAGGCCCCTTTTGGAGTCGCTCAATGTGGCATCGCGAGAGTGGCACAAACCAATCTCTCAGCTTAGCATGGGGCAGCAGCAGCGGGTTGCTATTGCAAGAGCACTGGTGAATCGTCCAGAGCTTTTGGTTGCCGATGAGCCGACCTCCTCCCTTGATCAAGACAACCGCGATACGTTCTTGTCTGTTTTGATGTCGATTATTGAGGAGCATAAGATGACGCTTCTGTTTGTCAGTCATGACATGGGACTTGCCCAGCACTTCACTCAGGTGCAGGCGCTGAGCGGGATCAACCGAGTAGCGTGAATCCAACATGTTTCTGAAAATTGCCATCAAGAGCCTGTTGAACCGCAAAGGGTCTGTGGTTATGAGCCTGCTGGCGATTAGCGTGGCGATTTTCGTGCTGCTTGGAATTGAACATATTCGGCAGCAGGCCCGTGACAGCTTTGCTAGCACCGTCTCAGGCGTTGACTTGATCGTGGGAGCCAAGACGGGGAGTCTCAACCTGCTGCTCTATTCGGTGTTTCGTGTAGGCACTCCTACCGACAACATTAGCTGGAAGGCTTATCAAGAAATAGCTGAAGGCAAAGATGTGGCCTGGGCGATACCTCTATCATTGGGTGATTCACACTCCGGCTATAGAGTGTTGGGAACGACACCTGACTATTTTGAGCATTTCAGCTTTGGCAACAAACGTAGACTAGCGTTTGTTGAGGGCGAGGCGTTTGAGGGCGTTTTTGATGTTGTGCTCGGAGCAGAGGTCGCACGCACGTTAGGCTATTCTCTCGGAGACGAAATTACGCTCGCGCATGGCGTGGTGAGCACTAACTTTAGCCTTCATGAAAATAGCCCCTTCACCGTCGTAGGTCTCCTTTCTCCTACCGGAACGCCTGTAGATCAGACGGTCCATGTGCAGTTGCAGGGTATAGAAGCTATGCACGCGGGATCCGAGTCGGGCTTTGGAGGCGCAACGAGTTACGATCAACGTCAATTGGAAGCGGGCCAACTAGAACCCAAGAGCATCACCGCCTTTATGCTCGGTTTGAAGTCGCGCATGGTGACGTTTCGTCTTCAAAGAGAGATCAACGACTATAGCGCGGAGCCGCTGCTGGCGATATTGCCCGGCGTGGCGCTGTCTGAACTATGGCAGATGGTTGGCGTCTTCGAAAGTGTCCTGCGCCTGATCTCAATGCTGGTCCTTGTCGCGGCCGTGTTAGGTCTTGGCGCCGTGTTGTTGGCCTCAGTGCGGGAGCGAAACCATGAAATACATCTCTTGCGCGTGCTCGGGGCTCCATCGTACTATCTATTTTTGTTGATGGAGTTGGAAGCACTGCTGATTTGTCTGGCGGGTATTGTATTAGGCACAGCTTGCCTGTACTTATGCTTAGTGATGTTGGGAGACTCGCTTTTTGCAACGTTTGGACTGCATTTGGATGCGGGTGTATTCACCCCAGATGGACTGGTGATACTCCTTTTTGTTTTGGCCGCTGCGCTTACCGCTGCAGCAATCCCATCAATGCGAGTATACTCTCAGGCTAAGTCTTATAATGTCCAGTGAGTAAGTTAAATGACCTTGCGATTAAGTCATAGCGGTCAGGTGGAGGTAGCATGGTGAGAAAAAGCGTTTTCTTAATGGTGTATATGGTTTTGGCCCTTGGTTCAGCCAATTCCCTGGCGTGTGCTGGACACTTGTATCTCGACCCAGACAAGATGGGGTTTTTCGGCGGTGCCGTAGCGCGGATGGCAGGACTAGCCCCGCCAGCACCCATTTTTGAACTAGAGCACGTCGAGATGGCCAAGGCAGTAGTGGGCGAGGAGAGTGAGATCGTGGTTGAGTTCGCCAGACCTTTCTTCTCCAAGGACGTGCGTCTGACGGTGAATAGCACTGAGAATATTAAGGTGTTTGACGAAGATTTTCCTCTCGAAGAGCGGGCGGGAAAAGTTCGAATACGCTATGAGGCGCTTGGCTCGGGCTTCGAAACTATGAGATTCACCGTAAGTGGACAGCATAAAGGTGCAACGGTGCGAGAGTTTGGCCGAATCTACATCAGCGCAGACGATAAGGTAGATGAGCAAGACGGCGCGCTTCAGGTTAGCGGTCGCTAATCATATGACAAGTTAGTGGAAATAATCACTGTCGATAAAGCGGAGATACATGCAGTCATTAACCAAGCGGAGCAACGTTGCACGGACAGTGGGGCTCGCCTTACCGTAAAGCGTAAGCAGGTGCTGTCGGGTCTTTTGTACTCAAAGACAGCTTTGTCCGCATACGAGTTGGTGGATTTTTGCCACAAAGAATATGGGTATGCCATTCCAGCGATGTCGGTGTACAGAATTCTTGCCTTTCTTCAGAATCAAAAGTTGGTGCACAAATTAAATCTAGCCAATAAATATGTGGCGTGTGCCCATATAGCGTGCAATCACGATCACGAGGTGCCGCAGTTTCTCATCTGCGGTAGCTGTCAGCGCGTTGAAGAAATCAGTGTTTCCAAGGCAACGATCAAGTCCGTGCGACTGAGCGTTGAGGAGGCGGGCTTCGATCTGGTCAGTCCGCAAATTGAGATGGATTGCCTCTGTCATGACTGCCGAGACCATTAGCGTTGAGCACCACTTAACGTTAATGCGCTCAGGTACGAGATACTCTACTAATAAATTGTGCTCAGCCACAGCAGGTTGGAATATGCACCCCAGCACAATGCTTTTGCTAGAAACGCTCTCACAAGCGTTGCTTTTGAAGAAAACTACGGCACCTTTAGTAGCGGCACCGTGCCTGAATGCCGCTAGCCTTCGGGCCCGTACCAAATAGGTGAAGAAAAGGCCCGCTCTTGGTGGACCAGCGGCACATCCTGATCCATTTTTTTGATCCCGAAGCGCACTTTGTCGTAAAGCGTCCAGCGTGGCGTGGGTATTTCCAAAACACGCACGTAGTAAACAGCGCTCTCCGCCGGGTCGAAATCTGGATCCTTGAATACTCCTGCCAGTTGAGTCGCACCAATCGTATTTTCATAAGTCGCGGTTTTTCGATCAACCGTGTCGCCAACGGCAGGTAACGTACCTTGTGCGTCAAGCGTTCGACTGCCCGACCATACGACGTCAAAGACTTTTTCGTGCGCTTTGCCCGCGCCATCAACCCAACCCTTGATAACTTGAACCCGGTCAAGGTTGGCCCCCGCCGGGTCCTTTATTGCGGCCACAAGGAAAGTGGGGGGTTTTCCTTGCGGTGCCTTGGTCATGTGACTTCCCATCGGAACACCTCGCCCATAACCGGCTTGGACCAAGTCACTCTCGAGATCAGCGCCTGAAAAATCAAATCCGCCAAAGAAACGTACCTTCATTCTAGAACCCGTAGTAGCGAAAGTTTCCTTACGCTTCATGGCATCCCATATCGCCTCCCGAGTATTCTCCACGGCCCATACACCCATCACCCCGGTCGCTGTTTGTTCCCAACCCACGTAGGTCTGCGTGGGGCCCGCCATAAGTGGGAAAGCCCAACGCTGTTTGTTTGAAGGCTCAAGCGTTTTGAATTTTCCAAAAAAATTATCTTCTTCTGTTGTTGAGAGCCCGGTATGAGTGTCAGTACCGCCATTGGCGCCATATAGGAACGGATTTGCACCCAGCTCGCCTTCGATCCGCAGGCCAGCCTTAAGTGCCTCCCGCCAGTATTCAAACTGAATATCCCCCTCTTCTTTTTCCTTAACGGCCAAATTGCCTTTGTCCCAAATATCCCAATCGGCAAATTCATCATCTGGGGATAGGGACGGATGTGCCTCACTCTGCCCTTTCATTTGTGTTAGCTCGAACAGGGGCTCATATCGGGCACGCAACTCTGCCCATTCTGCGGTCATTGCCGATCCGTCGAACTGCCGCTCCTCAAACATCCGCCCATTTGAGAGGTTGCCGTTGTGTGGAATGGCCAATACCTTACCGCCTGTGGATTCCTCGTACTCAGCCATCCAGCGCCATAGGTCTAAGGGATCCTGAGTCTGAAAAGTGGTTAGAGGTAAACGTGGCCTCGTGCGAGTTGGTCCATCCCGATAGATTACATTTCGGTGAAGATTGTTCCCACCATCGGCATTAACGGTCCACTCAAAAGCGATAAAAGTCGTAAACTCACCCGGCTTGTAAAACTGCTGGGCTGCGTCTACGGTCTCCTCCCATGCCAGCCTCATCCATTTTGGATCCATCACGACACTGGGCAACCGCTCCTCGGATTGCATCAAAATTAACTCGCTCTTTGCGGCTGAGGCTGCGGCTTCGTCACCGGAGTTCAGCGCCTCACTCCAACCGCGAACCGTGTCGTCCTTTAACATCTCCTCGTTGCCTTCGACAACCTTATTGATCACTCCCATTGCATCAGAGTGATCCGTAATCATGAACCAGTCATAGGGTCGATTTAACTTAACCTTGATACCAGAGTTGGCAGTGATCTCTTCACCAATTGCCAATCGGTACGCCTCGACGGGGGTCTTAACCGCACCGTCAAAACCTGCGTCGGCTGACCATCCAGTGTGAACGTGGGTGTCGCCAAAGTAGGCATCAGTGGGATACTCATCTGCAATGGAAGGTATCCCTGTCGCCATGCCACATATCAACAAACAAAGCTTATTACGGCGCATTAGTGCCATGTTACTTACCTCTGCAAGTTCGCTTACACCGCACATGCTACACGAGACTCCAGGAAAACCACAGTCGCGCCCCGTACCTTTTAACCGGGTATACACAGAGCGACTGGTAAGCAATCACTTCAGTCGACAACCGGCCAGGTGCCCCGTTGAATTAGGATGCTGGTATATCAACTAATAGACATTGCTATAATCAGTGAGTGAATACATATAAGCGTCATCGTTTTCCTCGCGACATCATCAGCTATGCGGTTTGGGTTTATTATCGTTTCAATCTCAGTTACCGAGATGTTGAAGACTTGCTCGCTGAACGCGGTGTTGTCGTTAGCCTTAAAGCAATTCGCTCCTGGTGTATAAAATTCGGTGCGGTTTACACTCGTCGTTATTTGTATATCAATATCGCTGCGAGGTACTAGGCGAGATAGTCTCAAGCGCAAGAAGAGACCTGTCCAAAATATGGGAACCATTTGGTGTCTGAAAAGACTTTATTGCTTAGACGGTCCGTAAAACTTACAAGTGCATGTATAAGTTGCTATAAGAGTCCGTGATCATGCTATATGCGTTATGCTCAAAATCTACAGGGGGTAAAATTTTGTGA
>PKCY01000207.1 GCA_002862985.1 Haliea sp.
CATCCCAATCTCCCCGGCGAACTTGACCGCATGTCTGAGATCGTAAGTCGACATCGACCCGACGGTTTCAAGGTGTATACCCTGTATGGGAATGCGCGTGAAAGCGGCGATGCCAGGAACGGCTGGATGCTGGATGACGAGCAATTTGGTCTGCCATTTCTCCGGCGGGCAGAAGAGCTGGGTGTGAATATAATATGTGCTCACAAAGGACTCTCAGGGCTGGCACCAACAGGCTCACCCAGAGACATTGGGCCCGCTGCGGCCACATTCCCGCAGCTGAATTTTCTGGTTTACCATTCGGGCTACGAAGTTCCCTTTTCTGATGGTCAACAGGAGTCTGGTGAAAAGGAATTTCGCGATAGTGCAGAGTCACAGGGCACAGACAGGTTGATTAAAAGCCTGCGCGATGCTGGGATCGAACCCGGCGGAAATGTTTATGCAGAGTTGGGCAGTACCTGGTATATCCTGATCAAGCGCCCCGAGGAAGCTGCTCACGTCCTGGGAAAACTGCTGCTGGCCCTGGGTGAGGATAACATTCTATGGGGAACCGATTCAGTATGGTATGGCAGTGCCCAACCGTTGATTGATGCCTTTCGCGCTTTTGAGATACCTGAGTCGTATCAAGAGCGCTACGGGTATCCCGCGTTAACGGAGGCCATCAAGGCTAAAATCCTGGGATTGAATGCGGCGCGCGTGTATGGTGTGGATTGTCTGGCGACCATTCAACGTGCTCGTACCGATGACCTTGCCTGGATTAAAGAGGCGGTAGAGGAATTCAACCGTCCGCCGAGATAGGAAGAAACTGAAAGCGAACACTAATATTTTTCGCGCAAGAAAGCCCATCACTCAGTCAGACGACTGGCTGCACTCAGCCCAGCCAGCCTTCCGAAAAAAGTGGCGTCGCCGATACTCATGCCACTGGAATAGCCCTCCGCGCAGCTTGGCAGTCCCGCACTGTTTCTCCCGGCGGCGAACAAACCGGGAATTGCTTTTCCCTGGATCGTCAGCACTTCCCCGGTAGGTAGGGTTTCCAGTCCACCAAATGTCATTGTTGCAAAAATCGCGCCGTGCCCCAAACTCAAATCAAAAGCTGCATAGGGCGGTTGATTCAGTGGTATTAAAAATTTTTGCGCTTTATGGAACGAGGCATCCTCTCCCGTTGCGGCACCAGAATTGTAGATGTTTAGAGTGCTAGCGAGGTTGCCGGGCGGCAGCGAGAGCACCGCCTCGAGTTCTTCAATACTCTCGCCGGTTCCCGCAATCGGATAACCCCCCATCGGGGGGCGTTCTAAAATATCAAAATTGCGACTGTCGATAATTAGATAATAGCGCCCCTCGGGTCTGTCCAGAATCGCGCTTCCCAAGCGGCCGTGGTACACATCCTCATTGATAAAGCGTTGCCCCAGCTCATTGACGATAATGGCTTCCAGGAACTGGTGCGGCGGGTAAAAGGGTGTGCAGATGAAACCCTCGTGCATATTTAGCGTAGCGCCACCGGCACCTATGCCGATACGTATGCCGCCGCCGGTATCATTGGGGTTGCCATTGGGATAATTGCCAAGTGCCAGGCGCGGTGCGTAGTTGGCGACCATCTGCTCATTCATGATAAAACCACCAGCGGCAAGAATGACACCACGGTGCGCCCTGAAATACATTTCTTGCTGGTCAATGCGAGCGACGATACCCACAACTTCCGCGCCCCTTTTGATGGTGGCCAGGGCGCGTGCATCGGAAATAATTTGCACGCCCTTTTCTTTGGCGCGGCGCAGCAGGTTTTTCATTAGTGGTATACCACCGTGATCACCCTTGATCTGCGGTTTGTGTCCTCGTGGTGCTGGCTTCGCTTGCGCATTGTAGGGCCAGGCCTCCTCGTTGCCGCTGATCATCAACGCTGCCTCGTTGGGCGTATTGGTGTGTTTATGCGGGTAGTAAAGGGGTTTGAACACTACACCCTGTTGCGTCAACCAGTCGTAGTGTTCCAGCGTACGGTCACAGTACAGGCGTATTTTTTGTGGATCCGCATTCGGTCCTGCGGCCAGCACTAGATACTTGTGCATCTCCTCGAGATCGTCATCGAAACCACAGGCTGTTTGGGTGGGAGTGCCGCCGCCCATGTAAATCAGGCCGCCTGCCAGTGCGGTTGAGCCACCGGGTTCACTGGCGGCTTCCAGCACAAGCACGCGGGCACCGGCATCGGCTGCCTCGATAGCGGCGCTTATTCCGGCGCCGCCGCCACCGACAATTAAGACATCAGTTTCGGCGCGCCAGCTATCCACGCTCGGTAAATCAAAAGGCGTGGCTGGGGAAGCGCGATACACCACGTCGATCAGGCCGAATGATTGAGAGGTGCCAGTGACTCAAGCAATGCCAGGTCAGGGCCTGTGTTGGCGCCGTCCTGGAAGGTCTGTATACACACGTGGTTGGCGCCTGCATCCCAGTGCGCTTGAATGCGATCCTTCAGCGCCTGTTCGTCGCCCCAGCCGAAAATGGCATCTACCAGGGCATCGCTGCCACCATTTTCGAAATCTGCATCGCTAAATCCGAACTGCTTCAAATTGTTCTTATAGTTATCCAGACCGATGTAAATGGCCATGTGCGTCCGGGCCATCGTTCTGGCTGTGTTCGCGTCGGTTTCCAGGAGCAGCATTTGTTCCGGGCACAGCCAGGCGTCTTTTCCCAGAATCTCTCTCGCCCAGGACGTGTGCGCTGTGGGAACAAAATAGGGGTGGGCGCCCGTGGTTTTTTCGGCACTGAGTTTCAACATATTCTGCCGCAGGGCGCCGAGTAAAATCGGGGCCGGCTCTGCCGCGGTCGCAGACATATACAAGGCGCTTTCCATGGATTCGAGATAATTCCTCATGGTGGTCACTGGTTTCTGGTAGTCGTGGCCGCGAATATCTTTAACCAGCGGCGCGTGAGAGACGCCCAGTCCCATGATGAAGCGATCCGGCGCCAATTCGGCGACCGTACTGTGAATCGCATTCATCGACATGGGATCGCGCGCGTAGATATTGGCGATTCCCGTGGCAAAGATCAGTTTTTCTGTGTACGCCGCCATGAAGCTGATAATAGAGAACGGGTCCCTGCCCACCGCCTCGGGGATCCAGAGAGCGCTATATCCCCACTGCTCCAGTTGCTGGGCGAACTTTACTGCGTCCGGCGCAGTCATATTATCTATAGAGGCCCAGACGCCCAATTTTCCGAGTTTTGTTGCCATAGTCATTCGTCCGTTTAAAAAAAGAAGAGGGTAACGATAGCAGATTCCTCCAATGTACAAGGACAGGCAGTGATGACTAATCTGCTTGATCGGCCTGACGCTAGATACCGTATTTCTCTATATCTATAGTTGCATTGCGCGTACGGCCTTGTGAGTCCTGTACCGAATCCAGTGCAAGGCTGGCTACTGTCCATCCGTCCGAGGGTTGCCAATCCAACTCGGGTCTAAATGCAGTTAATTGACCTTTCTGGTTCCAGGCTGTCAGGGGAATGCGTGTGCCCTGTGCTCGCGCTAAATAGTCTTCATAGCTGAAAGTGTCGGTAATTAGCGTGGTCTTTATAGTCGCGCCCTGGCTAAGAAGACTCAACATTTTTGATAAGCTGACATCCTGATCGAACAGGCGGCGTCCGCGAAAACTTCTGGTCGGAGCATGCTTGCCCCCTGTGGATTCTGCCGCATCTATAGCGACCGGCAACGCGTAAACATTCTGGCGGCCAAATTCACCGGAGAAATAGGCACAAGCGAGATGGTTGTAATCAGTATTTCGCGACATGGCGAATAATTTTCCAATGCCCGCCAGGTCCATTGTGCGATCCGCATGATCGGACATCGGGTTGCCATAGAAAGTGGTGATCCCGGCCATACGCGCCGCGCGCAGTCCATCCCAGTTGCTGTGGCTAACCACCACCGAAAATCCGGCTTCATGAAGGGTTTCGGCCAGGGCGGCTGTCATCGGATTAGCACCGACAATTAACACTCCCTCGGGTTCTGGCAGAGCAACTTTCAGCAGGCGCGCCAGCGGCCTTGCGGTCAGGCTCTGCAGGACCACCGTACCTACGATAACGACAAATGTAAGGGGTACCAGTAGCGACGCGTCCGAGGCGCCCTGTGCTTCCAGTCGTAGGGCGAATACTGCGCTGATGGCGGCAGCGATGATGCCGCGTGGACCAATCCAGGCAATGGTCAGCCGCTCCTGCCAGGTGAGCTTGGACCCAATTGAGCAGATAAAGACCTTAAGCGGACGAGCGATAAACTGTATGCCCAGCATGACCAATAGCGCGGGGAAGCCCACCGCACGCAATTGTTCAAAATCGACCCTGGCCGCCAGCAGGATGAACAATCCTGAGACCAGCAAGATGCTGAGACTTTCCTTGAAATCGAGGATGTCCTCCGTGTGCAGTCTGGGAGTATTGGCCAGCCAGACTCCCATAACGGTGACGGCAAGCAGTCCCGATTCGTTTTCAATGACGTCCGCCAGTGCGTAGACCGCGAACACAATCAATAGTGTGGCGACGTTTTGTAGATATCGGGGTATCCAGTTGCTCCGCAGGGCCAGGCCCCACAAGTAGCCGGCCCCGCCACCAACCAGCAGGCCGCCTCCCACCAGCGTGAGTAGCAGGCCAAGAATTTCCCCCGCGGTGGTTGAAGCCTGGCTGGCCAAAATCACGGTGAACGTCAGCACTGCCAGGATTGCGCCCACAGGATCGATCAAAATGCCCTCCCAGCGCAAAATGTTGGCGATGTTCTGATTAGGCCGAACAGCTTGCAGCATGGGCATGATCACTGTGGGCCCGGTCACCGTCATGATGGAGCCAAAGAGGAACGCAAGTTGCCAGTTGGTGCCGATAATGTAGTGGGTGAAGACCGCAATTGTCAGCCAGGTTACAACGACTCCTACTGTAATAAGGTTCCTTACGACCTTGCCATGACCCCGAATTTCTTCAAATTTCAGGGTCAGACTGCCCTCAAACAAAATGACGGCAACCGAAAGTGATATAAAGGGGAATAGCAAATCTCCGAACAGCTCGTTGGGGTTCAGCAGGCCGGTGGCGGGTCCCAGAACGAGCCCGCTGGCAAGTAGGAAGAGGATGGCCGGTATACGAAAGCGCCACGCCAGCCACTGGGAGGCAAGTGACAGCATTCCGATGCCTACCAGCGCGAGCATCACGTGGTGGTGCATTTAAGCATCCTTGGATATGGGCAAAGCAGTATTGTCTAAATGCGGCACTGACTCATTACAAACGTTGGTGATCGAGCATCCAGTTTACGATGGAATCAAGACCACTATCTACCCACGGAAATGGAATATGTGGTCCGCCCACCAGGGTCCAAAGCTCAACGTCCACACCTTGCGGACAATTGGCGTACTCAAGCACAGTCGTTTCATCCCCATCTACGGTGCCAACAAGGTCTAAATTTGCGGCCAGTGACGGGTTGTTTGTGTCGCACTGGGCATGTGCGGCGAAACGGCGAACAGTGTCCTGAGCGCTCGGGTATGATCTTTCCCCATTTTCCCTTCCGTCATAGAAAATGGTCGCATCGAGATCACCGTGCATTGCAAGGACACTGACAGGAAGCGCTGCCGGTGCGCAGCTTTCATCGTCTGCAAATGTCGATCCTGCGAGGCTTACCACCGAGGTGATCAGGTCTGACGCTTCACACGCCATACGCAGGGCCATAAATCCCCCATTAGAGTGACCAAATAAACTGATGCGACTGACATCAATACTGTACGTGGCGGCCGCCTCCACAATAAGACTTCGAATATAGGCCACGTCGTCGACCAGGTTATCCGAAGGAGCACAGCATGCCGGCGTCGCATTCCAGAACCGTTGGCCCTCTAGATTTTCCGTACCGTCAGGCGTGACCAGCACATACTGTTGTTTATCAATACGCTCAATAAAACCCATGTAAGCGGCTTCCAGAAAACCAGTTGCGCCAAAACCGTGCAAAGAAATGATGAGTGGATAGCGGGTACTGGTCGTGTAGTCGAAGGGTATTAGAACGTCTGCAGGACGGTCTTGTCCGATCTGAAGAGTGGGGTTAGAGGCGCAGCTGTCGTCGTCCGCACAGCTGGCGAGCGGGCTGTTCTGGCTCGGCCCGTTGGATTGGTTGCTGTTGGAGTTGCTGCAACCGGAAACAGCCACAAGACAGAGCATCCCGAAGGCGAGTAAGCCAGATTTGGTGAGTTCGTGTGATCGACGATTTTTAGACATAATACCGTTTCCATTTCCTTCTCTAGGCGGCGCCGGGTCTGGGGTGGTGTTGCTCAGCGGGAGGCTACGGTACCAAATGCCATGAGCGACTAATAGCGTCATGGGCGAAACCTCTCGGTCACTGTGGCTTAAATATCAATATCGTTCAAAATAGGCGACCAAGACCCTGTGGAGAAGCCCTGCAGGACTTTGCTCGCTGTTATCGGCCGGGTATCTTTCTATGGGCCCGTCAGTGGAGTAGACTTTATCACTCGTGTTTCTGGTAATAGCAATGTCCGAAAAAATTGAAGCCGTACTGTTTGATTTCGGAGGTGTCTTCACGGATTCTCCCTTTCATGCCGTCATGGCTTTTGGGGACGAGTTGGGTATCGACGCCGGTGAGGTTACTCGCCTTGTGTTCGGGTCCTACGAGCACGACGGTGATCATCCCTGGCACCGCCTTGAGCGGGGTGAGATTAGCCTTGAAAATGCCCGCGATGAGATTCTTAATTTGAGCTCGGAACGAAAGCTGCGTGTTGATATCTACGAGCTGTTCGCAAAAATGGCTGGTAATAACGCCGGGGTGGATAGTAAGCGTCCCCTGGTGGACAGGGTGCGGTCTATCAAGGGAGAGGGCTATAAAACCGGAATTATTACGAATAACGTTATGGAATTTGGAGAGGGTTGGCGCGGGTTGATTCCTGTCGACGAACTGTTTGATTTCGTGGTCGACTCGAGCAGTGTCGGGGTGCGCAAACCCGATCCTCGTATTTTCCAGATTGCGTTGGAATATCTGCCAGATGTCGCGCCGGAACACATTGTCTTTCTCGATGACTATCAAGCCAATGTGGATGTGGCGCGGGGTATAGGCTGGCGAGGAATCACGGTGGGTACGGATGTACTGGCTACCATCAGTCAACTGGATGAACTATTGTCGCAGCAGTAATGGCACCTTTAATTAAATGAACTTGGAAACTGAACGATGACTACTCTAAAAATTTTTCTCGTGCTCTTCGTTATTGCATTGTGTGGCTGTGATGAGCGGGCATCGGGGCCCGCGGGAATCAGTATGGTCCAGAGCAGACAATTGGTGCCGGCCAATACCGATCTTGCCAACGTCTATAATCGCAGCTGCCGCAGCTGTCATACGGTAATGACTACGGGGGCTCCATTGACTGGCGATGCGCTGGCGTGGGCGCCGATTATGGATAAGGGTATGACTGTATTGGTAGACAATGTTGTGAATGGATACGGTGGTATGCCTCCCCTTGGTTTATGTATGGACTGCGATGTTGATCAGTTCGAAGCGTTGATACATTTTATGGCTGCACCGGGGTAGTTGCTGTGTTGCGACGTCGAAGTGTACTCAGTGCCTTAGTAGCGACTGCCCTGGCTGCCCAAAGTGGTGCTATGCGAACTCTCGCCGCAGAAGGCGCAACACAGAAACGCCGCCTTCCCTGGCGCAACTGGTCCGGCTCGCAGCAATGCCTGCCGACGGCGCGAGTGGCGCCGGCGTCGGTAGAGGAGTTGCAGGCGCTGATAGCCAATGCAAAGGGTGTTATTCGCCCGGTAGGTGCGGGGCATTCATTTACTCCACTGGTACCCACCGACGGCACCATAGTGTCCCTCTCACGACTGAGTGGCCTAATAAGTCATGACCCTCAAACACTGCAGGCTACATTGTGGGCAGGGAGTCGTCTTGGCGATATCGGCCAACCGCTGGAAGACGCGGGGCAGGCTCTGGTAAACATGCCGGATATTGATGAACAGACGCTGGCGGGTTGTTTTGCCACTGCTACTCATGGGACGGGCGCGAAAATAGGCTGCATGTCGACGTTTATCGAGGGACTACAACTGGTCGATGGCCGTGGCGAAGTGGTGGACTGCGATGCGAATACCAATGCGGAGTTATTCCAGGCAGCGCGCGTATCTCTGGGCACGCTGGGCGTTGCCACGCAGGTAAAACTGCAGAATGTTGCGCCTTATCGATTAAGACGGAAAACTGTCTGGCGCAATTTCGACGAGATTCTCGACATCGCCGATGACATGGCTGATCAACACAGGAATTTCGAGTTCTACTATATTCCCTTTTCCGGTATGGGCTTCACCGACGTCCATGATCTGACCGATGAAGCGGTGGGTTCCACCGAAAAGCTCGATACCAACGACTCGGTTGAGGACCTGAAAATGCTGCGAGACTGGCTTCAGTGGTCACCGGGTCTGCGCGAACTGATACTCACTGGTGTGGTCAACAGTCTGAGCGATGAAGTCACTGTGGAAGGTTCCTGGAAGAACTACGCGAGTGAGCGCAATGTGCGCTTCAACGAAATGGAATATCATTTACCGCGTGAATTGGGCTTGCCTGCGCTGCGCGAAATTCGTGCTGCGCTTGAATCACAGCATCATGAGGTGTTCTTTCCCATCGAGGTCCGCTATGTCAAAGCCGACGATATCTGGTTGAGCCCATTCTACCAGCGGGATACATGCTCTATCGCGGTACACCGTTATTTTGAAGAAGATTTCACACCATACTTTAAAACCATAGAACCGATTTTTCGCAAATACCACGGTCGTCCGCACTGGGGTAAGCTCAATACACTGGGGCGCTCAGACTTTCGTAAGCTGTACCCGCGATGGGACGATTTTTCTCGGGTGCGTAGAGAGTTCGATCCCCAGGGAAAATTCCTGAATCCCTACCTGACCGAGCTGTTTGGCTAGCGTGCTAAAAGAGGCATAGGATGAAGCGTCGTTCGTTATTGTTGGGTGGCATGGCGGGGGCTCTGGGGCTCGGTGTTCTGTTGCGCCCACGCGACAAAGGCCAGGATCACTCTTCCTATTTTCGTTCGCTTGGCACAGCCCTTGATAGCGCCGGACAGTCAAAGCCGACACTGATAGTTGATCGAAATAAGTTGTTGGAAAATGTTCGCACACTGAAGTCCCACATCTCAGATCGCTTCGCTTATCGTATTGTTGCCAAATCGCTACCGTCTCTGGGGCTGCTTGAAACTGTTATGCAAGCCTCTGGCAGTAATCGCCTCATGCTGTTTCATCAGCCGTTTGTTAATCAGGTTGCAGCGGTGATGCCCGAGGCCGATATTCTATTGGGAAAGCCGATGCCTGTAACCGCGGCCCACAATTTTTATCGACAGTTTGCCGGTGGAAATTTTAAGCCAGAGCGCCAGCTGCGCTGGTTGGTTGATACACCTGAGCGCCTGGCACAATACGATACACTGGCAGAGAGTTTGGGCCAGCAGATGCAGATTTGCATCGAGCTCGATGTGGGCCTGCATCGCGGTGGTGTGAGCAGCGATCAGCCACTCATCACCATGCTGGAGCGGATGCAGCAGTCTGATCACTTGCAGTTTTGCGGATTTATGGGTTACGAGCCGCATGTCGTAAAAATGCCGGTAGGTGATCCCATAATGTACCGCGACCGAGCCGTCGTTCTGTATCAGAATTACGTGGACGTGGCGCGAGAATATCTTGGTGATGCCTGGCCGCAGAATGTCTTGCTTAATGCCGGCGGAAGCCCCACCTACCAGCTATATGATCACGGCAACTTTCCTTTCAATGAACTTGCTACTGGCTCCTGTCTGGTTAAGCCCACAGACTTTGATTTGCCTACGCTGGCAGACCATAAGCCCGCCTCCTATATAGGCACGCCCGTTTTGAAAGCACTCGATTCGCTGGAAATCCCTGGTATCAATCTTGGGGGAATTCAGTCAGCGTGGAACCCCAATCGAGCGCGCACGTTTTTTACCTACGGCGGTTACTGGAAGGCAAAACCTGAGTCTCCGCTCGGCCTGGTTCATAATGGCCTCTTTGGTCGATCCACAAATCAGGAGATGTTGAACGGTTCTCGCAATATCAGTCTGCAGCCTGACGATTGGATTTTTTTGCGGCCAACCCAGAGTGAGTTTGTCTTTTTGCAGTTCGGGGATATCGCTGTTTATGATGATGGAAGCATTGTCGAGCATTGGCCGGTATTCTCTGAGGAACCTAAGTTAGCTTAGTAAACTGATAGTCGAGGAAACCTATGGAGCTTTGGGAGCTGACGGCGCGGGAAAGCATTCGCGATATCGTAGCAAGGTACAATAGCCTCGGCGACAGTGGCCACATTGCAGCAATGATGTGTTTGTTTGCGCCCGATGCGATGCTTGACGTCATTGGTGCAGAATCTATACGCGGTCGTGAAGCGATTGAAGGTTTCTTTTTGTCGGTTGCGCAACAGAGCCAAGAAAAATTTCAGCTAAAGTATCTTCATCATCACACATCCACACACCAGATTGATCTGGTTGATGAAGTGTCTGCAAAAGGCAGAAGTTATTTTGCGGTTCTCACTCAGGACGGCCTTGATCACTGGGGTCGGTATGTCGACCAATATCGGTATCATAGGCAGGACTGGCTGATTCAACACCGCAAGGTGTATGTGGATGGCGTCACGCCGGGTGGCTGGGTTGATATGCGAAGTCTTTGATGAGACTGGGCAGATATATTGACCACGCGATAAGCTTTTCAAATTCAAATGCCTTTGGGCACGGAGTATTACGCATGATCACAATCCATCACCTGGGCATCTCACAATCTGATCGCGTTGTTTGGTTGATGGAAGAGCTTGGTCTGTCCTATGAATTACAATGGTATGATCGAGGTGCCGATTTTCTCGCACCGCCCGAATATCGGGCTCTTCACCCGGTGGGCACTTCACCCATCATAGTCGACGGCGATCTTGTGATGGCGGAGTCCACTGCTATTGTGGAGTACATCTCCGGGCGCTACGGCAAAGGCAGGTTTTCCGTGCCGCAAGAATCTCCTGAGTATCCGAACTACCTCTTTTGGATGCAGTTTAATAATAACTTGCAGTCCATGCTGTTCATCAAAATGGCGGTTCAGTCGATGGGTGTGGAGCTCACCGGCGACAACCTGATAATGACGACTACGCAGCGCCGTGAAGACGGCCTATACAGTGCCCTGGAGCAACGCTTGGAAGTGTCTGATTATCTTGGAGGACCTGAGTTTAGTTGCGCAGATATTATGTCAATGTTCAATCTCACTTCCCTGGCAATGCTAGGCGCTCGAACGATTGACGAGGCGATGCCCAATACCAAGGCCTACCTGGACCGAGTGACTGCAAGGCCGGCTTACAAAAAAGCAATGGCGATAGCAGGGCCAGAGGCCATTCGTCCGGCTGTATGAAGGCATTCTTCTTGATCTTCTGTGAACTGTGGCATCAACTGGCGCAGTTCGATGAACTGAGAAATACCACACCGCTGCAAAGATAGTTTGATTGCAGCTCCCTCGAATTTTTCTCGCTGGGCCTGCAAGTCTGCTGTATAAAGATAGAGTGGCGATGCACCACATATTTTCACAGGATGGACTGACAAGGAGCGCCTTCAATGACGTCATTCAGAACTAAGGTAATTTCGATTATATCAATATCAGTGTTGATAACTACCGCGCCCTCATTTGCGCAGAAAGCAGGGCAATCAGCAAGAGTCACAACTGGTATTGTCACCAATGCACAGCAGGTGCAAGAGCAGTCAGACGCAGGCACCGGTGCGTTGATTGGTGGAGCGCTCGGCCTGTTGACAGGTCTCGGAAAATCGTCGAGCAAGAAAGTGCGCAATACTCTGTTGGGAGCGGCTGGTGGCGGAGCTGTGGCAGCGGTTGCGCAGGGGGACCGTAATGCTATCGCGTACACTGTTAGTACGGGTGACGGAAATTCTATCCGCGTGATTACAGACCAAACTGAAATCCGCATCGGCGACTGTGTGACCGTCGAAGAGACTGGAAGCACAGCGAATGTGCGCAGGATGAGCCCTACCGCATGCGAATCGGCATCGGCGCGTGCCCGAGAGGAGCTGCATGACAGCTTTCAGCAAGAAGCCGTCGAGTGCCATAACGCCAAGCAACAACTGGTGAATGCAAAGACTGCGAACGAAATCGACCTGGCCAGACGAAAAATGAAAATTTTATGTAGTGATTAAAAAAGAGCGCGGTAGACTAATACGATTTTTCATGTGCTTCAATCTGCACAGGCGAAAGGCTGGATAATGTGAAAAAAATGCCTTTTTTTGTCGTAGCGGAATTCTTGTATTGCTCTGTCTGTTTGCATTTGGCACGCAGGCGAAGAATAACGCAGCTGGGCCTCCCAGTGAAGACGGGCCAATTTTTGTCGAGGTTGGTTTTCTTCTAAGCAACATCAACGGGATCAATGAACAAGCGGAGACATTTGATTTTGAGGGTGTCCTTAGTATGCATTGGCATGACAACCGGCTGGCATTTGATCCGGCTAAAACCGGTTACGATCAGCTCTATTATCAGGGCAGTTATCAGTTCAATGAGGTGTTCAGTGGGTGGTGGCTTCAGGTATATCTAGCGAATGAAGCAGGACGATTTGATCGCGAAGCT
>PKCY01000075.1 GCA_002862985.1 Haliea sp.
GGCGACCCGAATATCTTCAGCTGGGCGGGTTTTGCTCACTGCAATTACAAGAATGTCACTATTGCCAAATTCGCTTTTTTCCGCGCTGCGCCGTACCCTTTGGCGTAACTTTGGGATATTGTCAGAAATTAGCTGCTCGTTCATGGCGCGAATAGTAGCTGATTCGGGCAGCGGTGACATTATAATAAGATAACGCGGTAGTCACTTGCTGCCATGATGAGCATTCTGGTTAGGGAGCTGTTGGCGCTTTGCTTCGACAGTGGAGGGGTTAAATGGATATAACAGAACTGCTGGCGTTCAGCGCCAAGCAAGGCGCGTCTGATTTGCACCTTTCTGCGGGTCTTCCGCCAATGATTCGTGTCGACGGCGATATCCGTCGCATAAACCTCCCGCCCATGGAGCACAAGCAGGTACACGCCCTTATCTACGACATTATGAATGATAAGCAGCGCAAAGATTATGAAGAGTTTCTCGAGACTGACTTTTCCTTTGAAGTGCCGGGTGTCGCGCGATTTCGAGTCAACGCATTTAACCAAAACAGGGGCGCCGGGGCTGTCTTTCGAACTATCCCCTCGAAAGTACTGACTATGGAAGACCTTGGAATGGGGCAGGTGTTCCGCGATATTTCCATGATGCCTCGAGGATTAGTGCTGGTGACGGGGCCGACCGGTTCGGGTAAGTCCACAACACTTGCTGCCATGATTGATTTTATCAACGACAATAAATACGAACATATACTGACTATCGAAGACCCAATCGAATTTGTACATGAAAGCAAAAAGTGCCTGGTAAACCAGCGGGAAGTGCACCGAGATACCCTGGGCTTTTCAGAAGCATTGCGCTCGGCATTACGGGAGGACCCCGATATTGTTCTCGTTGGCGAAATGCGCGATCTGGAAACTATTCGGCTCGCCCTTACGGCGGCCGAAACGGGGCACGTGGTTTTTGGCACACTGCACACGACCTCGGCTGCCAAGACGATCGACAGGGTAATCGACGTCTTTCCGGCGGCGGAAAAGTCTATGGTGCGCTCAATGCTGTCCGAGTCGCTGCAGGCGGTGGTATCGCAAACACTGCTTAAGCGAGCCACTGGCGGGCGGGTGGCCGCTCACGAGATTATGCGCGGTACCTCGGCGATCCGAAATCTTATTCGGGAAGACAAAGTGGCGCAGATGTATTCAGCCATTCAGACCGGAAGCGCCTTGGGTATGCAGACAATGGATCAGTGCCTTGAGGAAATGGTCGCCAAGCGAACCATTACCCGCGAAGCGGCGCGCGAAAAAGCCAGAATGCCGGAGAATTTCTAGGTCGGGATGTAACGAAGACTCCCAGGGGAGCATGCCAGTATGGTTATTGAGGACTTGCTGAAGCGGATTTTGAAGGAAGGTGCGTCGGATGGATTTATTGCCGCGGGCGCTCCGCTCAGTATCAAAGTAGACGGCGAGATTTATCCAATCAGTGATCAGCCGTTGTCGGAAGAAGATGCTCGGAGACTGGTGCTGTCGACCATGCGCCCGGATCAGCGGGAGGAGTTCGAGCAACATCATGAGTGCAACTATGCTCTGAGCATCGAAGACCTTGGTCGGTTTCGAGCAAGCGCCTATGTGCAGCGTGGAAAATGCGGCCTGGTTGTGCGCCGCATTCAGTCTGATATTCCGACGATCGATGAGCTGAATCTACCACCGATTATTAAAGAACTGGCTATGACCAAACGGGGTCTGGTCGTCTTTGTAGGTGCTACTGGTACAGGTAAGTCCACATCGCTGGCAGCCATGGTGGGGTATCGCAATCAGAATAGTCGCGGGCACATCATTAGCATCGAGGACCCAATTGAATATATCCATGATCACGCGGGCTGCATCGTCACGCAGCGCGAAGTGGGCATGGACACAGAGTCATTTGATGTAGCGTTGAAAAATACTCTGCGCCAGGCTCCCGATGTTATCCTGATCGGCGAGGTGCGCACGGCGGAAACAATGCAGCAGGCCCTGACCTTTGCCGAAACTGGTCACCTTTGTCTGTGCACCCTGCACGCTAACAATGCTAATCAGGCGCTGGACAGAATTCAGAGTTTTTTCCCGGCTGAATTGCACAACCAAGTGTGGATGGACCTCTCCCTGAACCTCAAGGCGATGGTTGCTCAGCAGCTGTTGCCAAGCAAAGATGGTACCGGACGCACACCTGTGGTGGAGGTGTTGTTAAACTCGCCTTTGATCGCAGAGTATATTCGCAAGGGTGAAGTACACTTGATCAAAGACTTAATGTCTAAATCAACTGAACTGGGTATGCAAACGCTCGACCAATCGCTAATCAAAGCCTACAAGAAAGAGCTGATCTCCAAGGAGGAAGCCATTCGCTTCGCGGACTCTGCCAACGATGTACGTTTGCAAATCAAGTTGCATGACCGGAGTGAGTTTGGCACCGGGGATGAGCTGTCACTATCATATGAAGACAAGCAAGATGAAGGACAGTTTCACGGTCGTTGAACGGAGTATGCTTCTCTATATTCCTCGAGCCATGTTTGTAGAATAAGCTCTGCGGCCAGGCTGTCCACAGGTTGCTTCTTGAAATCTCCACGGTGGCCCTGCTCGCGGCTGGTCTGTTTCGCTTCAAAACTGCTAAGCCGCTCATCGACCATAACCACTTTCACTCCCAGCCGTCCGTGTAGACGGCGCGCGAACTTTCGCGCTAGTAAGCATAATTTGCTGTCGCTTCCATCCATGTTGAGTGGGTCACCGACCACAAACAGGTCAGGGCGCCATTTCTCAACCAGTGTCTCTAGCAGCCGCCAGTCCGGTAGGCCATCTTTTGCTCTGAGAACCGGTAGTGGCTGGGTCGTATTGAGCAAGTCGTTGCCTGTTGCCACGCCTATTTGACGCAGACCGAAATCAAATGCCATCACGGTGCGGTGGTTTTTTGTCATCCGCTGAGACCCTGAACTTTTGCTGGCTTGCACAATCAGGCGTGTCCGGCCTGGGCGGAGATTTGATTCATGTTTATGCCCAGCAAGGCTGCTGCAGCGCCCAGACGTTGATGTGCTGCAGTGGAGAAAATTACGTCACTATTGCTGGGAATTGTCAGCCAGCTGTTTTCGGCCAGTTCTTGTTCCAGCTGACCGGCTGCCCACCCGGCGTATCCCAGGGCAATCAGGTGCTCACTCGGACCCTCGTCTTCAGCTATGGCACGAAGAATATCGCGAGACGTGGTGAGAGTAATTTCAGGAGTGACCTTTAGGCTGGCTTCCCACTTTTTGGTGCAGTTGCGATGGAGGACGAATCCGTGGTCTATGTGTACAGGCCCGCCTGCCAGAACCGGCTCCTTGGAAAAATCTCGATTAGCGTCGATTTGCAGATGTTCGAAAATTTCTCCTACTGTCAGATCGAGGGCCTGGTTGATGATGATGCCCATGGCGCCGCTTTCACCATGCTCGCAAATATAGGTGAGACTCTGTGAAAAAATACCTTCCGAGAGGCTGGGCATTGCCAAAAGAAAATGATTCCGCAGGCAGTCGCTGCTTATTGCTGTACTGGCGGAGAAAGGGCCTTGCATGAGGGGAACCTGTTTAATGGAGATGCAAATTGTCAGCGCAACGGAAACCGTCAGCCTCTACTTCGAGCTTAGCTGATTTTCTTGAAAATGCCACGTGCGGACGATTTCCAGTTTATCGGTGGTTGCTCTTAGTTCTTCAGGAAAGGGCGAGTAAGGTGCGGCCATGGTTACGATCTTGATAGCGGCCTCGTCCAGCACAGCGTAGCCGGAAGACGAAAGCACTTCAATATTTTCCAGCTTGCCATCATGGCTAATCACAACCAACAAGCGAAGGTCTCCGTAGAGGCCATAGCGAACTGACGCCTGCGGGTAGTATTTATTCCCTACAGCTTCGAGCCTCTGCCGCCAATCCAGCAAGTAGGCGGCATCCGCTGACTGATTTGCAGACGCAGCGGTCAGGCGTCTCACTCGGGGTCGAGTTGCTAGCGCCAGTGCTTGTTCATCAAGCTCCGCCTGCAGGCTAGCAAGCTCCTGGTTGAGGCGATCAACTTCGGGGCTAATTCCTTGCAACGATGCAATCTGATGCTCCCGCTCCGCCTGATCTTTTGCAATTCGATTGAGCGTCATTGCGGTGGTAGTGACAGTATCGGTTTGTCCCGCCGCATGTTCCTGACGTGTCTGCTGATTTGATCGGGCCAACGCAGGAGAGCCGCTGGGCACGTTATTAAGACTACTGATCTGATTAATCGGCGCCTCCTCACCGCTGCCATCCTGATTAGTCTGGGCAATATACTGGGCATTCTCGGGAGCTACTGTGGTGGGCCGGGTGGCCAGAGTGACTTCAATCTGTGGAGAGCGTCGTTCAGAGGTTGAAGTACTGAACGAAATACTGAGTATCAGAGTGGCGTGCACGGCGAGTGCCAATAGAACGGCATTTCTAAATCGTGTGTGCTTGTCGTATCCCGTTTCCAGGTAGTACATGCGGCCCCAACTACTTGGTTTTCTTCAATTCCTCGACAATACAATCCATGAGTTGGCCGCCAATGTCCAGATCATAAGCGGCGTCAATTTCCCGAATACAGGTGGGGCTCGTGACATTGATTTCGGTGAGATAATCGCCTATGACATCTATTCCCACAAACAACAGGCCCTTTTCGCGGAGGCTGGGGCCAACCTGGTCTGCAATCCACTGATCTCTCTCCGTTAGTGGTTGCGGCACACCTGTTCCGCCAGCAGCAAGGTTTCCGCGCGTTTCGCCCGCCAGCGGCACTCGAGCAAGACAATACGGCACTGGCGTCCCGTTAATCATCAGTATGCGTTTGTCGCCTGCGGTGATTTGAGGGATGAACTTTTGCGCCATGATGGTTTGTTGGCCGTGCTCGGTAAGTGTCTCCAGTATAACGCTCACATTGGGGTCTTCGGGTTTCACCCTGAAAATAGCGGAGCCACCCATGCCGTCGAGGGGTTTGAAGATGACATCGTTATGCTGTTGGTGGAATCCTTTGAGGCGTTTCATGTCGGCGCTGACAAGAACCGGCGGACAACATTGGGGGAACTGGGTAGCGAATACTTTCTCATTGCAGTCGCGCAGGCTTTGGCAGCGATTGACTATCAGCGTCCCGTTACGCTCGGCAGCTTCCAGTATATAGGTACTGTAAATGTACTCGGTATCGAAAGGGGGGTCTTTGCGCATCAGTATTACGTCGAGCTCAGCAAGATCTCGGTCTTCATATTCTGCCAGGCTGAACCAGTTATCCGGATCCTGAAAGACAGTCAATGGCGCCATGCGTGCACGTGCAACGCTATCTTCGAGGTAAAGGTTGGCTTGTTCGACATAAAACAACTGCCAATCACGAGCTTGAGCAGCCCACAGCATGGCCATTGTGGTGTCTTTTTTGTAATTAATATTGGCGATGGGGTCCATCACCACGCCCAATTTGACTGCCATTGAAATATCTCGCGTAGCCCGATGGCTTGCTAACTTACGCAAAGGTGTTCAGGGGTGCAAGTAAAGGAAGTTTGAGCTCCGCGCACAAATCGTTCGCAATTTGCCTTAGAATAGGCGCCTTATTAAGTTCTATATCTGGAGAGTATCGTGAGTCTGGCAGGTATTTACTTCTTTCTGGCGCTATTGAGCGTCTTTTGCACGTTTACAGCGATAGTGCAGGCGCGGCGGATATACTGGTTGGTACCAGTGTATTTCTTTAGTGCCTGGCTTTGCGGTGAGTTGGCACTGATCCATCTGTTGTGGCAGGTGAGCTTAACCTCACTGTTGGCTTTTCAGGGCGTATTCACAGATCCGCTGGCACAGACCGGGCTGGGCTTTTTTGCGATGTCATGGCTGGGGCTCGTTTATTTGCATTGCCAGTCTATGGATACGCCCAACCAGCTCCGCCCCGCTCTGCGCCGGGCTCTGGGGGATGACTATCGCTCGGACATTCCCACCGAGCGCCAGCATGTCTTATGTGATGACATTGTTACCCGCCAGTGGATAAAGCCCTTTCATTTCAAGCGGCCCGGGGTGCGCCAGCATAATCACATTGCCTATTCAGATGGGGGCAAGCGCAATCTCTTGGATATCTACCAACCGCTTGAGCCGAGAGAGGGCGGTTTCCCTGTCCTGTTGCAGGTCCACGGGGGTGCGTGGATGATTGGTGAAAAAGAGCAGCAGGGAAAACCGCTGATGTACCACATGGCACAACGGGGCTGGCTGTGTGTCGCGATTAACTATCGCCTTAGCCCTAAGGCGGCGTTCCCGGCACATATTATTGATGTAAAGAAAGCCATTGCGTGGATCAAGGAACACATCGAGGATTACGGCGGAAATCCGGACTACATTGCAATTACCGGTGGTTCGGCCGGTGGCCATCTCAGCGCATTGGCAGCGTTGACTCCCAATCGCGCGGAATGGCAGCCAGGGTTTGAAGAGACCGACACCACGGTACAAGCAGCGGTGCCTTTTTACGGGGTGTTCGACTTTCTTGATCGCAACGGAATTCGACCGGGCATGTCCATGGAGGACATGCTGGCTGACCGGGTGATGCAGTGCAAGCGGGCCGAGAATCCCGAGTTGTGGGATGCGGGTTCACCGCTTAGTCATATCCGGGAGGATGCGCCGCCCATGTTTGTCATTCAGGGTACACACGATTCCTTGGTATGGGTGGAGGAGGCACGGTCCTTTGTCTCGGCATTGCAAGAGAAGTCACAACAGCCGGTCGCCTACGCGGAACTGCCTGGCGCGCAGCACGCCTTCGAAATTTTTCACTCAGTACGCACCGATCATACGGTAAATGCGGTGGGACAATTTTTGGAATGGACGCATGCGCAATGGCTACGCGAGCAGGGCGCTTAAAACGGCTATCAGCAAATGCGGCATCGTGATTGGCCGGACGGGCGTTAGCTGAGCAGCATATCCCCCCAGCGGCACTGCAAAATAGCAATAGCAGCAAGCGGAGCGGTCTCGGTGCGCAGTACACGCGGGCCAAGCCTTAGAGGTTCATAACCGGCATGCTCCGCTGCTACGATTTCACTGCTACTCAATCCACCCTCGGGGCCAATTAATAGTGCGACGCTTTTCGGTGCCTTTGCTGCGGTGCTCACTGTCGTCGCGCGATGATGTAACACGAATTTACGCTCCGCCTGTGTGTCCTCTATCCAGGAGGGAAGCGCCTGCAGCGCGTGAATGTCGGGTACGCGGTTGCGACCACTTTGTTCGCAGGCGCTTACGGCAACTTTTTGCCAATGTCGCCGCTTTTTTTCCGCGCGCTCTCCGGCCAACTTGCCGCTAGAATGTTCCGTCATCAGCGGAGTCAGGGAACTCACACCCAGCTCGGTAGCTTTTTGTATGACCCAATCCATACGTTCTCCGCGCGAGATGGCGATGCCTAGATGTATGTGCAGGTCAGATTCGCATTCGCGTTGCGCCAGGCCGCTCGTCAGCACCTGTACATTTCTCTTGTCGAGCGCTGTTATTTCAGCCGGATACTCTCCGCCGAGTCCATTGAATAAGATAAGTTTGTCACCCACGCCCAGACGCAGAGCGCGCGAGAGGTGGCGACTGGCCTCTGGTTCCAGTTGGACAACGGCATCGCTATGCAGTTTTTGAGAAGTGTGAATACGCGTGACGCGCATGATGGTCGCACCTTGGTTTTACAGGCCGAGGTTAGTATAAATTTCCCGCGTGGGTTCTACTTGATTCATGGTGTAGAAATGTATGCCGGGCGCGCCGCTGTCGAGCAGCGTTTGACATAATTGCGTGACAACTTCGGTACCAAACTTAATGATACTCGCTTGATCTTCACCGTAATCTTCCATGCGCCGGCAAATCCATCGTGGTATTTCCGCGCCACAGTTGCGAGAAAATCGCTGCAAATTGGTGAAGTTAGTGATGGGCATAATTCCTGCGTAAATGGGTTTGTCGATGCCAATGGCAGCGCATTGATCCAGGAAATAAAAATATGCCTCTACGTTGTAGAAGTATTGCGTGATGGCGCTGTCTGCGCCCGCATCAAACTTCTTCTTGAGAAATTGTATATCACTGTTGTAGCAGTCTGCTTCGGGATGAACCTCCGGATAGGCTGCAACCTCTATACGGAAGTGTTCACCGGAGCTCTGTCGAATGAAGTCTACCAGTTCGTTTGCATAGACAAGCTGCTTGGCATCACCCATGCCCGAAGGAATGTCGCCGCGCAGAGCAACAACACGGTTTACCCCACGCTCGCGATAAGTGTCGAGTAAAGTGCCAACAGCACTCTCATCATCCCCCCCGAAGCTCAAGTGGGGCGCTACATCGATACCTGCATCCTTGATGGAAGAGACTACCCCCAGGGTAGAATCACGCGTGCTGCCGCCCGCGCCGTAGGTCACCGAGAAAAACTCAGGACCTAGCGCGTTCAGGACAGGCGTAACCTCGTTCAGCAACTTGTCCATTCCCGCATCTGTCTTGGGCGGGAAGAACTCGAAGCTGAACCGCTTTTTTTGCTCAGCCATATGTCAGGGTACCTTAATACTTGTAGCTTTCAGGCTTGAAGGGGCCATCAGGACTGACTTTGATATAGTCGGCCTGCTCTGTGGTAAGGCGCGTTAGGACTGCACCGAAACCGCCGATCATGTGCGCCGCAACTTCTTCGTCCAGCCGCTTCGGCAATACTTCCACAGAAAGGGCAGAGGGCTTCATTTCAGTTTCCAGATCCGCGAACTTGCGCTCGTACAGATAAATCTGCGCCAGAACCTGGTTTGCAAAAGAGCCGTCCATAATCCGTGAAGGGTGGCCGGTAGCATTTCCCAGATTCACCAGGCGACCTTCTGACAACAGCAGCAGGTAATCGTTGGCTTTCTTATCGCGGTAGACCCTGTGCACCTGCGGCTTGACCTCTTCCCACTCCCAATTGCTGCGCATGAAGGCGGTGTCGATTTCGTTATCGAAGTGACCAATATTGCTGACCACTGCACCGCTCTTGAGTGCCTTTAGCATGTTGGAGTCACACACCTGATAATTACCCGTTGTAGTGACTACCAGGTCAGTCGTAGATAGTAGGTCCTGGTTGATACATGCAGGAGTACCGTCGTTGACACCATCAATGAAAGGTGACGCGACCTCAAAACCATCCATGCAGGCTTGCATGGCGCAGATTGGGTCGACCTCAGAGATCTTTACAATCATGCCTTCCTGACGCAGAGATTGGGCCGACCCCTTGCCGACATCACCGTAGCCAATAACGAGCGCCTTTTTGCCAGACATCAGGTGATCGGTGCCGCGCTTGATCGCGTCATTGAGGCTGTGGCGACAGCCGTACTTGTTGTCATTCTTCGACTTGGTTACAGAGTCGTTTACGTTGATAGCAGGCACCTTCAACGTGCCGTGTTCCAGCATTTCTTGAAGGCGGTGAACGCCGGTAGTGGTTTCTTCGGTGATGCCGTGAATCTTGTCCAGCATGGCCGGGTACTTCTCATGCAGCATGGCAGTCAGATCGCCGCCGTCGTCCAGAATCATGTTGGCATCCCAGGGCTCACCGTCTTTGAGTATGGTCTGCTCAAGACACCACTCGTACTCCTCTTCGGTCTCACCCTTCCAAGCGTAAACGGGGATACCTGCTTCGGCGATAGCGGCGGCTGCGTGGTCCTGAGTGGAGAAAATATTGCAGGATGACCAGCGCACTTCGGCGCCCAACTGAAGCAGTGTCTCAATCAGCACGCCCGTTTGAATGGTCATATGGATACAGCCGAGAATCTTCGCGTTTGCCAGAGGCTTACTATCAGCATATTTGGCGCGCATCGCCATCAGTGCCGGCATTTCGCTCTCTGCGATTTCGAGTTCGCGTCTTCCCCACTGTGCCAGAGAGATATCGGCCACCTTGAAGTCTTCAACTTGTTGTAACTTTTCTGCTTTGTTCATTTTGCTTCCTCTTGGCCCTTGGGCCATATTTTTCAATTGTGATTTCAGGTCGGCACTAGGAAGAGTCGACCGAAAGCTTCCTGTTATCGTGCTGCTTTTTTTAGAATCTTAGCTTTATCTTTTTTCTCCCAGGTAAAGTCTCGATCCTCGCGGCCAAAGTGCCCATAAGCCGCTGTCTTGCGGTAGATGGGACGCTTCAGGTTCAGCATCGCGACCAAACCTTTAGGACGCAGGTCGAAATGTTCGCGTACCAGTTCTGCAATGGCCTCGTCTTCAATTTTGCCTGTGCCGAATGAGTCGATGGCGATGGAGGTGGGCTCTGCCACACCAATCGCATAAGACACCTGGATTTCACAACGGTCGGCCAAGCCTGCAGCGACGATGTTCTTCGCCACGTAACGGCCCGCATAGGCTGCGGAGCGGTCAACCTTTGAGGGGTCCTTACCGGAGAATGCGCCGCCACCATGACGCGCCATGCCGCCGTAGGTGTCCACAATGATCTTGCGCCCGGTGAGGCCGCAGTCACCGACTGGACCGCCGATGATGAACTGGCCTGTGGGGTTAATGTGGTATTGCGTACCCCGGTGTAACCATTCCTCTGGCAACACGTCTTTGATGACGTGCTTCATAATTTGTTTGTGAATTTCCTTTTGTTTTACGTCTTCATCGTGCTGGGTGGACAACACCACCGCGTCGATGGCAACGGGCTTACCGTTTTCATAACGCAGAGTGACCTGGCTTTTGGCATCGGGGCGCAGCCAGGGCAGCGCGCCGTCCTTACGCAATTCAGCCTGACGCTCCACCAGGCGGTGGGCAAAATAGATAGGCGCAGGCATCAGCACTTTGGTTTCATTAGTGGCATAGCCGAACATCAGGCCCTGGTCTCCGGCTCCCTGTTCTGCATGAGCGCCTTGACCCTCGGTAACACCCATGGAAATATCGGGTGATTGCTTGCCGATCGCATTGAGTACAGCACAGGATGCGCCATCGAAACCGACGTCGGAGGTGTCGTAACCAATATCGAGTATGGTGTTACGAATGGTCTCCTCGAGGTCCATATGCGCTGTGGTGGTCACTTCACCTGCTACCACGGTCATACCAGTCTTAACCATGGTCTCCACGGCTACGCGCGCATTTTTATCGCGCTTTAACAGGTAGTCCAGAATCGCGTCAGAAATCTGATCCGCCATTTTATCCGGGTGTCCCTCGGACACGGACTCGGATGTAAAAATATTATATTCGCTCATAGTTATATCCTTCTTACTGAATTATCAGGCATGGCCAAACAACCGCACCTGTACTTGAAAACCGTTTCGTTGCGCCAGGTAAACACTGGCAATGTCTGCTAATCCTGCGTCTTGCGCCCAGTGCGTTAATTCTTGCGGATCAAATCCCAACCATAGATCACCGCAATTCTCTCTCGCCCAGCCTTGATCGTGTTTGCACAGTTCTGTTACCAGTACCACGCCAGTGGGCGCGAGGCATGATGCGACATCATGCAGAACCTCACCTGGGGCTGGTGTGTGGTGTAGCACCATATTGATAACAGCGCAGTCCGCTTGTAGGCTCTGCATTTGCTTGCTGCGAGTGTCATCGAGTATGAACTCAATGTTTTTCAATCTGGCGGCAGAGGTTTTTCCGCGCGCTTGTTCCAGCATAGCCGGCGCATTGTCCAGGGCCACAACATGCTCAAACATCTGTGCCAGTTCCAGCAGAAAGGCGCCGTCGCCAGGTCCCACTTCCAGCACTGTGCCGCGCCGCTCCAGATGGATATCCGCCAAAACGTCTGCGACGACGTCAGCATATTGTGTGTAGCTGGCAATCAGATCCTGCTGCTGGTGAAATTTGTGCGCATTGAGACGGAAAAAATTACTGGAATTTTCCTCCCGCTGTCGGTGCATCGCCGCCAGTCTGTCCTGGATATCTGCTGGTAGATCAATCTCATCCACGGCATCGAAGATACTGTTTTGCAGTGCTTCCAGATCCGCGTGTTGTCCCAGCTGGCTGCGACGATAGTAAATAGAGTTTGCCTCACGCCGGGCGGTTATCAGTCCGGCATTCGCTAATACTTTCAAGTGATGGCTCAGGGCCGGCTGGCGGATATCGAAGATGGAGCATAACTCGGAGACCCCAAAGGAGTCCTTGCGCAGTACGCGAAGCACTAACAGGCGCAGGGTGTCGGCGCTGGCTTTACACAGGTTGGTCAGAGCAGTCAGACGCGGGTCTGACTGCGGTTGGTCCGGCATCTCGATCACTCGTTTAGCGGCATTTGTTGAAAGCATAGAGCGGGAGTCTAGCAGGCAAAACTATCTATATCAAAATATTTTGATATAGTGGCGTGAAGCCCATCACACTATTGAAAGTCTGAGTTTAGGCCAAATATTGGCCTATTCGATTGCCGTTAGCCCTCGCTTACGCGAAAATGACGGCCGTTTTAGGCCCACCTACCCCGATCTGGAGAACCTGATGTCGTCCCCTCGCTCACAACTTGCCAATGCTATTAGTGTCCTGAGTATGGATGCTGTCCAGAAGGCAAATAGCGGCCACCCCGGTGCCCCGATGGGCATGGCGGATAT
>PKCY01000264.1 GCA_002862985.1 Haliea sp.
TTCAAATAAGTCAGCTGCCGCTTCATCGTTACCCTGTTCCAGTGCGCGCTGTCCCTGCTGGTCCGGCGTGAGCCACAAATCATCCCAGTTTTGAGCGACAGCAGGCTGTGGCTGGGCTAGAAAGAACAAGGGTAGCAGCGACAGCAGCCAGCCGCGACGAAACAGTCCCAGAGCCAGGGGGAGTAGTGCGAGGATGAACAGGTAGCCCTGGTCCTCCCAGGTGTCTGCAGTTCTATCGAGCGCCAGAGTTTCTTCAGAGTCACGCAGAGTATTGTCGGCGAGCAGATAGTCAATGTCTGCGTCATCAATTTGCATGTGTCGGTAACGGCCCCCGGTCGCATCGGCCAGTTGTCGCAGGTTCTTTTCGTTCAGCCCGGGCAATACAATCGCGCCGTCCTTGTCCTTCACAAAGCCGCCTCGTAGCATTGGAATGGGCGCTCCGAGGCTTGTGCCCACGCCCAAAATGTCCAATTGTGCATTGCTGCCCCTGAGCAACTTCTCTATTTTCTCAAGGTCCCGGTCAGAGACACCGTCAGTCACCAGTAGTATTTTGCCAGTCCGAATGCCCGCTGACTGCAGCAACTCAAGACCTTGGGCGACAGCACTCACCGGCGCACTGCCGCGCAGGGGCATCATGTCAGGATGCAGCGCGGGCAACAGGTTGGCGATGGTCTGTATGTCGTCGGTAAGAGGCGTGACGATATGTGCGTCGCCGGCGTAGGCAATCAGACCGGTTTGACCCTCACGGCGCTGTTGCAGCAAATCCAGTATTTTCTGTCGCGCGCGGTCCAATCGCGAAGGCTGCAGATCTGCCGATTTCATGGAATAGCTCAGGTCCAGAATTACGACCAGTGCGTCTTGTTTCTGGTGAATTGGTTGGGGTATTTTCTGCCAGCTGGGACCACTGGCAGCGATGGCCGCCACTAGCCAGCCCAGGGCTATGGCGGGCAGGAGGTTTCTGCCTCGCGAGCCATCGGCGTCAGATACCAAAAAGGGCAGCAAATCGGGCGCGATGACCGAATGCCAGCTGCCCTGTTGACCGCGAAGCCGCCACAGTATCAGAATAAAAAATAATGCTGGCAGCAAAGTCCACAGCCACTCTGGCCGCATGAAGTGCAGCGGCATCAGTTATCCCCCTGTGGTCGGCGCTTACCGGTCGCAGCGTTCCAGTTAAGCGCCCGCACGCAGTGTCGAAGCGCCAGCAGAAAACTCAGTAGGAGTGCGCCTAGAAGCGGCAGGTAGCTTAATGCCTGGCGTGGGCGATAAGTTGTGGTGGCCTGTTCCACGGGTTCAAGTTCGTCCAGCAACTCATAGATAGTGATCAGCTCCTGTGGGTTGCGTGCACGGAAATATTCTCCGCCGGTGATACTGGCAATTTCTTTCAGCCCGGCCTCATCCAGCTCTGCAGAAGGGTTGACCTGCCGACTGCCAAAACTGGAGCCGAACAATCCGGGTAGTGTTAGAGAGTCTGCGCCGATACCGATGGTATAGATGCGGATTCCCAGGTCGGCTGCGAGTCGAGCGGCGTCCAGTGGTTTTACGGAGCTGGCAGTGTCCTGTCCGTCGGTCAGCAGGATTAGTACACGGCTTTCGGAGGGCCGCTCCTTAAGACGTTTGACTGCCAGCCCGATCGCGTCTCCGATAGCGGTCTCTGATCCGGCGAATCCGATTTGGGCTTCCAGCAGGAAACGTTCGACTGTGGCGGTATCAAAACTGAGCGGCGATTGTACGTAGGCGTTACTGCCGAAGAGAATTAGGCCGAGTCGATCGCCGGCACGACGCCCAATAAATTGAGCGCCCACCTGTTTGACTGCATCTACGCGTTGAACCAATGTTTGGTTTATCTGCATGTCTTCGATCCGCATTGAGCCCGAAATGTCGACCGCTAACATAAGGTCGCGCCCGCTATTGGGTAACTCTATCGGTTCTCCGATCCATTGCGGTCGTGCTGCCGCTGTCAGTAATAAAAGCCAAATTAACCACAGTGATATGAGTGGCAGAGTGCCTTCCTGTCGGGATCTGCCAGCTTGTCCACCGCCCATTTGCTGCCATTCGGAAAAGAAGGGCGCGCGCAGAGCAGGTTCCTGGTTGCTCGCCGGCGGAATGGCGCGGCGCACCAGCCAGGGAAGGGGCGTCAGCAAAAACACCCAGGGCCAGATCCACTCAATCACGATGCCACCTTATGATGTTTTATCCAGTGGTAAGCTGCTCGATGTACCTGTGCAATATCAATCTCAGGATTGACTTTTTGGTAGATCGCCTCCGCGTACGAAGGTTGGAAAGACTCGCCCCCAGTAGCGCTGTGATTGAGAAAATTTAGCCAGGCTTCGCCGTACTGGGCAGCAATGTCCTGTCGCGAGTAGGCAACCAGGGCAACGCTCTTTAACAGCGCGTTAATGTGACTTAAATGTTCACGATGGTCATCCGGTTGATCGAATTCAACTTGCAGCGACTGTAATTGCTGTAACGCGCGACGCCGGTAAGCACCTTTGCGATAGCGCTGCACAACCCAGTAGGCGAGGGCAGCTATCGCTATTAACATCAACAGCGTCAGCAGCCACCAACCGGGTGCTGGTGGCCACCAGCCGATCAACTCAGGTGACCGCAGGGGCTGCAAATCGGCCAGGGGGTCTTGCGGGTTCATCGGCGCTTGTCTCTGTAGTAGTTTTGCAGCAGGGTGAACGGGGCATGGTCAGTAGAAGCCGTTAGCAGAGGTACACCCAGACGCAGCAAATCGTTACTCAACAGTGCATGCTGTTGTTCTAAGCGTTGTTGGTAGCGCTCCCGTAAGTCTCGATCGCCAGTGTGCAATTCACTCCGCTCATGCCCGTTAGTGACCGCGTAGGTGCCCGCGCGGGGCAGTTCAAACTCCATCGGATCAGCACAGGATACTGCGGTCATTTCAGTGTGCTTGGCGAGCTCAAAAAGATGCTCTCGAGCCCGCCCTTGTGATGCGCCGCGGAAATCACTCACCAGAAATAGGCTGCTTCCCGGTCGCGCAATACGGCGCAGGTTGGAAAGTGTATTGGCGAAACTATCCTGGTCTCCCGCTGTATTGGCGGGCAAACTACTATTGTAATGAGTGATTTGAGACAGCAAAGCCAGTACGGTTTTACGGCTGCGGCGCGGTCGTATTTCCTGATGTTCATGGTCATTGAACACCAGTCCGCCGACTCTGTCGCCCCCGTTGAGTGCACTCCAGGCAAATAGGCTGGCCAGTTGTGCCGCCAATACCGATTTAAAGCAGTGGCTGGAGCCGAAAAACATACTGCTGCGCTGGTCTACTATTACCATGACCGGTCGCTCGCGTTCCTCACGGAATAATTTGGTATGTGCGCTTCCAGTTCGGGCTGTCACGCGCCAGTCGATAGTGCGGATGTCATCGCCAGGTTGGTAACTGCGAACTTCCTCAAAGTCGATGCCACGCCCGCGGAAATTGGATTTATTAGGTCCGGCCAGCGTGCTCAGCGCTCTGGTTCTGCGACCCAGTTGCAACTGCTTGGCCGGAAAGCGCAGCGCAATGAGCTCATTTAAATTGGCATAGGCGCCGCGGGCGGGGGTGTTAACGTCAGTCAGCTGCATTACCGTTCTCAGCCCACAGGTACTAGCGACAGCAGTTCCTGAATGACCTGATCGGGTGTCACGCCGTTGGCCTCGGCTTCGAACGTCAATATTAGCCGGTGACGCAATACATCTGCTGTTACCGCCTGGATGTCATCTGGACTGACGAAATCCCGGCCTTTGAGCCAAGCGTGCGCGCGGGAGCAGCGGTCTAGCGCAATGGTGGCGCGCGGACTGCCCCCGTATTCGATCCACCCGGCCAATGTTTCGCTGTAAGGTGCCGGAGATCGGGTCGCCATGACCAATTGCACCATGTAAGTTTCGACCGCCTCGGACATGTGCAAAGCCAGGATCTCCTGGCGGGCTGCGAAAATGGCAGCCTGGGGTAGTGGCGAGGATGCTTTTTCCAATCCACTGCGGGCCTCATTGCGGGTCAATCGCAGAATGTCCGTCTCTGCAGCCGTGTCGGGATAATCGACGTTGACGTGCAGCAAAAAGCGATCCAGTTGTGCTTCTGGTAGCGGGTAAGTCCCCTCCTGTTCAATGGGGTTTTGTGTGGCCATAACCAGGAATAATTCGGGCAGGCTGTAAGTCTGGCTGCCTACGCTGACCTGGCGCTCTGCCATCGCCTCCAATAGTGCGGATTGAACTTTGGCCGGTGCGCGATTGATCTCATCCGCCAGTACGAGGTTGTGAAAAACCGGGCCCTGCTGAAAGTGGAAGCTGGCTTCCTGTGGCCGGTAAATTTCGGTACCGGTAACATCTCCGGGAAGCAAGTCGGGGGTGAATTGAATTCGGTGAAAGCTGCCCTCGAGGCCATCGGCCAATGACTTGATTGCCCGTGTCTTGGCGAGCCCGGGAGCGCCCTCCACCAGTAAATGCCCGTCTGCCAGCAAGGCGATGATGAGCCGTTGCACCAGGTGAGACTGGCCAATGATTTGGCCGCTTAGCCAATCTTCGAGTGCTTTTATGTCTGCGTTTGCCACGAATGCTCCTGTGGAGTTGATTGATGAAGCCCTGAGTCTTGTGCCCGCGTCGCTATTTGGACAGGAACGCATTGTAACTAAAGATAGCAATGCGTCCAGTGTGCCAGTGTTCGGATCTTACTATTGTGCTAGGTGTGACTGACTGTCGGCCCAATAGTTCCTTTGCGTCATTCTTGTTGAGTGTCCTGCGATTCGCTCATTCAGGGCTTGCAGCATTCTGGCTGCCACCGCCGGGCCATTGAAGTACAGGGGTTTCATCGAGTTTTGTTTGAATGATAGCAAAGGCAACGGTTGGGTCGGTGGTCGAACAGGGTCAAGCAACGGGCATGCAGATGTCCAGCTTAGGTTGCCGGCTGGAAACAGCATCGTAATGAACAGAAGTATATGGAAAGCACAGGCAGGGTTCTTACTGGAGCGGTGGCACTGACACCGGGTGCAATGATAAACGCTAACCACGCCTGGCTTTTGCCATACTGGCAATGGCAAATCGAGAATAGTGGTCTCTCGCGCAGCAAACTGCGCGAGGCATGGCTAAATCGAACGAACGGTAGGGAGAGTCGTCAGAGCGCGCGTAATTTGTGTACCCCAGAAACACCGGTGAGGCCATCCCATTGGTCGCTGCGACCTTCACGCCACCCCGATACCCAATTGTGCCGGTGTTCTTCCTCTTCGTGAGGGCAAAAATCGATGCTTCGCCCCGCAATACCGGCCTGGTAGCCCTTGTCGAATGCTCTGGAATTCATATCGCGTTTCTGTCTTCTCATAGAGTGTGCCCCCTTGGCAGACCGGGTCACCGTAGGGTAGCGAGATGGTTCGCTGACGCCCCTGGGACCCTGTTAAATAGTAATGCTTGCCGTTATAGGCCCATCACTTGACCAGTGAAGGCGGTGACGGGCTTGTCTTCTATAAAACCAAATACCCGGTTACAAGTCGACTATCGTTTTGGTCTGAATACGGGCCGTTATATAACCGGTTTGTGAATTATTACCATTTTTTGAGTCATCGTCCACCACGATCATCGCTAGAATGGCGGCGCTGCCAGCCAGGCTGTTCTTTATGCTCGTCGAGCTGTTCAAAATTTGACCAATCGACTGGATCAGATATGAGTAAATTGCCACTATGCCCACAATGTGACTCCGAATTCACCTAAGAGGACCGCAATTTATATGTGTGTCCGGAGTGCGCGAACGAGTGGCTTCCGGGCGTTGTGAAAGAGGGTGATGAACCTTCCCCGGTAAAGGACGCCAACGGTAACCTTCTGGAGGACGGCGACCACAACATTGATTGCAAGATGGACGGTATTGGGGCGATGAAGCTGAAACCAGAATTCGTCAAGAAAGTGCCGAGATAAATCCCTTTATACTCGAGCTAATTAGCGCCAACCAGAATAAGAGCCGAATTAAATTTCAGGGCTATTTTTCACGAGAATTCGTCTAATGTAGCTTGATCTGTGACGCTGCAAGCCACTGAATGATCCGCGTGTGTGAAATAGAAATGATCGCCCAAGCCGCGTTGTGTTGTTGATGACTCCTGTGGGGCTGGACCTGCACCTGCACCTTGCGCATTGCGAGCGTCTTGGCTAGCTTAATCCGGCCAGATCACCTTCGAACCGGATGCATACCATTTGTCCAAGAAAGGGCTGTAGGCGGATTCGACCACGTTGCGCTTGATCTTCAAGGTTGGCGTGAGGAAGTCATTGGCGGTATCCCAATCTTCCCTGACAACGGCCAGAAACTGTACTTTTTCATATTCCTCAACCCGTTCATTCACTGACGTGAGCAGAGCTTCCAGTTTTGGAGTGAGTTGCTGGCGAAAGCTCTCCTGGTCCAGTTTATCTTTCAGTTCCTCCGCAAGCTGCACAGTCGCGTAACTGGCAGGGCGACCGGGACCTGAAACACATGAGAGTTCTATATGACTATCTGCGTTTAGCAGATTTTCAATGGGTGCGGGGGCGACATATTTACCCTTACTGGTTTTGAAGATTTCTTTCAATCGACCGGTAATTCGCAGCAGCCCGTCTGCTGAATAATCCCCCCGATCACCCGTGCGGAAAAATCCGTCGGAGGTATAACATTCGGCGGTTAGATCCGGGGCCTTGTAATAGCCGAGCATGTCACCCGGCGACTTGATTTGTATCTCACCATCTTCGCTGATACGCGTTTCAACGCCGTTGCAGGGTACCCCGACATAGCCCGCCCGTCTCAGCGCAGGAGTAGACATGTGGGAGTAGGCAAAGTCCTCACTCATGCCATAGCCCTCCAGTAGGTGCAGTCCCAGCTTGTCATACCATTCAATGAGCTCAGCGGGAATGGGAGCTGAGCCACTTCCGGCCAGGCGCACATGGTCAAGTCCCAGACCTTCAAGCACTTTCCGTCGGACTATTCCGCGAACAATGGGAATAGATAACAGTCGTTGCAGACGCTTCTCGGGAAATTTTTGAAACACGCCAAGTTGAAACTTAAGCCACAATCGGGGTACCGACAAGAACAGCGTGGCGTCAGCCCGTCGTAAATCCTGCAGGAATGTATCCAGGTTTTCGGCGAAATAAATATGGGTGCCGGCAAAAAATGAGCCGCATTCGACGACTGCACGTTCCATGACGTGGGCTAGCGGTAAGTAGGACAAAACGCGATCTTTGTCGGTGATGCCGAACTCCCCGACGGCAGCCTGAGTAGGAGCGGAGGCGGACGCAAACGTGTGCATAACCCCTTTCGGGCGCCCGGTACTTCCCGATGTGTAGCACATCAGCGCGAGCTGGTCGCCGGGAGGGGAGGGGTTGTCGGTAATGGGATTGTATCGAGTAATGATGTCGTCCCAGTGGGCGTAGTCTGTTTTGGGTGCTAGCGGCAGGGCGATTTTTTCCAGGCCGTCGGGAATGCCGACTTTAATTTCGTCCCAATCATCCAGCTTTCCGATAAAGATAAGGCGGGACTCGGAATGTTCCAGAATGTACGCTATGGTGTCCGCATTCAGCGTCGGGTACAAAGCGATAGTGGCGTGTCCCGCCATCCAGATCGCCAGGTCACACATGACGAAGTGCGCGCAGTTCTTCGACAGCAGGGCGATGTGGCTGTTCGTGGGGAGTGCCAGCGAGCGCAGATGAGCGGCCATTCTGCGCGCCTCGCTCATGGTTTCGGCCCAGGTGTAGTCTGTAACGTTGCCGTTGCCTACCGGCTGGGTCATGTAAACCCGATCCGGGAAGTTGGCCTCCCACTCGTAGACGGCATCCAACAGAAATTTGCCTTTTGTATCGGTCATTGATTGCTCTTTTAGTGGGAGAATAGAGGAGATCAAATATAGCAGATATTAGTTTGTTCTATCCGCTATCCATCAAAATAGTGTGAAATCTGACTAGGGAACGTCCAATAACTCGATCCAATGTACAATCGGCACTCCCACCTGTGATTGCAGGTGCAGTTGACAGCCAATGTTTGCGGTGGCAATTATCGCAGGGTTGTCATCTGTCAACGTCTGTAGCGTTTTGTCGCGCAGTCGTTCGCTGATGGTGGATTGCAAAATGGAATAGGTACCCGCCGAACCGCAGCACAGTAACTTCTCTCTCAATACGGCGAGTTGAAATCCAGCCCGGTGCAAAATGGCAGTTGGTAAGTCGGGCCGTTGCAGTGCGTGTTGCATTGTGCAGGGTGTGTGCACCGCGACTTTGCCGATCGAAGTATTCAATTGCAGCTTATCGAGATCTTCATTCAGCAGGACTTCGCCGAGGTCGCGAGTGAGCCGTGAAACGCGCTGCGCTTTTTCGGCGTAGTTTTTGTCGTCTGCCAGTAGTCGTCCGTAATCGATCAGCATCGCACCGCAGCCGCTGGCGCTGCTAACGATCGCCTCGGCGCCGCTTTGAATGTGGGGCCACCAGGCGTCAATGTTGCGACGCATATTGTCGAGACCGTCAGCGTGTGCCGCCAAATGGTAATTCACAGCGCCGCAACATCCGGCCTGTGGTGCGACGATGAGTGTAACCCCCAGTTTGTTCAGCACTCGCCTCGCGGCGTCGTTGGTATTCGGCGTTGCTGTGCGCTGGATGCAGCCCTCCAGTATTAGCATTTTGCGTGTATGTCGCTCTGTTGGCAGTATCTTGCGTACCTGTCGCACAGGCACTGTCTGGCGTATTGAAGCAGGTAGAATCGGACGTAATGCCCGGCCAATAGCCAGTGTCATTCCAATAAGCGGTGGTCGTGAGAGCACAAATCGCAGCAGCCAGCGCAGAAGTTTAGAGGTGACTGGGCGTGGCACCTCGGATTCCATCAGGCCGCGACCGATGTCCAGTAATTCCCCATATTGCATCCCTGATGGACAGGTGGTTTCGCAATTTCGACAGGTAAGACAGCGATCGAGATGCAACTGCGTTGGCCCCCCAGCCTCGCCACTTTCCAGAAAATGTTTTATCAGGTGAATACGGCCGCGAGGGCTGTCCCTCTCGTCGCGGCTATCGATATAGGTGGGGCAGGTGGAGAGGCACAACCCACAGTGTACGCAAGCGCTGGTCAAGGCCTTGGCCTGTATACCTTCTGGCGTATCGGCAAAGCGCGGGTGTAGCTCTACGTGCATCCGGTTGTTCTCCTACAGCCAACTGTACAGTCGGCCCGGGTTGAGAATACCATCAGGATCAAAGGCGCGTTTTAACTGCTGCTGCAAATGTTGTTCTGTTCCAGACAATGGCGAGCGAACCTCTGCGGCGCGATCACCGCCTCGAAAAAGAGTGACATGACCACCCGCGCTTGCGGCTGCCTGCTGCAGTTCCTGCAGGGGGTATTCTCCGCGCAGCCAACGTTGCGCGCCGCCCCAATCGATGAGGCTCGAGTCCGTTGCGGTGGATAGCGTTGCGGCGGGGTTAACCGAAAAACGCCACAGCGGTTCGTCGTTGGCGAAGTAGGGCAATGTCATATCGCGCAAGTTTTCCCAGGTGTTATCTGCTGCATCGAGAATATCGCCACCCCATTGCGCAGCTGTGCTTTCCACTGCGCTGGCAGCGCCGGACAGTCTCAGCGTCAGGTCGCCGTTTAACCAGAAGGCGCCTGATAGCGGCTTGGGCTCACCGGCGCGTCGGTTCATGCACTCGATGGCATCCCCGGCTGTCATTTCGTAGCGCAAGCTTAGTGTTTTTTCAGGCTGTGGAAGAAGCTTCAGGCTGATTTCGCTGATTACCCCCAGCGTCCCTAGCGCCCCGGCCTGCAAACGCGAGACATCGTAGCCTGCTACATTTTTCATTACCTTGCCGCCGAAGTTAAGAAGCTCGCATTTGCCGTTGATCAGCTGCACACCCAGCACTGCGTCGCGAATTGAGCCTCTAAAAGGCCTGGCGGGTCCTGAGAGATTGCATGCCAGTGTGCCGCCCAGCGTAGCTTTCCCACCGAACAGGGGCGGCTCGAACGGCAGCATCTGGTTGTGCTCCTGAAGTGCTGCAATCAGTTCGGTCAACGGAGTCCCCGCGCGTGCGGTGATCACTAATTCTTGAGGTTGGTAGTCTACGATGCCGCGGTGTAGTGAGACATCCAGGGTGTCGCTGTCGCAGTCACGACCAGCAATATGACGTTTGCTGCCACCGGCAGTGATATACACCGGGCGGGCTTCTTCTCGCGCCTGCATAAGTGAGGTGACAATGGCTTTACTGTCATCGAGACCAGCCGGCTTAGGTTCTTCACTCATGCTGGTGCCGAGCAGGTAGAGCCCGGTACTCCTGACAGCGCTTTAGAATAGGCACGCCCTTGCCGGGGTTCAGATTGAGCGCAGGGTCAAAGGCATGTTTGATGTCCTCGAGCTGTAACAATTCCTCGGCACTGAATTGACTCGGCATCAGTCGAAGTTTTTCCACGCCAACGCCATGCTCGCCGGTGATGCAGCCACCCACTTGCACCGCTAATTTCAGAATTCTACTGCCGAATTCCTCAGCCTTGCGAACGTCGTTCGGGTCACTGGCATCAAACAAAATCAGGGGGTGGAGGTTTCCATCGCCAGCGTGAAAAACATTGGCAACGCGCAGGTCGTAGTGTTCAGACATCTGGTGTATTTCATTCAGTACAAAGGAAACCTGCCCCCGCGGAATAGTGCCGTCCATGCAGTAGTAGTCCGGTGCTAGACGGCCCACGGCGGGAAAGGCTGATTTGCGGCCCTTCCACAGCAGGGATCGGTGCGCTTCATCTTGGGAAATGGTTAGCGAGCTTGCTCCCATGCTGTTGAACAGGTTTGCCACCTGAGATACGTGCTGATCTACTTCCTCGCGGGTGCCATCGACTTCGCACAACAGGATGGCCGCCGCGTCTCGAGGGTAGCCAGCCTGTGCAAAGTCTTCTGCGGCCTGAATGGCCAGGCGGTCCATCATTTCCAGGCCGGCCGGGATAATCCCCCCACTGATTACCGCTCCCACTGCGTCGCCCGCTGCATCCACGCTTTCAAAGCCCGCCATCACCACCTGGGCGACTTCCGGCAAGGGCAGTAAACGCACAGTGATTTCCGTCACGATACCCAGAAGGCCCTCGGATCCGGTAAAGAGCGCCATAAGATCATAGCCAGGACTGTCGAGGCCCTGGCTGCCGATGGTGAGTGCTTCCCCTGCCACGGTGAGTATGTCGAGCGACAGGATGTTGTGCACGGTCAGGCCGTATTTGAGGCAGTGGACTCCACCAGAATTTTCAGCCACGTTGCCGCCGATGCTGCAGGCAACTTGTGACGAGGGGTCCGGTCCGTAATACAAACCGTGTGCCGCGACCGCCTCGGAGATAGCCAAATTGCTGACGCCGGGTTGCACTCGCGCGGTGCGCGCCAAGGGATCAATATTCACAATACGATCAAGCTTGGTGAGCGCCAGAAGTACGCCCTGAGGGTGTGGCATAGCGCCGCCACACAGGCCGGTACCGGCTCCACGGGCTACCAAGGGTACATTAAGTTGGTGGCATACACGCAGTACTTGCTGCACCTGTGCTGTGGTTTCGGGCAGAGCGACGAGTAGTGGTAGGTCGCAGTAGATGGTGAGTGCGTCGCATTCGTAAGGGCGCTGCGATTCCTGGTCCACAATAACGTTGTCGGCATCCAGGTATTGCCGCAGGCGGCGTGTAAGCTCATTCCGGGAGGATTCCGGCATTATGTTGCTTGTCGTATTCACAGGTGTAAGACCAGCTGCCTGGCACCTGCGTGATGACGGTGTTCCCACAAATAGATACCCTGCCATGTTCCAAGCATCAGTGCGCCGTGCTGGAACGGAATGCTGATCTGCGTGGCCGTTAAGGCAGATTTAATGTGGGAGGGCATGTCGTCGTCGCCTTCTAAAGTATGGGTGTACAGTGAATCCCGTTCTGGCACCAGTCGGTTTAGCCAATTTTCCAGGTCGATCCGGGCGCTATCCTCGTAGTTCTCTTGAATGAGGAGACTGGCGGAAGTGTGACGAATAAACAGCGTGCACAGCCCTTCAGACTGACCGCAGCTGGCAACGACGGGCGCTATCTGTTCGGTAATGGCGTAGAGGCCTTGCCCGCGCACTGCAATGGAAAGTTGTTGAATCAAGGAGGCTCCCGGTCCGTCGGTACTGCCAATCATACGCTTGCTCCAGTACCATTTTTTATCCTACGTGATTGGGGCTCTCACATAAAGCATCCAGACGTTTGTCTAAGCAAACCCCGGGGGTGGAGTCCCATCTTAAAGTGTGGCATAACATCTGCCCGATCAT